>JBGQKM010000224.1:0-10157 GCA_041499515.1 Planctomycetia bacterium | reverse complement strand
GTTGAGGGCCTAGTGGTAGTAATACCGTGCAGGTTCAAGTCCTGTTTCCCGCATTAGCTAACTTGGTTTGGCGGGACGAGTACGTCTGCGATTATCGGCTGGCCGGCGGGTTTGACGGCTAGTCGGCGCCGCGGCACGCGTGTCTCTTTCACGCGTTTTCTAATTGCTTGCGGAGCTCGGCGAAGGGCTGGTGTGCGAGCACGCCGAATAGCGGATGGGACGTGAGCTTGGCACGCGAAATAGCCGGCGACGTGATGCCGCACAACCAACGGGCCGTGACTACCGGATCGGACAGTTCCGGATGTTCGGCACGCAACGCCCGTGCCTGGTCGATGATTGCCTGGTCGATCGGCGGCGGATCGCGCCGTGGCAGTTCCTTCGGCAGGTTGAGAGCAAGACACTGCCCACAGTGTCCACAAGGTTCGGCTCGCGTGTCGCCAAAATGGCGGCACAGGGTGTTAACCTGGCAACCAGATTGCCGCGTCAATTGCAGCACCTGACCAAGTCGCGCGATTTCGTGTTGCTGGCGGTCGATGGTGCGCGCGTGGAGTTGCCTGGCCAGAGCGGTCCGATCGCTCGGGGTTTTCAAGCGGTGATAGCGGTTGCGCGTACCTGCGGCCTGCAATTCAATCCAACCACGGTCGCTCAAGTATTCCAACGCGCGCACGACACGATCTCGTGGTGCTTGCATCGCCTGGGCTGCGCGATCGACGTCGATTTGGAACCAGGTCTTGCCTTGCTTGACTTGTCGAAGAAGCTGTTCGAGAAACTGGCGGCGCTGGCCGTCGAACTGCGAGAGGATCTGGCTGGAAGTCCGCAGCGGCCGGAACTTGTACGTTGAGTAAAAGGGCGTTCCGCCGGAGAGAAGGCCGTCCAGCTCAAGGTACGTAAGCAGCGTGCGAACCACCAATACGCGGATGTCGCACTGCGCGGCGAGCTCATGGTAGCTGACGTCGAACTCAGGATCCTGAGAGAACACGGCTTCGACGAGGCGCTCAACCGCCGCACAAGTCGGCGTGTCACCGTAGGCGAAGTTCTCCAGCTGGTTGAGGTCATCCTGGCAGACAAACATCTCACAAGTGGCCGGTTGCCCGTCGCGGCCGGCACGGCCGATCTCTTGCGAGTAATTCTCCAAGCTCTTCGGCAAGTTGTAGTGATAGACATAGCGGATATTGGACTTATCGATGCCCATGCCGAAAGCGATTGTGGCCACGACGATGCCGGCGTCCGACGGCATGAACCGCTGCTGGACGGTGGCACGCTGGTCGTCCTCCAAGCCGGCATGGTAGGCGTGGGCGTCGAACCCCTCGGCCGCGAGGTTCGCGGCCACGGTCTCCGCGGTTCGGTGTAACGTCACGTAGATGATTGTCGGGCCAGAGGGCCGCTGGCGTATGCGTTCGACCAGCAGCGCTTCCCGGGCTCGGAAGTCAACCGGCGTGGTGAGGATAGTCAGGTTTGGCCGATAGCAACTGTTGCGCACCGCGCAGTGGGGTTCAATTTCGAAGGCCCGGCAGATATCGTCAAGCACTTGCGGCGTGGCCGTTGCGGTCAGGGCCAATAGCCGCTCGGCGCGGCAGCGGCGCGCGAATTCGACGAGCTTGAGATAGTCGGGCCGAAAGTTGTGCCCCCATTCGGAGATGCAGTGCGCCTCGTCGACCGCGAACAATGCCACGCGCACCTGTTCGATGGATTGGCGAAACCGCTCATTCTGAAACCGCTCGGGCGCCACGTAGAGCAGCCGCAAGGCCCCGGCGCGCGCCCGTTGCACGACATCTCGATACTGATCGGCCGACAGCGTCGAGTCGAGCCTGGCAGCCGCGATGCCGTGGCCGGTTAGGGCGTCGATCTGGTCCTTCATCAGGGCGATCAGCGGCGAGACGACGAGCGTCACGCCGTCGAGCATGAGGGCCGGCAATTGATAGCACAGCGACTTTCCTCCCCCAGTGGGAAACACGGCTGCCGCCGACTTGCCCGCCAGTAAATGTTCGATCACTTCGCGTTGTCCCGGCAGAAAGCGATCGAAGCCGAAGTGCGTACGCAACAAGAGCGAGAGGTCGTCGATCATGGAAACACTCCCAGCGGGCATGAATCAGTTCAACCACCGAACCACTGCACAGCGGTCCAGACGTTATTCTCTCGCGGCGAATAACGTCCATGCAACTGGGTTGGCGTCTCGTGTCAACGTTCAGGAGAACAAAGTCGGGGGCGCGCGACTGTTTTGCCGGCCAACCCGCCGCCTTAGTAAACTTGGCTTTACGAGCGGATCGGATGCGATACATTATTGAATTCACGGATTGGCCAGCCCGAATTGATTCCTCCTGCCCGGCAAGGAGTGCGACGTCATGACGACCTCAACGGCCAAAGTTTTGCCCAGCGGGCGACTGTCGCTCAAAGACCGTCTTTCCCAGTTGACGTTTGCCGAGGCCTGCAAGCTGTTGGGCCCCGAGGGCCGGCAGTTGATCCAGCGGCACGCGAACACCTGGGAGTTCAAGCTCCGCGACGACGTCTTCCTGGGGGCCGACCTGTTCCGCTTGCGTTTTCCGGGCGATTCACTCGACGGCTCGCCGCTGACGGTCACCATAACCCTGATGGCCGAGGCCCGCAACCGGCTCCATTTTCGCTGCAATCGCTGTCGGCGCGTTTGCGAACACGTTGGCGCGGCCTTCTCGCTCATTCTGGAAGAGAAGCTGGCGCTTGGTCTGGCCGCGCCACCGAAGCCGCGCGAACCGATCGAGAGCCTGGCCGAAGATGCGTTGGTGAGCCGGGCATTGGCGGAGCGTGCCGACCGTGCGCGGGCTGAAAAGATGTCCGTGCGGGCGGTGAACGCGGCGCGGCCGTGGACCGACTACGTCGTGACCAATCGACTCAGCGGCAAGACTTATCGAGTGGCTTTGCGGGGGACCGAGCCTGGCGATTCGTATTGTTCCTGCCCCGACTTTCGCACCAACACGCTGGGCACCTGCAAACACGTGCTGCACGTGTTGGCCAAGGCGAAACGGCGATTTACGCCGCGACAACTTAATCAGCCCTTCCGCCCTCAGAGCCTGGCTCTTCACCTGCACTATGCCGGCGAGGTTACGCTACGGCTGCTCGTGCCCGAGCGCATGGACGCACAAGCGGCCAAGATCGTCGCTCCACTGCGCGATCGCCCGATCGAGGATTTGCACGACTTGCTCAAGCGGCTGGCCCGTCTGCAAAGACTCGGACACGAAGTGACGATCTATCCCGATGCCGAGGAGCTCATCCAACAGCGGACGTCGCAGGAGCGCCTGCGTGCCACGGCGGGCGCGATTCGCCACGATCCCGCGCGGCATCCGTTGCGTACCACGCTGCTCAAGCTGCCGCTGTTGCCTTATCAGTTGGACGGCATCGCCTTCGCAGGCGGCGCCGGCCGGGCGATTCTGGCCGACGACATGGGGCTTGGCAAAACCATGCAAGGGGTTGGCATGGCCGAGTTATTGGCCCGCGAGGCCGACGTCGGCAAAGTACTGGTGATTTGCCCGGCGTCGGTCAAGTCGCAATGGCGCAGTGAAATCCACCGTTTCTGCGATCGCGACGTGCAGCTTGTCCATGGGGCCGCCGCCGAGCGGCAGTCGCAGTACGGCAACGGCTGTTTTTTCACCGTGTGCAACTACGAGCAAGTGCTGCGCGATCTGCTGGCCATCGAGCACAATCATTGGGATTTGATCATTCTGGACGAAGGGCAGCGGATCAAGAACTGGGAATCGAAGACCAGCCGGGTAGTCAAGGGCTTGCGATCGCGTTTCGCGCTCGTGCTTTCCGGAACCCCCCTGGAAAACCGGCTCGACGATCTGTATTCGATCGTCCAGTTCGTCGACGACCGCCGCCTGGGGCCGGGGTTCCGGTTCTTCAACAAGCACCGCACGGTCGATGAGAAGGGCAAAGTGCTGGGATACAAAAACCTCGGCGAGCTGCGAGAAACGCTCAAGCCGATCCTGTTGCGACGCACGCGCGAGAGCGTCCGACTCGAATTGCCCGAGCGAACGACCGAATTCGTGCGCATTGCGCCCAGCGACGAGCAGTTAGTCATGCACCAGGCCCACATGCAGATCGAGGCGGCAATCGTCCGCAAGAAGTTCATCAGCGAGATGGACTTGCTGCGGCTGCAAAAGGAACTACTCGTCTGCCGCATGACGGCTGACAGCACCTGCCTGGTGGACAAGCAGAAGCCCGGCTATTCGACGAAGTTGGAACGGCTCGACGAGCTGTTCGAGTCATTGTTCGAAGAAGAGTCGCGCAAGGTGATCGTGTTTTCCGAGTGGACCACGATGCTCGATATGATCGAGCCGCTGCTGCGCAAAAGAAAACTCGAGTACGCACGGCTTGATGGCAGCGTGCCGCAGAAAAAGCGCCAGGAGTTGGTACACCGCTTTCAAACCGACGCCGGCTGCAGGCTATTTCTCACCACCAATGCCGGCTCAACCGGTTTGAATCTGCAAGCCGCCAACACGGTGGTCAACGTCGACTTGCCGTGGAACCCGGCGGTGCTCGAGCAGCGCATTGCCCGAGCTCATCGGATGGGGCAGAGGCAGCCGGTGCAGGTGTTCGTGCTAGTGACCGAGGGCACGATCGAGGAAAGTCTGCTGGCGACGATTGCCGCCAAGAAAGACTTGGCGCTGGCGGCTCTGGACGTGGAGTCCGACGTGGATGTGGTCGACGTGGCCAGCGGCATGCACGAGTTGAAGGGCCGGTTGGAAGTACTGCTCGGCGCGCGCTGCGAGGCGCCGGTCGACCAGTCGGTTCGTGAGCAGGAAGAGGACACGGCCGTACGGCTCACCGAGTCGCACCGCGATCGCGTGGCCGCCGCGGGCGGAGAGCTATTGGGTGCGGCGTTCAAACTGCTCGGAGAACTCGTCGAACAGACGCCAACATCACCGCCACCGCTGGAGTTGGTCACCAGCCTGCGCGACGGCTTGGGCGCTTGCGTCGAGGAGGACCAAACCGGCAGGCCCCGTCTTACCGTCAGTTTTCCCGACCGCGGCGCGCTGGACCACCTGACCCAAACCCTGGCCCGGCTGCTCGTCGCGAGCCAGCCAGCGACCCATTCACCACGACCGATTGCGAGAGAATGAGACGCCGTCTGCGGCTTTGGCATCCATGCGGCATGCGCCGGGGTACCCTTCTGTCTCACCACGACGACGTACTGGCGTCATGTCTCGCATTGCCTGAGGGAATCACCATAAACGAAATTGCCTGGCGTCTTTGGAGTGCCCGATTAGTGCCCGTTGCCCGAGGTTGGCGGGCCTTTCATGAGGCATCTCGGCTAGTCGATTTTCAAACATAGCGACTCTTCCAGAAAGGGTTTGATTCGATCCCAGATATCGCCGCCTTTGCGCACATAGTGGACGCCGGCATCTTGACAGCGATGGATCGTCTCGTCGTCGGCCCTTCCGGTCAGAACGATCAGCGGTACGTCCGGATGGCGGGCGTCGCTTCTGAGCATTTCGCAGACGCTCAAGCCGTTTCCGCCCGGCATATTCACGTCGATAATCAAGACGTCGGGTCGGTCGACGTGAAACATCATGAGCGCCGACATGGCGTCGTTTGCCAAGCGGACGTCGAGACCGAGGAGTTCGCAGCGCAACGTGAGGGCCGTCAGAACGTCGGCGTCGTCATCGGCGATCAAAACAGTTTTCGGCGGCATGCGGCGATTCCTTGTAAAGCTTACGGCTTGAAGTTCGTTCTCTCGGGCAACCCGCGAGGCGTCATGCGGGTGAAGGCGACGGCGCCGGCTGCAGGTCGATAATCTTCGTTAGCGCGTCGCGCAACGTATCGAAATGCAGGGGCTTGTGGAAATACCATTTGACGCCCAGGGCCCGCATACGAAGTTCGGTATTAGCGTCGCGAATCCCGGTCAACACGATCACGGGAATATCGCATGTATCGGCCCGTTCCTGCAGGCATTCTACAACGTGGCGACCTTCACCCTGGGGCATTCGCATGTCGGTGATGATCACGTCCGGTTCTTCCGTGACTGCCAGCCAAATGCCCTGGGCTCCGAAAAAGGCCGATACGACATCCACGTTGTAGGGGCGAAGGCGGATGGCAATTGCGGTCGCAATCGCCGGATCGTCGTCAATGCACAGGATTTTTGGCCGCTTGTCAAGTTGCTTGACTTTGGGACGGCCGTCGATTTGCTGAGAGGTGTCCATGGGTGTTTTCTCGTCGATGTGATGCCAGGACCAGGTGCATCAAAAGCCTAGTTCACTTTTCGATTCTTGGCGACCGCTTGGGTTGGTCCGCTGCCGACAGGCTCGCGATGCGAGGCGTTAACGCAGCGCGCCGACCGGCTGCCGTCGCAAGGAGTCACCTTTGGACGGGTTCTATCAAGGAGGTCGACGCACGGGACGGCCGCCTGGCTGCGGCTTTACGCATGGATCAAGACCCGCTGCGGCGCTTGCGTGAATAGACGGTAAGGGAATCCCTAGGCGCGACGCTATCACGCGGCTCTCGGATCTACAGAAATCTATACTCGTTTGTGCGACGCTTGTTGGCGACGTTCGCGCAACGGGCAGATCGGCGACAACGAATACGGAAAACCGGCTTTCGGTGGTGTTTTTTGCACGTCGAGGTTTGATTTCGGAGATGGAACCAATGTGGAAAGAGAGGATTCGCATACTCGTGGTCGAGGACAACCCAGACGACGCCGAATTAACCAGCCTGGCGTTGGCGGCGGTCAAGGAGCCGAAAGTCGACGTTATCCACGCATACGATTTAAAAAGCGCGGTGCGTCGCCTGGGGGAATCCTCGTTCGACACCGTGCTTTTGGATCTTAGTTTGCCGGACTCTGACGGCATGGCAACGCTGGAACGCATTCGCGAGTGCAGCAATCGCGTTCCCATCATCGTGCTGACGGGCCTGAGCGATACGGCGACGGCGCTTCTGTCGCTCGACCACGGGGCCCAGGACTATCTGCTCAAGAACGCCGCGACGTCCGAGGTGCTCCTGCGAGCCGCGCGGTATGCCATTCAACGTCAGCAAATGGTGCTGGCCCTCGTGGCGGCCAACGAACTTCTGGAAAAAAAGAATCTGCATCTGGCGAAACTGCATGAGACGGCGCATCGGTTCGTCGATAACGTGTCGCACGAGTTTCGCACGCCGCTCACCGTGATCAAGGAATATACCGCGTTGATGCGCGAAGGGCTGCTCGGCCCCTTGTCGGCAGAACAACAGCAAGTGCTCGACATCGTGGGCGACCGCGCGGAGGACTTGAACACGATGGTCGACGACATGCTGGATTCCAGCCGCCTGGAAGCGGGCATGCTGGGCATGCGGCGAGAGTCGTGCCAGGTGACGACCATCATCGACAACGTTCGGCAAAGCCTGCAACGCAAGGCAGCCGTCAAGAAGGTGACACTTGAAATCAAGATCGAAGACGATCTGCCCGATGTCTTCTGCGACGCCCACAAGGCGGAGCGCGTGATCGTCAATCTGGCGATCAATGCCATGAAATTCTGCAAGGAACCCGGCTTCGTCACGATCTTTGCTCGCCGGATGGAGTCGTCCAACGACATCGTGATCGGGGTCACCGACAACGGTCCGGGCGTCGACGAACAGTTTCGGCGGACCATCTTTCGGCGATTCACGCAACTGGACACCGAGACCAAGGACAGCACCAAGGGGTTCGGCCTGGGCCTGAGCATAGCCCGGGAGCTGGTGGACCTGAATTTCGGCGAGATGGACTTGAAATCCGAAAATGGCGATGGAAGCACGTTTTCTTTTACGCTGCCGATCGCCATACCGTCGGAAATCGTGCAGCGGTACGTTGCTCGCATCGCGAGCTGCCGCGACGGTGTGCGCAGCATCGCGATTGTCCGGGTGGGAATTGCGGCATCTTCGGATCCGGCGCAGGCTGACGACGCGGACAGTTTTTTGTCATACGTACTGCGCTCGAACGACCTGCACTTACGGCTTGATACGGCCAGATGGTTGCTGTTATTCAACGTGTCCGAGCTTGAATTGCCTTCCACCCTTGGGCGGGTGGCCACGGCGCTGGGCGACTTGAATCGCAACAGGATCAACGGACGCCTGCCGGAGGTGCGCTGCGAATCTCTGGGCGTGTTTCAAGCCACCAATCACCAGGCCGAGTTGACGGAGCTTGTGCAAAGAGAACTTGAAAATATCGGAGAGGGCGAATGCGTCATTCCCATCTCATCCTATTAGTGGACGACGATCGTGACATTGTCGAGGTCGCCAGTCGTCGACTGCAAGCGGCTGGATTCGAGACGATGACCGCGCAGGACGGCCCACGGGGTGTGTCGTTGGCACTTGCCCATCACCCGGACGCGATCGTCCTGGATGTTCGCATGCCGCACATGGATGGACTCGCGGCGTTGCGCCAGTTGCAAAGCGACGAAAAAACGCGGGACATTCCCGTGGTGATGTTGTCGGCCAGCATCGTCGATCGCAGCCTCACCCTGGACGCCGGAGCCCGCTTTTTCGTGAGAAAACCCTACCAAGGCACGACCCTGGTCGCGGCAATTTGCAGCGTATTATCGGAGGCCGTTCCGATCTAGTCAGCGAAACACTAAACCGACCCAAGGGGATGGCGTGGACCGCTCCCCAAGACAAACAAGCAAGATGGTGGTTTCACGCAAAACGCGTGACATGAAATGACTTCTGTCCGGAGACGTCCGTCGGCAGACAAGAAGACTTAATTCAGGGAGCCTATACGTGACAAGACTATTCGACAACGCGATCCTGCGCGATCCGCAGGGTGCGATGGAATTCATCACGAATATCCTGGAGTCTGCCACCCAGATTTCGATCATCGGCAAGGATATCGACGGCAAAATCCAGTTGTGGAACGAGGGAGCACGGCGATTGTACGGATACGAACCGGATGAAGTCGTCGGCTGCGCCAATTCCAGCATTCTGCACACGCCCGAGGACTTGCGCGACGGGAAGCCGTTCACGATGATGGATACCGCGTTGCGGGACGGCAATTGGGAGGGGTCGGTCGAACGCGTGCGTAAAGATGGCAGTCGTTTTATCGCCAGCGTCGTGTTGACGCCGCGCCGCGATGCGTCGGGCACGCCCATCGGCTTTCTGCTGATGTCCAAGGATATCTCCGACCAGATACGCCTGACCGAGGAACTGAAGTCCACTCAGTTCTACACGCGATCGCTGATCGAGTCGAATATCGACGCGCTGATGACCACTGATCCCTCGGGCGTCATCACCGACGTGAACGAGCAGATGGAAGCGCTGACCGGTTTTACGCGTGAAGAGCTGATCGGTTCGCCGGTCAAGCGATACTTTACCGACCCGCAGCGCGCCGAGGAGGGCATCAAGCTCGTATTGCAAAAAGGGACGGTGACGAACTACGAGATGACGGTCCGCGGCCAGGACGGTCGCCAAACGGTGGTTTCCTACAACGCCTCGACGTTTCGTGACGCCAGCGGGCAGCTTAAGGGCGTGATTGCCGCCGCGCGCGACGTTACCGAGCAGAAAAAACTTGAAAAACAGCTTCGCGACCAGCAGTTTTACACCCGGTCGCTGATCGAATCCAACATCGACGCCCTGATGACCACCGATCCCCTGGGCATCATCAGCGACGTGAACCAGCAGATGGAAGCGCTCACCGGTTGTACGCGTGAAGAGCTGATCGGTTCGCCGTTCAAGAAGTACTTCACCGATTCCGACCGCGCGGAACAAGGCATCCGCCTGGTGCTCGAACAAGGCAAGGTCACGAACTACGAGCTGACCGCCAGCGCGAAGAACGGGCTGGAAACGGTCGTATCGTACAACGCGACCACGTTCAACGACCGGGACGGAAAACTGCAGGGCGTATTCGCGGCGGCCCGCGACATTACGCTGACTAAACAGGCGTCGCAGTACGCCCGCAGCTTGATCGAATCCAGCCTCGACCCGCTGGTGACGATCAGCCCGATCGGAAAAATCACCGACGTGAACGAAGCGACCGTGAAGGTCACGGGAGTGCCACGCGAACAGTTGATCGGAACGGACTTCTCCAGCTATTTCATCGACCCGATCAAAGCGCAGGAGGGCTATAAGCAGGCCTTCGACAAGGGCAAGGTGACCGATTACCCGTTGACCATTCACAGCAAGACGGGACAACTGACCGACGTGCTGTACAACGCCACCGTCTACAAGGACGACCAAGACAACATCCT
>JBGQKM010000223.1:0-10170 GCA_041499515.1 Planctomycetia bacterium | reverse complement strand
GGAATTGCGTCATCCATTGCAGACCCGTCACGAAGAGCTGCCCTAGGAGGTACGGCGTTGCACGCACGACGCAGCCCTGAGCCTGGGCGATTCCGGCGCCGAGCGCGTAGAGGACAACTCCGCCCAACAAGAAGATGGGCCGCGAGAGACGCCAGAATGCAAACAAGGCTTGCAACATGCGCTAAAACACCGAGACAGTGGCCGACGGCGTAATCGCGACGTCGCCCGGTCGAATCGTCGGTCTTGTTTCGTCCGAGGAAGCCCACGCAAGTCGTCAAACGGACTCTAACATGCGCTCACGGCGCGAACAGACTCTCGATCCGCTTGACTTCTTCCGGCTCCAGGCGAAAATCGAACACTTCGAGATCCGCCCGCATGTGGTCGGCGTCGGTGGTGCCGGTCAGGGGTATCATGCCCAGCTCCAGCGCGAAGCGGAAAACAATCTGGCTGGCGGTTCGACCGTGACGTTTGGCGATCTGGGCGAATTCCCGATGGGCGATCGCCTCGCGGTTTGCGGTCAGCAGAGAAAACCCCTGGTGGATCATTCCGTTTGCGGCACAGAACTCGCGGACGCGACGATCCCAGCCCCGTACGGCAAAGCACCGGTTCTGGACAAAGCGGGGCCGGACGCGTGCCTCTTGGCATAGGCTCTGGAGTTGTTCGAGGCTTACGTTGCTCACGCCGAGCATGCGAGCCCGGCCGCTGTGGTGAATGGCTTCCATCGCGCGCCAGGCCGACCAATCGTCCGGCGCCAGTCCGAGTCGCTGAGTGGGGCCATGCAACAGGTAGGAGTCGATCGTTTCAGTGCCCAAATGTTCCAACGAACTGGCCAGAGACTGCTCCACCTGGATCGAAATGGGAGCCTCAGGATCGTAGGGCAGGCGATGATCCTGCCCCTCACGCGACGTGAATTTGGTTTGCAGAAACAGATCGTCGCGCGTCACCAGGCCGCTTGCGATGGAAGCCGAAATCGCCTGTCCGACCGCGGCCTCATCGTAATGGCGGCGCTGGTTGGCGGTGTCGATGCCTCGAAATCCCTGTTGCAGGGCAAGCACGGTCAGGCGCTGCGTCTGGTCCTCCTTCCAAGCGGTCCCGTACAAGAAGCGGGGCTCCGGAACATCTTTGGTTCCCGCGATCGGGTGGGGCAGAGTATTGATGATTGGACCTCAGGCTAGGACTTGCGCTTCGCGGTCTTTTTCTTGGTCGATTGCATGAGCGCTTCACACCGTTGGACGTATTTCTTGGCGGGCACGCGCTTGATCGCCTCGCCGACCACATCCAGGGCCACGTCCTCGAGTTTCTTGAAGCGGATGCACGACTTTCCCATGTCGAGCTTCCTGCCGGTCTTGGCCCACGACCGCTTGAACCAATCCAAATGGTCCGACGAACCATAGATGCACATCAGGTAGAGCGACATGTAGTTTTTCTGCGATGCCAGCCCCGCAAACGGCAGTGGCTGCTTGGGATCGCAGTGATATCCGGCCGGATACACGCGGTGCGGCACGTAGTATCCGATCATGCCGTACTGCATGCCTTCCTCGTAGTCTTTGTCGAGGTTCTTGAGGATGACCTTGCGCACCGCCTGGATTGCCTGCCGTCGGTCCTCAGGCAACTGCGCAAGGTATTGCTCGACCGTGGTGGCCTTGCTTTGCATGGGAATCGCCTTGGCGGTAAGGAAAACGATCCGGCCGCATTTTAGCAACCGTTCTGCCGAACGGCCCGATTATCCCCCGCAAAATCCGCCGTGTCCATTGACGCGGTCCAGGCCATCCGGCAAACATCGGTTACTTGTCGACGTCGGCTGGATCGGCTAGGATCTGGGGCGAGCACCGGGCCCGACTAATGCGGGCATGGCGGGATATAGACCACAACGCCCCCACACGCTCCGCAGCAAATGTCCATCTCGAACCGCGGACACCGTTTCGGCTGCACTCACGACGAGCACCCCAACATCGGGCGGCGCCGGCTGCTGGAGGCCGGTGGACTATCGCTGTTTGGCCTGAGCCTGGCCGACTTGCTGCGCGTCGAAAAGCACGCGGTCGCGGCCGAGCCGACGCGTGGAACGGCCAAATCGGTGGTCTTCATTTTTCAATCCGGCGGACCCTCGCAGCACGAAACGTGGGATCCCAAGCCGCAGGCCCCGGTCGAAATTCGCGGCGACTACGGCACGATCGCGACGCGCACCAGCGGCTATCGAATTTGCGAGCACCTGCCCAGGCTGGCGGCTCGCACCGATCGATTCTCGATCGTCCGCACGATGCACCATCCGGCGGCGCCGCAGTTTCGCAACGAGCACAGCGCGTCGATGTACATGGTGCAAACTGGGCGATGCGAGCTTCCGCCGGGCGAAACCACGCAGACGATCGCCTTGCCCAGGCCGCGCCGCTTCGAGTGGCCCTCGCTGGGCTCTGTCATTGATTATGCCCTGGGGGCAAGGGCCGCGTTTGGGTTGCCGGCGGTCGTCGAGCTTCCACGGGCCGGCGGTCAAATGCCCGGATCGGGCCCCGGAATGTTGGGCGGTAAATATGCCCGCTGGCGCGTCGACCTGGCGCCCGCCTGCCGCACACCCGACGGCGGCGGGTCGTGCCCGAATTGTTTCGCCCACGATCAACCGAAAGATCCGGCCCGCGCTCCGGGCAAACAGCCGGGCGCTTGGTGGGATAACAGCAGTTGCCGCAATCCCGATTTCCATCTGCCCGATCTGGGGTTATCTACCGGCGTGAGCATCGAGGACCTGCGGAGCCGGGCCGAGCTTTTGGCGAACCTCGATACGCTGCGGCGGCAGCTCGACGGCGAACCGGCGGTGCGCAGCATGGACATCTACCGCCGCCAGGCCTGGGATTTGATTCTGGGCCAAAAGGGCAAAGACAATCCGTTCGATTTGACGCAAGAGCCGGATGCAACCCGCGACCTGTACGGCCGTGAGGAATGGGGACAAGCCTTTCTGGTGGCGCGTCGGCTGGTGGAGGCCGGCGTGCGGATGGTGCAAGTGAATCTGCGCGGCTGGGATACGCACCAGAACGCGTTCCGCGATCTCAAGGGATACTTGCTCCCGTCGATCGATCGCTGCTTGAGCGGTTTTCTCGACGACTTGCAGGCGCGTGGATTGCTCGACGAGACCCTGATCGTGATGTGCGGCGAGATGGGCCGCACGCCGCGCATTTCACCGATCAGCGCTACCGGCAAGAACACCTCGGGCGAGCCGTTTACTCCCGGCCGGCATCATTGGGGCGACGTGTTTCCCTGTTTCTTCGCTGGCGGCGGAATTCAAGGCGGCCGCGTGATCGGCGAGACCGACCGTTTTGCGGGCCTGCCGGCCAGCGAGGCCTTTACGACGGCCGACCTGGCCGCCACGATCTTTCATTGCCTGGGCATCGAACCCCAGTTGGAATTTTTTGATCTCGAGCGCCGGCCGCACCGCATTTACCAGGGCCACCCCATCCAACCGCTGCTGTGAATTCCGCGAACGTGACAGGGGCAACTCTCGCGGCTGGCAGCGGCATCAGAACCTGGGAAACAAATCGATCTCGGGCCAGTCCTTGATTTCGTCTGCCGGAGAGTGCAGAAGCGGATCGATCAGGCCCGCGAATTCCTTGCCCCCTTTGTCGGCGTCGCAGTTGAACAGGACCGCCCAGTTGATGCCATCGGAGCGGCAGACCAGCAGCGTCGAACTGCCCGCGAGCAAGCCGCCGTGCCACTTGGTGAATCTGGCTGGATGCCCGACGACCGGGCGAACGTCCCAACCGCACCCGTAGTAGGTCGCCTTCGGCTTGCCCTGAGGTCCGTGGCCCACCGCACCGGGCGGCGGCGCGAGCATCGAGAGAATGCTCTCTTCATTCAGCACTGGGCATTTTTTGGGATCATCCAGGGCCACCGCGAAGCGGACCAGATCCACCGCCGAGGCGATCCAGCCGCCGTTGGCGTCCATTGTTTCGATGCACTCGACGCCGTAGGGAAGCGGCACCTGCTTGCCGATTTCCGGCCCAGAGATCGCCCGTCCGGTGCGTTTCTTGCCGTCGTAGTATTTCACTTCGCTGGCGGCGCGGTGTCTGAGAAGATTCTTCCCCAGCCGCATGTGGCGGATGCCCAGCGGGGCGAGAATCTGATGAAAGACATATTCGTGGTATGGCTTTCCCGAAATCGCTTCGATGACCCGGCCCAGCACGCAGTAGCCGAAGTTGGAGTATGCGTAGGCAGTGCCTGGGGCAAAATCCAACGGTTTGCCCATCGTGTAGCGGATGATCTGCTGGGGATGAATCGGCAGCGGGACTTTGAGCGCCTTGGAGACCTGCTCGGCAGTCTCGGCGCCCATCGGATCGAACGATTTATCGCGATCCCAACCGGCCGTGTGTTGCAAGCAATGATGGACGCGGATGTCGTGTAAGCGCGGGTCGACGCGCGCGCCCCGCTCGAGGTGCGGCTCCAACTTAAGAATCGGAAAGACCCGGTCGTCGAGTTTGAGGCGGCCGTGTTCGACCAGGTGCATCACCGCCGTGGCCGTAAAGGGCTTGCTCACGCTGGCAATGCGAAACAAGTCGGCGGGCTCGACGAGCTGCTGCTTTTCCAGATCGGCATGACCGAAGCCGCGCGCGTAGACCAGGCGACCGTGATAGGTCACGGCCAGGGCGGCGCCGGGCGGCTTGTGTTGGCGCATGAAGCCGGTCATCAGTTCGTCATAGGCGGCCAACTTGGGAACCGGGGGCCCGGTAACCTTGCCAAAGGCCCGTCCCGCGCATGACCAGCCGGCAAGACCGGCCGCGGCGGCCGCGGTCAGAAACTGGCGGCGCGTCGGACCAGGCTGGTTGGAAATGGCGAATGGCAATGTCATGGCGGAATCGGACGGAGGAATTGGGCCGGCCCGGGCCGCGCCAGGCCGCTGGTCGAGAGCCATTTTACCTGGCTTCTAATCTTGTGGCTCGCTAAAGTCAGATTCGTCGCATGTGACCCCCACGTCGGCGAACTTGGACATAAGTTCTTGAAGATGCACGCCCGTGGCCGTGTGTATGATCATTGACTGACCCCGCCCGGTACTGCGTACCTTGCGAACGCCGTGGCCAAAACCCTTGAGCCGACGCCGGGCCTCGGATGCGGCGACAGTCACGAACAATCGGTCGCCTTTGGGTTCTGGCATGATGGTACGCAAATCGTGAACTTAGAGCCAGCGGCACCGCGGCGAATTCGGCGGCGCAACGCAAATGGTCGCCAGGGTCATTCGCGCGGGCCGGGCGGAATCGGGAACCAGAACCCGCGGCCGAAGGCGATAAACGTCGGCACTTGCTGGTGATTGCCTTGATAATCGGACTGTCGCATGGTGTAGTAAATACGGTCCTCCAGATCTTTCTCGGTCTCGCTCTTGTCGGGATCGCTTTGCGAAAGGTCTAGACGATACGTCATCGACTGCAAGAACGGGCCGGTGCACCAGATACAAGGTGTGCCCAGAGTCAGCGGCCGCTCGACCCTCTGCTGCGCGTGCTGCACCTGTTGCAGTTGCGCGGCTTCAATGCCCGTGGTCGGGTTCGGCAGTCCGTGCGCAAAATAGCGAAATGCGCGGCCCGAGTAGGGGTCGCGCGGCAATGCGTCGAGATACGAGCCGACGAGGTCATCGAGCGCCGCCGGCAATGGACCGTGGTCGCGGCGATAGGCTTCCAGCGCCAACAACAACAGGGTGCCGCGCCGCCGGGCCGCGAGTTCGGCCGTTACCATGGCGACGAAGGTTCCCAAATCGTTTACCTCCCAGAGTTGCGGCGTGAGTCCCGCCACCGAAGCAAATTCCGGTTGCGGGCGCCGCGCGTCATTCCAGCCCTCATTCACATCCCAAATGGATTCCGCCGCATGCCAACCCGTCAGCATTGGGAGATAATCAACGACCCCTTGGTTTATGGCCAGCGTCCTGCGTAGTCCTTCCAACCTTTGAAAATTGCCGGCACTCATCCAGTTCAGCGCCCGCAGCCCGTGAGTTTCTTCCCACGGCATCAATGTTGGCCAGTGCATCGGCGGCATGAGTCCTCCTCTGTCACGACCGAATAGCGAATCCCAGGCGTAGGGGTCGCCAAAGACGTAGCGACGCGCGACGAAGTATTCGGACTTCAAGCGGTCATCCAATTGCAACAAATCTTCGTCGAGGCCTTGGAATCGTTTAATCGCGGCGCGGAGGCCGTCGGCGGTCTGGTCTTTATGACCGGCCCAGGCGACCAATTCGGCGAAGACGAGTTTGACGCCCGAGAGTCGCTCGCGGCTGTCGGAAGTCTGAAGATGGTTGGCCAGATGAGAAACGATTCGCAGGGCCGTGAAATATCGGTCCAGCGCCTCGTCCAGCTTGCCCTCGGATTCCAGACTTCGAGCACTGACCAACACGAGTTCCAAAAGCGACATCCCATTGCGCAGCACGGTCGGGTTGCTGAGAGTGCGCGGATTGTCGAAGACGCACGTCGGCCGCCGGCTGGCTTCGAGCGCTAAGGCCAAAGGCTCGGCATTCTCGTCGAGCCACTGACGAGCCGCTGCGTTCGGCGTCCGGTTGTCATGGAATCCAATGGACCTCGACGCCGACGAATAAAGGTCGTTGGCCCGGCGATAGAGCTCGGCCGTCTGCCTGGCCTCGGGCGTGATCGTCGACTCATACGCGACGGAGTCAAAGCCCGGGTTGACCAGCGGCAATTCGTGGATTCGATAAAATGGCACCACGGCCATCAGCAAAAGGGCCGGCACAAGCAC
Organism: Planctomycetia bacterium; assembly: GCA_041499515.1. GTDB lineage: Bacteria > Planctomycetota > Planctomycetia > Pirellulales > PALSA-1355 > PALSA-1355. Next base: position 3,459 of record JBGQKM010000223.1, on the reverse strand, counting down.
CGCGCCTGCCGCGCGGGCGCGAGCCGTAAGACGAGTATTCTCGCGCACCCAGTCCGGCGCCCGCAGCCACGTGGCCCAAATCAGCACCAGCGGGATTGGCATCACCGACCAGGTCCAGGGGACGTTCAATGCGGTCATCAGCACGACCCACGAGCATAAGAGGCCAGAGAGTGCCAGTCCGGTAATGCCCGCCAACACTCCGCTGCGAATCATCATCGACGCCCATTGTCCGGCGGCGTAACAAACCACTGCGCACGCCACGACCAGCGCCACCGGCGGCAAAGGGACGTAGTCGAACTGCGTCATCGAAGGCTGCCACCAATAGGCCCGCTGATCGCTCGCCACGTGCAGCACATACCAGAGCTTGAACAGGTTTCGCGAGCCCACCCAGGCGAGCACGACGATCGTGGTCGACGCGATGAGCGTGAAAAGCCAGGGGAGTTGTCGGGTCAACCATACAGAGCGCGGCGGAACGCCATGCTCGACAAAAAAACGGTAGCGAGCTTGCTCCTGGTCGGCCAGGAAGACGAAGCAGCCCATCAGCGCGGGGCACGCGAGCATCGGGATGATTGCGATATATTGAGATAATTCTGAATCCGAGACCACCGTTAGCGTCAGGATGATGTGCAGGCTGGCCATCAGCAGCATCAGCCACGCGGACTGGCGCCAGTGCAGCCAGAACAAATGTCCGAGGACTCCGCCACGATCCGGCCTGGTCAACAGCCGCGTGGCCACCGCCTGGGTGGTCGCGCCGTCGGCCGCGATCGGCAGTTTCGCGCGCCTGGCCGTCGTCGATCGTTTCCTCGGAGCCGCTTCGCCAGCGCCGAGCCAGCGGAGGCCCAGGTAAGCATCGACCACCAGGACCGCCGAGGCCAGCAGCACGCGACGCGGAACCGCGGCCAGGTAGGGCGCCAGCTCAAATGCGTGCATCGGGGGTGTGAGCGCGCTCCACGCTAAAAAATGCGCAAGCGTGGAGGCAACGGCCATCGCCATCACGATCGCCACCAGCGGCCGCGCCGTCAACAGCGAGAAAAAGGCTCCCCACGCGATCGCCTCCAGCACCGCCACGAGCCACAGCCCGAGCATGCCATCCAACGGCTTGGGCGCCAGCGGATACGTAAACAGCACGGTCGGCGCGGCGAGGACCGCAAGCATGGCAATGGCGGCCCCCACCGCCAGGCCCAGCTTGCTGGTGAATATCTGGCCGGCGGTGACCGGCGCGGCGCACAGGAAGTCGAACGTTCCTTCTTCGCGCTCCATCGCAAAAGCGGCTCCCGTGGCGCCGATCGCAAAAAACGCCGGCGCCGCCAGGCCGATGCTATACAGCAGATTGACGCTTGCAGGCGCGCTTGACACCGCCGAAACGAACCATTGCAGCAGCACCGTCAATACGACGATCGACAGCCAGAATCCGCGCACCGCCCGGTACTCTTTCCAAACCAAACGCAAAGTCGTGGCCAGGTTCATCGGATGTTTACCTCCGCGGCCGCAGGCGCCTTGGATTCGCCGCGCCCGGCCCTTTCGAGATAGGCCACGAAGATTTCTTCGAGGCTGGGAGTGCGGATGCCCAGCTCGCGCACCGCGTTGTCGGTGCGCAGGGCGGCCAGCGCGCTCTCGCTGGCGCCGCGGACGAGAATCTGAAACTGATTGTGATGCCGGCGCTGTCGGAGAATCTTTCCGTCGAGCGCCGGCAGCGACGACGTCGCATCGGCCAGCGTAACGCTCAGCTCGCGAATCTGGTCTTTGAGATCGTCAACGCGCTCGACGGCCAGTAATTTCCCGGCGCAGAGAATCGCCACGGTGTCGGCGACTCGCTCGACCTCGCTGATCTGATGACTCGACAACAGCACGGTGCGGCCGGCCGCCGCGATGTCGACCATGCCTTCCAGGAACTCGCGCCGCACCAGCGTGTCCAGCCCCGAGGTCGGCTCATCGAGGATCAACAACTCCGGCTCGTGCGCCAAGGCAAGCGCCAACGACACCTTGGCCCGCATTCCCTTCGAGAGCGCCTTGATCTTGCGCGTAAGCGGCAATTGATACTCGCCGGCCAATCGCAGATAGCGTGCCAGGAATCCGCTGCCGTAAAAACCGGCCGTGAACCAGCCAATTTCGCTGGTGGTCATCCATTCATAGAGCGTGGGACGCTCGGGCACGTAGCCCACGCGGCTGCGCACGGCCTGTCCCTGACGCGCGCTATCGAGCCCCAGCACGGTCAGTTGCCCCTCGTCGGCCGCGGTCAGACCGAGCAGCAGGCGAATGGTCGTGGTTTTGCCCGCCCCGTTCTCGCCGAGCAAGGCGCAGACCTCGCCCGGCGGCACTTCGAGCGAAAGGTGGTCGAGCGCCAATTGCGTGCCGTAGCGTTTCGTAACATCCGCGATGCGAATCACTGGATCCATATCTTTTAGCTCCTTTGTCGTTCAACACTCGACAATTCTTTTTCCACCAGCTCGCGTAGCTCACGCGCTTCAAGCCGGCTCTGTTTGGCTTCGGACAGGACCTGGCGCAGCCGGGCCCGGATCAACTTGAGGCGTTCGGTGCGGCAACGCTCGGCGGCGCCGGAGGCCACCTCCAGGCCGGTCCCACGCACCAACTCCAGCACGCCGTCGTCCTGCAACTGGCGATAGGCCCGGGCGATCGTGTTGGGGTTGATCGTCAGCTCGCGAGCCAACTCGCGGACCGACGGAATGAGCTCACCGGCGATCAAGACTTCGCCGGCCACCGCGAATTTGATCTGCCGCGCGATCTGCTCGTAAATCGGCAGCCCGTTATGTGGATCGACTTGAAAGAACATCGCCGGCTCCATGTGTACTATCGTTACAGTACAGTATGACAGCCACCCGATTTTTGTCAAGCGGTACCCGCCACAGACAAGTGTGGCAGGCTCGCGCGAGCTTCAAGAGGCCATGCCGGCGGCTCGCTCGCACGTCAGCGGCGCGTGCGGTCGGACGTCTTCGCCCGGTCCAGCAGTGCCTGCAGGCGGGCGACGATCTCCGGGTGTTCCGTGGCGACGCTCGTCGTTTCGGCAGGGTCTTGGGCCAGATCGAATAACTCGGCCTGACGCTGTTTTCCGCCGGCTGGAATCAACTTCCAGTTTCCGTCGCGCATAGCCAACCGGGCGGGGTCGCCAGCCTGCGTCACCAAGCGCTCGCGACATGGCTGGGCGGGCTTTGACGCCAGAAGCGCTGGCAAGAGATCGAAGCTGTCCGGTGCGTCGGCGGTGCCCAGCTTCTGGCCGGTTAACGAGGCCATCGTCGCCAGCAAATCAAGATGACACACCAGCTCGGCCGATACCTGCCCGGCCGGCACGTGTCCTGGCCAGCGGACAATCCACGGCACCCGGCTGCCCCCTTCATAACTTGAGCCCTTGAAGTCTCGCAGCCGGCCGTTGCAGCGATGACTGCCGGGGTCCTGCGTGCCGTCCAGGTACCCATCGTCCATGACGCCCCCGTTGTCGCTGCT
>JBGQKM010000222.1:0-10328 GCA_041499515.1 Planctomycetia bacterium | reverse complement strand
TTCTCGATGGTCAAAGCGAAGTTCCGGGATGGCCTTCGATCCAAGACCAACAGTGCCATGAAAAACGACGTGCTGGCGAAGCTCGTCGCCCACAACATTTGTTGCTTGATTCAGTCGATGCATGAGTTTGGCGTCGACCCGGTTTTTTGGGCAGAAAAGCCGGTTGCCCAAAAAGTCGCCATTCCCGGCTAGTTATTAGGCAAAGCCGTCCCTATAGTAACCATTTGTCCACTCCGCAGGTCCGCAGGCCAAAAGATCCACCGTGCCTGGCGGAAACTCGAGGATCGAGGGTATGTTCTGGGGCATTACCGTAGTTGCCGGACCAGCACGTTGCGGCAAAACAGCCCGATTTCTGGACCGCTACCGCGAAATTCTCAATCAGCAACCCATCGGGTCGGCTCTTTGGCTGAGCCCCACGCATCGCAGCGCGGCGACGATCCGCCAGCTCGTGCTCGCCGACGCGATGCCGGGTTGCTTCAGTCCCAACTGCCTGACGTTCGAGCAGTATGCGAGCCGAGTGCTCGACGCGTCGGAAATAAAGGCGCGGCCTCTGAGCTTGTCGCTCATGCGACAAATCCTTGCTCGATTGATTGACGAGGCCTTGGAGCGGGGGCGGCTGCGTTATTTCGCGCCCATCGCTCGGACGCCGGGATTGCTCGATTTGCTGGTGCAATTCATTCAAGAGCTCAAACGGTTGGAAATCTGGCCCGACGAACTTGCCGCGGCCGGCGGCCAACATGCCACGGCCAAAGATCGTGAACTGTGTTACCTCTACGGTCGCTATCAAGAGGTCCTGACCGAGCACGATTTGTACGATGCCCAAGGACGCTTTTGGTCGGCCAGGGCCGTGCTGCGCGACGGGCAGCGGCGGCCGTTCCAACGGCTGCGGCACGTGTTCGTCGATGGCTTCACTGACTTCACGCGCACCGAGCACGAGATTCTAGAAATCCTGGCCGGGCGTGTCGATTCGCTCACCATCAGCCTTCCGCTCCAGCGCGACACGCGCCGCAACGATCTGTTTGCGAAATCGGCCAAGACACTCTGCGACTTGCAGCGCCGCCATCCGGCAATCACGGTGCAAGACATGCCCAGACTCGCCGCGTCGTGGCCAGCAATGGCTCATTTGGAAGAACACTTGTTCGCCAATCCACGACACGCGGTCCCGGCGCGCGATGCCACCGGGCTGGAAATAATCGCCGCGGGGGGCGCGACGCACGAAATCGAGCTGCTGGCCTGGCGGATCAAGAAACTTCTGACGCTCGGCGACGCCGACGGTGGTGGCGGGCCGGTGCGGCCGGGCGACATCCTGGTCGTGTTTCGCTCGCTGGCAGCTTCGGCCGATCTGGTGCGCGAAATCTTCGGCCAGTTCGGCATCCCGATCGCCATCGGCAGCGGGGCGACGCTCGACCGGGCGCCGATCATGTCGGCGCTGGCGGCCTGGTTGCGGCTCGATCTTGAGGATTGGCCCTATCGTCAACTGTTGGCGGTGCTGGTGCACAACTATTTTCGGCCGAAGTGGCCCGAGTGGCAGCAAGGACAGGCGGTCGTGGCGGCCGAAGGGCTGGCACACGCTCTGCAAATCCCAGCGGGTCGCGCGGAACTTCTGGCCGGCGCCGAGCGAATGTCGAAACGCGCTTTCGACAAGCACGCGCGACCGAGAGATCAACGGCAATCTCTGCCGCGATTGGCCGAAACGGCGCTGCCGCTGCTTGCGCGGATGGCTCAAGCGCTCGACGCGTTGCCTCAGCGCGCCACGCCGAGCGCCTGGGCCGCCGCCGTGACAATCCTGGCCGAGGAGTTGGGTTTCTTCGACGCGGCCGAGATAGTCGAGCCGGGCCGAGACCGCGCGGCATGGCAGCAACTGACATCCGCGCTGCAGGCGAGCGAGCAACTGTCGAATTGGATCGGCCAGGAGTCGTGCGAGCTGTCGCGTCGAGAATTCTTCGATCGTTTTCAAGAGCTGTTGCGCAGCGAGCCCTTGTCGCGCGTGCACGAAGAGACGGGGCGCGTGCGCGTGCTGCCGGCCGAAAGCGCGCGTAACTTGTCGACTCCCTATGTCTTTCTGGCGGGTCTGTCGGAGAAAGCATTTCCGACCTCCCAGCGCGAAGACTGCATCACCAGCGAAGCCGAAACCAGACAGCTCGTGGCCGCGGGCTTGCCGCTGGTGTCGCCCGCCGAGCGAAGCCGGTTCGAGATGCTGCTATTCTACGAGATGGTCACCCGCGCCACCCGCCGGCTCGTCTTGAGTTATCCGGCCCTCGACCCGGCCGCGCAGCCGCTCTCGCCGAGCCCCTATCTGTACGAGGTGGAGCACGCCTGCGGGCCGAATCGGATCCAAAAGACCGACCAGCCCGACTTGAGCTGCGTGCCTGCTTTCGACGACGCGTGGAGTCCTCGCGATTTTCGCGTTCTGGCCGTGGCGCAGGCGCTGGCCGGCGACGCTTCGCTGTTGGCCGAGTTGCCCCGTCATCCGGCCACGCTGCCGGCTGCGGAGAATCTTGTCGCGGGTTTGCAGGCCTCCGAGGCACGCCAACGCGGAGCATCGTTCGGAGTGTTCGAAGGCATGCTGTCGTCTGCGGAGGCGGGCCGTGTGTTGCGCGACCGCTATGGGCCGCAGCGCTGCTGGAGCCCAAGCGAGCTCGAACAATATGCGAGCTGTCCTTACCAGTACTTTCTGTCCCGCGTCTTGCACTTGGAGCCGTTGGACGAGCCGGCGCTGGAAGTCGACTATCTGGGGCGCGGGCAGATGCTGCACTGGCTGCTTTCCAGCTTGCACCGCGAGCTCAACCGCGGCGGCGGCCGTCGCTCGCCGAGCGAATTGTCGCCGGAAGCATTTCTCGCCACGGTCGAAGTTCTGCTCGATACGTGGTTGCAGAAGATGCGCGGCGATCAGGCGTTGGAAAACGGACTGTTGGAAATCGACGCCCGGCAAGTCGCCGCCTGGCTGGCCGACTATTACCGCCAACACAGTCAGTACGACGAAAAGTGGCGGCAGTGGTCCGCGCCGTTGCGTCCGGCCCATTTCGAGGTCGCGTTTGGTCCCAGCCGCTACGGCGGCGAAAGCCGTCAGGAGGACGCCGAATCGGAAGACGAAGACACGCTTTCCACGCGCAAGCCGCTGGAACTGGATTGCGGCTCGGAGACGATTCGATTCTCGGGGCGCATCGACCGCATCGATCTCGGCGCCGTCGCTGGCCAGGCGGTGTTTACCATCGTGGACTATAAGAGCCACGCCTCGCAGCGGACCCGCGCCGAGGCGATCGGCGAGGGCTACTCGTTGCAGTTGCCGCTCTACGCCCTGGCGGCGCAAGAATTGTTGGTCGAGCAACAAGCCCTGCCGTACCGCGCGGCCTATTGGCACGTCGCGGGAAGCGGCTATCGCGAGGTCATTCAATTTGCGTCCGACGCCGCCGGACAATTGACGATCAACCCGGATTGGGATTCGTTGCAATCCCAATTGCGCCGCCGGGTGCATTCGCTCGTGGAGGGGATTCGCGGCGGCGAGTTTCCCATGCACAGTGTCGACGAAAAGTGCACCAGCCGCTGCCCGTACAGCACGGTCTGTCGCGTCAATCAGGTCCGTGCTTTGGGCAAGACCTGGGAAGCACCGCGCGAGGCATCTCCGTGAACACGGCCACTGGCCAACACGCGTTTGAGCATACGGCCGAGCAGCGCCGAGCCATCGCGACCCGAGAGGTGTCGGTGGCCCTCTCGGCCGGGGCGGGCTGCGGCAAGACGTTCGTGCTCACTGAACGTTATCTGGCCTATTTCGACCCCCGCGATCCCCACGCCCTGCAGCCGACCGAATTGGGGCACCTGGTGGCCATCACGTTCACCGAACGCGCCGCGCGCGAGATGCGCGATCGAGTGCGCAAGAAGTGTTACCAGCGCCTGTTGGCCGCCGAGCCCGAGGACGCCGGATATTGGGCCGACCTGCTCCGCTCGCTCGACGGCGCGAGGATCAGCACGATCCATTCGTTCTGCGGGTCGTTGCTGCGGTCGCGGGCCGTCGAGGCCGGCATCGATCCTGGCTTCGAGGTGCTCGAGCAAGCGCAGGCCGATACGCTGCTGGCGGAAGTCATCGGCGACGCGTTGCGGCGACTGGTGGCCCAACGCGACACGGTTACCTTGGATCTGGCCGTGCGGTTCGATTTGAACGCGCTGGACGAGATGTTGCGCACGCTGGTGCTCGACGGTGGCGGCGAATTGTTCGACGCATGGTTGCAAATTCCGCCGGACGAACAAGTGGCTCGCTGGGACGCCTACTTCCGAGCCGCCGTTTTGCCGGCACTGGCCCGGCAGGTTGCCACGTCCCCCGCCGCGCAAGAGGCGGCAAAGATCCTGCGCGAGCACGTGCCGGACAACGCAGTCATGCAAGCCCGTCGCGCGGTGCTGCTGGAAAAACTCGCGGCCCTGGAGAATCGCCCGATCGACCGGGAGGCACTGTTGGCGGATCTCGAAGCCATCCAAGCCAACGCGAAAGTTCAGGGGGGCGGAAGCGCCAAGGCCTGGCCCAACGCCGAGGCCTACGCGGCGTTTCGCGACGCGGCAACCGAGTTGCGAAAAACGGTCGACAAGGTCGCGGCCATTGCCCAATTCGATGCCCGTGGCGCCCGCGAGGCGGCCACGATCGGCGGACAGTTGCTCGCGATCGCCGACGGCGTGCGGCGCCGTTACCTGCAAAGAAAGCGCGAACTCGGCGTCCTGGATTTCAACGACTTGCTCTGCGAGGCGCGAAAACTGCTGACCGACCCGCGGCATCGCGAGATGCGAGCGCGGCTGTCATCGCAAATCCATCTGCTGCTGGTCGATGAATTCCAGGACACCGATCCGCTGCAGGTGGAAGTGGTGGCGGCCTTGTGCGGCGAGGAGTTGGCCGCGGGCAAGCTGTTTTTCGTGGGCGACTACAAGCAGTCGATCTATCGATTCCGCGGCGCCGATCCGCACGTGTTCCGCCGTCTGCGCGAGCAAACGCCCGAACAGGGCCGATTGTCGCTGACGCAAAATTTTCGCAGCCAGCCGGCGATTCTTGAATTCATCAACGCACTGTTTTGGCACGACCTGGGCGCCGAATACGAGCCGTTGCGGCCACATCGGGCGCAAGCGAGTCCTCGCCCGGCTGTTGAATTTTTGTGGGCTCCCGCAGCCGAAGGAATCAAGGAGAATCGCGATGTGCTGCGGCGTCGCGAAGCCGACTGGATCGCCCGCCGCCTGCGGGCCTTGATCGACGGCCGGCAACCGGTCGTGTGGGATCCCGATGTGGCCGAGCGGGGCCAGCCGGCGGCGCGCGGGGCGCAGCCGGGCGACATCGCGATTCTTTTCCGCGCGCTTTCGGACGTCGAACTGTACGAAGAGGCGCTGCGGCGCCACGGAATCGACTATTATCTGGTGGGCGGGCACGCCTTCTACGCGCAACAAGAGATCTTCGACGTGCTCAACTTGCTGCGCACCTTGATCAGCCCCAGCGACTTGATCAGCCTGGTGGGCGTGCTGCGTAGCGGCTTCTTTTCGCTGATGGATGAGACGATTTTCTGGCTTTCGCAACATCCCGCGGGGTTGGCCGGCGGATTGTCGGCGTCAGTATATCCGGCCGAGATTCCGCCGGAACAGCAGCAGCGGGCCCGCGTTGCCGCGACGACCATCGCCGAATTGCGCCAGCGGAAAGACCGCCTGCGGATTTGCGAGTTGATCGAGGAAGCGCTGACCCGGACCGGCTATGACGCGATGCTGCTCAACGAGTTCTTGGGCGAGCGCAAATTGGCGAATCTGCGAAAACTCGTGGAGCAAGCCCGCGGCTTCGAACGGGGGAATTTTCTGGGGCTGTCCGATTTTATTGCCCAACTGTCCGAGTTCGTCGTGCGCCAGCCCGACGAGCCGCTGGCGGCGACGCATTCGGAAAATACGAACGTCGTGCGGCTGATGACGATTCACCAGTCCAAGGGGCTTGAATTTCCGATCGTGGTCGTGCCCGACGTGGACCGCCCGCGCCACAGCCGGGCGCCCCGGGTTCACTTCGACGCGCAGCTTGGCCCCTTGGTAAAATTGTCGGCCGACGACGAGGCGACGTCTTGCGGCGGTTACGATCTATGGCGCTTTCTGGAAAAGTCGGAGGAATTGGACGAACTCAATCGATTGCTCTACGTGGCCACGACCCGCGCCGCGGACTACTTGATTTTGTCCGGCGGCGTTGCCGGGCTTGATTTTTCCAGGGACCAAGGGCCGTGGATGCAGTTGCTGGCTCGACGCTTCGATCTGACCAGTGGTCGGTTGATTGGTCCCCTGCCCGACGGCGAGTCTCGTCCGCAGGTGGCGGTGACGACCGAGGAACCGCCGGTCAAGAAGTCGGGCTCCACGGGTCGCGGCCGGCTCGATCTGGAGAAGATCGTGGCCGAAGTCGAGCGGTCAAAAGGCACGCCCCTGGCGGGCCATCGCGCCATCGACGCGATTGGCCCCGACCGGGGCGCCCGGCGGCAGTTTTCGTTTTCCCGCCTGGCCGGCACGTTGCATCGGCAACAGGAAGCCTCCGAGCCCGCGGAATCTGGCGCCCCGGCGGCCATCGACGCGCGCGGATTGGGAACGTTAGTCCATGCCGTCTTGGCGGCGATCGAGTTCGGCGAGCCAGTCGATGTTGACGATGTGGTTCAGCAGCATGTCCAGCGGCATCTGGCCGACGGCGCGGCCGAGGCGCCCGAAGCGCGGGAAATGATCGAGCGATTTTTGGGCTCGCCACGCGCGCGAGAGCTGGCATCTGCCCAGCAGTGTCATGCGGAAGTCGAGTTCCTGCTGGCCTGGCCACCGGGTTCGGGCTCGGGTGGACTCGTGTTGAGCGGTTTTATCGATCGGCTGTATCAGGATTCCGCCGGCGATTGGCACGTGCTCGATTTCAAGACCAACCGCGTCTCGGCGGCCAACCTGGAGCCGCAAGCGGCCGCTTACGAAATGCAGATGCTGATGTATGCTCTGGCGACCGAGCAGATCCTGGGCTCAGGGCCCAAGAGTCTCAGGCTGCACTTTCTGCGCACCGGTCAGGAGTATTCGTTCGTTTGGAACGATGCGGCCCGACAACGCGCGATCGCGCTGGTGAACGAGGGCATTGCCGCATCGGAGGCCGAGCCGGGCGAGACGAGTGGCGGTTAGTTCCACTTATCGGCCGAGGGTCAGCATTCTATAATCGGGCGTTGGGTTTAACGATTGGTTCCGCAGGAACGCGAACTTGCCGCAACTCGATCCTGAAAAGCAGCGTGGATTTGCCATCGAGGTCGTTCGCAAACTGCGCGCGCGGGGGTTTGAAGCTTTTTGGGCCGGGGGCTGCGTTCGCGACCGGCTGCTGGGCCGGGCGCCCAAGGATTATGACGTGGCCACGACGGCCAAGCCCGCGGAGATTCGCGACATTTTTGGAGCCCGCCGGACGGTGGCGGTCGGCGCCGCCTTTGGCGTGATTACCGTATTGGGACCCAAGCCCGCCGGACAGGTCGAAGTCGCCACGTTTCGCCAGGACTCGGCTTACAGCGACGGCCGGCATCCCGATTCGGTCGAGTTCAGCACTCCGCAAGCCGATGCCGAGCGGCGCGACTTCACGATCAATGGTTTGTTTTACGATCCGCTGGAGGATCGGGTGATCGACTTTGTCGGCGGACAAGATGATTTGGCCCGCGGCATCGTGCGGGCGATCGGAGACGCGCAGCAGCGATTTTCCGAAGACAAATTGCGATTGTTGCGAGCCGTTCGCTTTGCCGCGAGCTTTCATTTCACGCTTGACCTTCCCACGCGTCAGGCCATTGAGGCGATGGCCGCGCAAGTGACGGTGGTCAGCCCCGAGCGGATCGCCGCGGAAATGCGGCTGATGCTCGTTCATCGCTCGCGTGCGCAAGCCGTGGACCTGTTGCGCGAAGTCGGTCTGCTGGAAGCGGTGCTGCCCGAGTTGTCCGCGGCCAACCAGGCTGGCGTGCTCACCGCGACTGGCCGGCCGGCGGAGGAGGCCTGGGTGACGACGCTGGACGTTTTGGATGCGCTGGTCGAGCCGACGTTTCCCTTGGCGCTGGCGGCGGTGCTGCACGCGTTTGTGGACGGGCCGGGCAGCGAGGTGGTCAGCCGCCGCTGGAAACTTTCCAAACACGATATTCAGCGGACGCGCTGGTTGGTCGAACAGCAAAGCGCGCTGTTGGCGGCTCGGCACGCGGCCTGGCCACGCCTGCAAAGGCTGCTGATTTCCGCGGGCATCGACGAATTGCTGCGGTTGCACGAGGCGGTGGCCCAGGCCCAAGGTCACCCGACCGACGACGTCGAGCATTGCCGCCGGCTTTTGCAAATGCCCGCCGAGGAGCTCGACCCTGCGCCGCTATTGACCGGCGACGACCTGATCGTGCACGGCGTGCCGCGCGGCAAGCCCTATCAGGCGCTGCTGGAGGCGGTCCGCGACGCTCAATTGGACAAGAAAATCAGCACGAAGGAACAAGCCCTGGCCTTGGTGGACCAACTGCGGACGGTGCGAGCCCCGCCAGATCCGCCGCCAGGTTAGAAAGTTTTATCCACGTTCGCACTTGCCGCGGATTGGCCGCGCCAGGGAAAGGAAGAGTGATGGCGATGATGGAACCGGAAGTCTTGCTGGGTTTGGTGTTTCGCTGGCTACACATTCTGGCGGCGATCACCGCCGTGGGAGGCACGCTGTTCGCGCGGGCTGTCGTGGTGCCGACGTTGGACGTTTTGCCGGCCGATCAGAAGAAAGCGCTGCACGCGGCGATGCGGGTCCGCTGGTCAAAGATCGTGGCCGCGGCCATTGGTTTTCTGATTATCAGCGGGCTGTACAATATCGGGGTCATGTCGATGTATTACACGCTTCCGCTCTGGTATATGCCGGTGTTTTTGGTCAAGTTCTTGCTGGCATTCGTCATTTTCGGCGTGGCCAGTTTCGTCACCGGCAAGACGTCGGTGGCCGACAAGATGCGGCAGAATTTGCGTTTCTGGCTGAATCTGAACATCGCGCTGGCGGTGGCCGTGGTATGTCTTTCGGGGGTTTTGCGGACGGCCGACAAGGTTCCCAAGGAAAAGCCCGTTTCGCCCGCGGTTTCGACAGAAGCGGAGCCTTAGACGGAAAAATGTTTTGCAGCGGGGGCCCGGTCGATTAATCTGGAGATTTGGAGCACGGAACATGCCGGCGCCACGGTTCCCAGCGTTTCGGACCACAGCCGGCCTCGAGGCGAGCGACCTATCATGAATCCACGATCCCAAGCCATTTCGATTTTACAGAAAGCCCGCGACGCCCTGGGCGAGCGGTTGACCCAACGGATACTCGAATCGCAGCACGAGATCGAGGCTGACGCCGAAGGGGGCTCGTATCTGAGCGAGATCGAGACGATTTACGAGCAGATTGGCGGACGGTTGGCCCATCTTAATGCGATGCTCTCCAACCTGCCGCCGGCCGATTCGACGATGGCAGTCGATGCGCCGTTTGCGGCTGACGCGACGGCCAGCGAGATCATCTACGCCGATCTGGCCTCGGCCTATCCGGCGGGACTCGATGCGGAGAGCACGGCGCCTTTGACCTTGCTCGCGCTGCCGGCCCCGGTGAATAACGAGGAACCGCGCGAGGAGTCGCTGGCCGACCGGTTCGCGAGCATCGTGTTCGAGGTGCAATCGGGCGACATGGTGAGCGCCAGTTGGCTGATCTCGGAACTGTTTGACATCAAGCCCAGCCAGGCGCGGCGCGCGGCGCAGGCCTTTGCGCGACAATTGGGCGACTATCCCGATTTGGCGAGGCGGATCGAGGAACTGGGCGTTTCGCTGGAAACGACGAACGAATATGCGGCCGCCACGCTTCTCGGCGAGTGCTTTGAATTCCAAGCGATCGACGCCTTGGCCCTGGTGCGCGTGCTCAAAACGCAATTCGTCGAGAGCGACGCCGACGTTGATCTCGACCACTGAGCCCGATCGCAGCCCAGTCGCCGCGGACAATCGCGTGATGGATAAGAAAGTCAAAAAGAAACAAGACGTCTTGCGACAGCGGCTGCAAAAGTTGCAACAACAACTTTCCGGCGCGCGCAAACAGATGGACGATTTCGACGAGGTGCGGCGGCTCGAGCAGGAGCTTGCCGCGACCGAATCGGAGTTGCAGAAGCTCAAATAGGCGCACCACGCTCGGCGGTGCTTACGCAGCGCTATTTCGTGTTCGCTTTGGGCGCCGGCGCTGAAGCCTCGTGGTAGACGCCCGGCTCGGCGCGGCCGTCGCCATTCCAGTCGCCCACGACCGGGATGTCGCCGGGACCGCCTAGCTGGAAGACCTGGTCTTCCGCGTCGATCACGCCGTTGCCGTTGGTGTCGATGTACCAGGT
>JBGQKM010000221.1:0-10477 GCA_041499515.1 Planctomycetia bacterium | reverse complement strand
CTAACTCACAACTTGCCGCTGGTGGCAGCTTCGGGCTAGGTTTCTTCGACAACCAGTTTTCGCAGGGTACGTCGGCCGTCGGTCTGATGTTAAACAATGGCTCACCCACTGGAACCTTGTCAAACAGTTATACTACCCCTCCGACCTTCGTACCCGCGAATGCTACCCAATACTTTACAGTCACCCAGATTAATCGCGTATTTGTAACCGCCAAAGCGTCGCCCAGTGATTCGCCAGCCGAGGCCTCTGGAACTGTGCATTCGTCGTGGTCAGCGTCATTTGTTCCGGGCGATACACTCCAAGATTTGCGCGACAACGTTGTCATCGGGGCAGTAAACCCAACGCTTGCCGGACCGGTAATCCAGGCATCATTTGCACCAAACTTCGGTATGACATTGGAGGAGGCTGCCCACCAAGTTTTCGGCGTTGACCACTTCAATTGGCTCAGCCATATCACCCACTTCCCCGACCATTGGACGATCACGACCAGCGGCGGTCAGCCGGTAACTGCCCCGTTCCTGGATCCATATCCAGGTGCGACGCTTATCATTCATGACACAATTTCCGGGCATGATTTTACGATTAGAGCAGGCACGGACTCTTTTTCGGATCTGCAACCTTACTACTGGGATGAGCCTGGACCTACGCGGGCTTTTTTCGATTCACCGAGGGTGCCGCTCGGAATGTATTCTGCCCCCGATGATCATATTGGCTTTCAGACTTCGTTAGTTGGGGTGGCCGCCGACGGGACACCAATTCCCACTGGAGTAGCGTTCAGATGGAACAGCAATGCTGCTTATTTGTACGACCCCCACTTCGGCCTGAACGTCGGTAGCGTATACTTGTCAACGGTCGATGATGGAACGCTTCCGCCAATCGTGTCAGGAGGTGTATATGACGTGCAGGTGGTCCCCGAGCCGTCCACGTTGGCGCTCGGACTCATCGGCGCTCTTGCAATCGCGCTCGCAAGAAGGCAGTGCGATAGCGTGAAAAGGAGGGTGAAAAGATCGCCATGAAGGACATCGAGGAACTGGGCGGAACTGGCTTGCTCCCCAAAACGGGTCCATGTGTTATGAGTCTCTAACGCCCGATTGGGCAAGGAGATTGTCGATGAAGCGGAAACGACACAATCCCGAGCAGGGCATCAAGAAGCTGCCTGACGCCAACGCGATGTTCGCGTCAGGCAAGACGATCGGCCAGGTGCGCCAGGCCTTCGAGGTCGGCGAGCAGACGTGCCACCGCCGGCGGAACCGGTACGGCGGCATGAAGGTTGCCGAGGCCAAGCGACTCAAGGTGTTGGAAGACGAGAACCGGCGGCCGAAGAAGGTCGTGGCGAAGGCATCGTACTTTGCGCCGTGATGGAAGTCCGTGGGAAATGGGTCCGGCAAATCATCGGGCTCGCCCATCACTTTTCACCGATCATTTTCCACGGTTTCTGCCGCGCGTGGGCGCGAAATTCGACGCCGCGCTGGGATCAGGCTGTTGCCCCGTATCGTCATCCCCCGAACGGGTAAAAGCAAGTTCGAGGAAAAAGATTCCCAAAAAGGCGAATTCCGCGTCCGCGTTGGGCCGTCCGGCGCAGATAGGGATTAGGGGAGTAGGTCAGTCAGCCATGCCTGACGCTCCCGGCGCGACAGAAGAACGTCGTTGTCGCGGCGCGCCACACGTTCAAGCGATGTCAGGCAGGGTGCCGGACTACAAGACGTCGTTCGATAACTTTTGAAGGAGAATGCCCATGAAGTCTTTCACGGCGCTGGCGGCATTCGCATGGGCGAGCCCACGCAGCTGAGCCAATTTCGCACATCCACGGCTCGACTGGTGGGTCCATTCCAACCGCTCCTTGCCGCTTCGGGGCTTACTTTGCGGCGCGTGGTCGTCTGCACGACGCGTGGCGCGTGCTTTGCGGGACACGGGCGATCGGAAGGCGTCCGGTGGCCTGCGCCGGGCACCATGAATCGTCCGCCCTCAAGACCAGCGATGGTGAAAGATGAATAACGCAACAACCCCAGCCGGCGAGATCGAAATGCAACTTGCAGGCGCACGTCCTAAGTGCAGCGAGAGTTTGGATGAGCTCGACTCCAATTGACTGTCGGCTGCGGGCTGGTTTTCGTGGGCGGTCTTGACGATTCCGAGGCGGTGGGTGCACTGGCGCGAAACTCGACGTTTGACAAGCTGGGATGTTTAGGATTTCTCAGAAAGTAAAGTCCTTTTGATCGAGGTCAACAAAATGAAGTCTAAATCAATCTTAGTCGTCCTGTTTGCAATTCTATCCGCCGCGACGGCACTCTGGGCCATGCCCGCAACCGCTCGCGGGCAAATCTTTGTCGTGAACCACCAAAACGAAACGATTGGCGAATACACCACCTCGGGAGCGACGGTGAACGCCTCACTGATCTCGGGGTTGAATGGGCCGTATGCCATCGCTGCATCTGGAGCGAATTTGTTTGTCGCGAACATTAACCCTAACCCTGGCACGATTGGCGAATACACTACTTCGGGGGCGACGGTGAACGCCTCGCTGATTACGGCGTTCAATTTCCCGCTTGGCGTCGCGGTGTCTGGAACGAATCTGTTTGTCGCGAACTTTAACCCTGGCGCGATTAGCGAATACACCACCTCGGGAGCGACCGTGAACGCCTCGCTAGTCACGGGGCCGTTTAACCCGAATTCCATCGCGGTGTCTGGAACGAATCTGTTTATCACGGACAGCGTCGCCGGCACGATTGGCGAATACACCACCTCTGGGGCCACGGTGAACGCCACGCTAATCACGGGGTTGAATCAGCCGTATGGCATCGCGGTGTCTGGAACGAATCTGTTTGTCGTGAACAGAGGCACCAACACGATTGGCGAATACACTACTTCGGGGGCGACGGTGAACGCCTCCCTAATTACGGGGTTGGATTTTCCGCAGGGCATGGCGGTGTCTGGAACGAATCTGTTTGTCGCAAACTATAAGACCGGAGGTAACGACGGCACGATTGGCGAATACACTACTTCGGGGGCGACTGTGAACGCCTCGCTAATCACGGGGTTGAGTGGTCCGGACGGCATCGCCGTGGTGCCCGAGCCGTCAACCTGGGCGATGCTGGCGACGGGCGCTAGTGCATTACTACTATTTAGCCGCCGTTATCGTTGGCGACGAAAACCCATGAATGATTAGGCTGCCGTGTTCGGCGAGGTGTAGGGCTTCGGTCAAACGGGCCGCCAAGCTGTGAAGCCCCATACCACCGGTGCCCCGAGGCCCTATGCCGTCAAGCCTCATGCTCGCATTGCATCGAAGCATCAACGCTGCCCCGAGCCCAGGCGGCATGGGCGATGGTGGCCGGAAAAGGCTGGTCCAAGGAGGAAAAGTCCGCACGTTACGAGTGCCGCACGCCGGCAAAGCACCTTGTGTGGGCATGATTCCAGTCACGCGAACCAAGAAACCCGGGGTGGCCTGGGGAAAAACGGAGAAAAGTTTACTGGGCGTTAGATGCGGGGGGGGGTGAGGGGGATACGGTCGTGGCTATTGCGAGTCTCGATCGATTCCAAGCTCAGCCCATATGGGAAATGTCGGCTGAGTAATAGCGAGGTTAGCGTCGATCCACGAATTCCGAGGCATCTGCAATAGTCGCGAAAGGGGTGTCGCCGTGCGTCGAAGTGCTCGATTCCTGGAAATGGCTTGGCTCACGCGGGCTGAACATCGGATCACCAAAGCGCGACAGAGAACGGTCGGACGTTCCGTCTATGACCGCCGACTAGTTTTCGAGGAGGTGGAGGATCGGCGGCTGCTGACCATTTTCACCGTCGTGAGTACGAACGACAGCGGCGCGGAAAGTCTCCGCGCGGCGATTTTGGCCGCCGCGCCGGGCGACACCGTCCAGTTCGCCAGCAGCCTCGACCAGTCCACCCCGGTCAGCGGCACCGTGGCATCAGCATCTACTATAGCGGGATCACTAATCAACGTGAATGCTCCTAGTTCCATTGCGCTTGGACAGAGTTTTCCTTTTGCAGTTACGGTAAGAAATACCGGGACCACCGATTGGTTGGCATATAATTCTTATCCATCATGGCTAGTTGATGTTACGAATGCGAGTTGGCACGCGAACCCTAGTTCGGACCACCGTGTGTTTCACGAGTACGGGACCGTTACTGCTGGCCAAACTGTTACCACAACTACTGATCATCCAACTGTGTTGACAGCTGCTGATCTCCCCAGTTCTGTGGGGACCTACTCTTGTGAAGTCTGGGCTGCTCCTGTCGATCAATCGACTGGAACAATCCTTTGGAGCAACATGGACCCATCATTCAGGACCATTAGTTTTAGCATCACCGGGGTAAACCTGGTCAACCAGGCTCCTTCGTTCACGAAGGGCGCGGATCAGACGATCAACGAGAATGCGGGCGCCCAGACGGTGGTGAATTGGGCCACCGCGATTTCCGCGGGTCCGGCCAACGAGTCGAGCCAGCAATTGAACTTCATTGTCAGCAGCACGAACGCCGGTCTGTTCGCGGTGGCACCGGCGATCGATTCGAGCGGTACGTTGACCTACACGCCCGTCACCAACGCCAACGGCACGGCGACCGTCACGGTCACACTGCACGATGACGGTGGCACGGCCAATGGCGGCGTCGATACTTCCGCCGCGCAGACCTTCACGATCACGGTGAATGTCGCGACGCATCCATGGCAGAATTCTGCCTTGCCGCAAGACGTGACCGGGGACGGAAACGTCCGCCCCCTCGATGCACTACAGGTCATTAATTCGCTGCTCGGCTACGGCAGCCGAAAGTTGCCGCTGCCGCCGACCAACGGGCCGCCGCCGTACCTTGATGTGTCCGGCGACGATTCGTGCACGCCGCTCGATGCGTTGCAAGTAATCAACTGGCTCCTCGCGCATCCGAACGGTTCGCAAGGCGCCGTGGCAGCTCCGGTGAGTGGCGGCCTCGCGGGTGACGCGTCTGCTGGATCCCAGGAACCGACGCTTCAGCAAGAGTCTAGCGCCTCGGCGGTCCCGTTGACCGCAATTGATCAGGTGAGTTTCAACGCAATCGCATTCGCGACGGCAGCCAACCATTACTCGTCAAGCGATTCCCATGAAGGCCCCGCCGCACATCCTCTCACGCCCGCGTTTCCGCGCAGTGACCCTCCGATGGATCAGGCGACCGCAAAATCAAACGCGCGGCGAGTGGCCCCCGATTACGCAATCGCCGATGAGCCTGCACACACATACCCAATTGGCGAAGCGATCTCGTCGGTCGCTCAACGGCACGAGGAAATGAAGGTTGACTCGGTGCTGACAGGCTGGGACTGGGAAATGAATCTTGATGAGATTGCGTTGACGGTCACTGGAAACAACGCAAGGTTGACCTGCGGCCAAGATTAGGACAGCCCCGAGTGGCACGACGATAAGCCGGTCGTCATTGTCGGGTCAAGCTTTGGCGGAGTTCGTCCCGAGTTTTTTGCATCAGGTCGTATTCCTTGGGGCGTCGCTTGCGGCTTATGGCGGCCAAGTCGACGCGGAAGTACCGCTAGATCACCGAGCGGGTGGCCCGGCCGGGCTTGCTGGCCCATGTCTGGCGACAGCGCAAACGTGCCTAGCCGATCAAACGCTCGGCGAGAAGTTCCAGCGGATGCTTGGCTTGCCGGCCGGTGCCGTGTTGGATCTGATGGCGGCAGGAGAAGCCGGGGGCAATGATCTGGGCGTCGGGGGCGCTGCGCACCGCCGGGAACAGCACACGCTGGCCGATGGCCATGCTCATCTCGTAGTGCTCGTAGCCGAACGAGCCGGCCATGCCGCAACAGCCCGAATCGAGCAGTTGCACTTCCGCGCCGGGAATCATCGCCAGCGCTGACATCGTGTCCTGAACACCCACCAGAGCTTTTTGATGGCAGTGCCCGTGGACGACGATTTTTTGCGCAGCGCGACGCAACGGCAACGCGACACCGGCACGAACCAGGTGCGTGTCGACGAGCGCCGCCTGGCTGGCCACGGTCTGGGCGTCGGGGCCTGGCACGAGGTCGGGATATTCATCGACCAACATCAACAGGCAGCTCGGCTCGCAGCCGACGATCGGCACGCCGCGCCGGGCCCAGGGGAGCAAATGCTCGATGTTGCGTCGCGCCAGTTCTTGGGCTTGCGACAAAAAACCTTTCGACGCGAACGTGCGGCCGCAACAGGCCAGGCCGGCCAGGTGGACTTCGTAGCCGGCCGCTTGCAGTACCAACACGGCCGCCCGATTGACGAGAGGCTCGCAATAACTGGTCAGGCAATCGTCCAACAACACGATCGGCCCGCGCGACGCTTTTTGATCGTGATTTCCACTTCCGTTGGCTAAGGATCGGTGGCGGCTGAACCACTTGCGAAAATGATTGTGCTCGAAGCGGGGCAGCGGACGCCGCCGGTCGATGCCCAGCAGGCGCTCGGTCAGCCAGCCGGCACCGGGCAAGCGCGCCGCCCAGTTCGACAGCGGCGCCAGCGCCGAGCCAAGCCGGTTGATCGTGGCGGCATGCGCCATCAGCCGCGCGCCCAGCGGCGCCCCGTGCTGGCGATAATAACCGTCCAGAAATTCCATCTTAAGTTTGGCCACGTCGACGTTCGAGGGGCATTCGGCTTTGCAGCCCTTGCACTGCAAACACAGATCGTAGGTCGCGAACAGCCGCTCGCCGGTGAGCTCCGCCGCTGGCAACGCGCCCGACAGGACCATCCGCAGGGCATTGGCCCGTCCGCGCGTGCTGTGTTCTTCGTAGCGGGTGACCATGAACGAAGGGCACATGGTGCCGGTTTGCAGTTTGCGGCACACGCCCGAGCCGTTGCACAGTTCGACGGCCCGCGCGAACCCGCCTTCGCGCGTGAAGTCGAACGTTGTCGGCACGTCCATCGTTCGATAGTGCGCGCCGTAGCGCAGATTTTCGATCGGGCTGGGGCCGTCGACGACCTTGCCGGGGTTCATGCGGTTGTGGGGGTCGAACGCGGCTTTGACTTGCTTGAACGCCTGATACAGTTGCGTGCCGAACAGCCGTTCGTTCAGATAGCTGCGGGCCAGGCCGTCGCCGTGTTCGCCGCTCATGGCGCCGTGGAATTCGATCACCAGGTCGCACACCTCTTGCGAGATTTTCTGCAAGCGGTCGATGTCGATGGGCACTCGCAAATCGAGCATCGGGCGAACGTGCAGGCAGCCGACCGACGCGTGGCCGTAAAAGGCGCCGTCCGTGCCGTGGCGGGCCATGATCTCGAGAAACCGTTCGACAAACTGCGGCAGGTGCTCTGGCGAGACCGCTCCGTCTTCGACGAACGCCACCGGTTTGCGCGTGCCGGGCAGCCCGAGCAACAGCGGCAAAGCGGCCTTGCGACAGGCCCAGACGTGGTCGCACAGTTTTTTCTCCAGCGCCGGCAGAATGTGAAAGAGTCCCGGTTGACCGTCGAGTTTGGCCGCGAGTGCGTCGACTTTGGCTTGCACTTCGGCCGGATGTTCGCCGCTGAACTCGACCAGCACCAGCGATTCTGGCTGGCCGACGACGAAATCGAGATAGTTGCGATATTCCAGGCTCTTCTGAGCCAGCCGCACGATCAGGCCGTCGAGCAGTTCGGCGGCCGAGGGTTCGCAGGCCAGGATCGTGCCGACCGACGCGACGGCGTGGGCCATCGAGTCGAAATGCAAGACGAGCATGCCGCGCACCTTGGGCAGCGGCAGCAGGTGCACGAGCGCCTCGGTGATCGTTCCCAGGCTGCCCTCGGCGCCGACCAGTATTTTGGCGAGGTTGAATTCCGCGGTGGGATACATCCTGGCTTCGTTTTGTCGAGCCCCTTCCAGCAGGCGCGGCGTGGGATAGCGGCCGCGGCACTCGCCGACGAACTCGTCGAGATTGTATCCGCTGACGCGGCGCAAGATCGGCGGAAAACGCGCCACGATTTCCGTGCGATTGGCGGCTACGATGCGCGGGACCTCGCGATGGATCTGACCCACCAGGTCCGCGCGCGTTTGTTGCAGTGTCAGCTCCTGCGCGGTCAGCGGAGCGAAAGTCGTCGTGGTTCCATCGGACAAGACGACGTCCAGCGCGATCACGTTATCGACCGTTTTTCCGTGCCAGATCGAGCGTGCGCCGGCCGAGTTGTTGCCGATCATGCCGCCGACGTTGGCGCGGCTGCTGGTGGCCACGTCGGGTCCGAATTGCAAACCGTGCGGCGCGGCCGCCGCGTTGAGTTGATCGAGCACGACGCCCGGCTGCACGCGCGCGGTGCGCGAGGCCGGATCGATTTCGATTTGCCGCATGTACTTGCTGAAGTCGATGATCAGGCCCGCGCCGATCGACTGACCCGAGAGGCTGGTGCCGCCGCCGCGCGGAATGATGGCGATTTGGTGTTCGGCCGCGGCTTGCATGGCGCAGACGACGTCGTCGCGGGTACGCGGCAGGACGACGCCCAGGGGCATGATCTGATAGATGCTGGCATCGGTGCTGTAGAGCGACCGCGAATACTCGTCGAAAGCGACCTCGCCGGAGAGCCGTTTTTTGAGCAAGTGTATCAATTCTGACGATTGTGCGGGCGTGACATTCATAGTCGTAGGGATCATGAACTACGGGCCAAAAATCTACTCAAGATGCTGGCGTGATTATACTTGATCGCCGGTGGTTTGTTGTTACAGTCAAAGACTGGAGCTGAATGAATCCGCAACGATGGTATTGCCCCAGGGCTTGGCTCGATGTCCACGAATCACAAACCGCTGCCCGACGAAGTCGAGCATTTGCTGCGCAATGCCGAACTGCGCGATGAGCTCGAACCGTACTTCGACGAGTCGATTCGCAGCGTGAACGTGGACGAATTGCCGACGCCGGTGGAGAACGAGTTTTTGGCTTCGATGTTGGCGTGGGAGCGCGCTCCGATTCTGCCGATCTGCCAGTGGTTCGAGCCGGAGCTCAAATTGCCGCATCCGGACCGACTGTCCAACGACGAGCTGCGCGATCGTTTGTGGGACGCGATTCATCAATTGTTCGGCCGGCGGATCGTGCTGGACTTCACCGATCATCTCTCGGATCGCGAGTTGTATTGTCTGATCTATCGCGACATTCTTCCTTGTTCCGAGAAAAAAATCGACTCGCTGACCAATTATCTTCATTGGGACTGCGCCGAGGTGGGAGGCGACCCGACCACGTGGCTGCGCTATTACGCCACGGCCGAAGAGCGCAAGGCGTGGGCCGAGGATTTTTCGGGGCCGCTGCCCGCGGCCGACGATCCTCCTTATCCGCGGGAGTTGCCGCGCCGGCCACTGTAGCACGGCCAGCGGCAAACGACTCTGGAACGGGAAAAGCCGCGAAAGAGCCGAGCTTTGCGACGCCGTCGCGGCCTTGACCTTGTTCGTCCGGCAGCCCTATACTTCAAGTCCGAATTCAATCGGGCAGGGCCGCAGCCGCTTGCATCGGTCCACGGCCGCTGATCCCCCGCGTACCCCAAGGCAGAGCATGAAGACGGAACGACGCCACGAACTGCAAACCAACGTCTTGGCCGACACGCTGGCCCGTTGGGTCGAGAGAGTCAGGCCGTATAGCCGGGCGGGCTTGGCGCTTTTGGTCGCGCTGGTCGTGTTGAGCACTGCCTGGTTCTACCTGGAAAACCAAAACACCCGCCGCACGGCCGAGGGTTGGAACGAGTATTTCGAGGCCATCAACACGCCCGATCCGCGCGACCGGCTGAGCGACATTTCGCAGCAATACGCCGGCACCATCGTGAGCGAATGGGCGCGATTGAGTTTGGCTGACATTCAACTCGA
The DNA here is from genome assembly GCA_041499515.1 of Planctomycetia bacterium. Taxonomy (GTDB): domain Bacteria; phylum Planctomycetota; class Planctomycetia; order Pirellulales; family PALSA-1355; genus PALSA-1355. The sequence continues at coordinate 727 of JBGQKM010000221.1, read as the reverse complement.
ATATGGCACCAACAGGCTGTTCGTCGACAAGCCGGTCGCGAACAAGGACCTTCGCGAAGCGGCCGAAAAATTCCAATCGATTTTGATCGAATCGCGCCAGCCGACTCTGCTTGAGCGCGCCACCTACGGCCTGGCCCAGGCACACGAGGCGCAGGGCGCGCTGGCCAAGGCGCGCGACGAGTATCGCCAGATCGGGAAAAACTGGCCCGACAGCCCCTACGTGGCAGTTGCCGAAGCGCGAGCCAAGGATCTCGACCAGCAAGACACGAAGAGTTTCTACGACTGGTTCGCCAGGTACGAACCGCCGCGCCCGCTGTCGAACGAGCCCGGCACGCCCGGAGTTCGGCCCGACTTCTTGAAAGATCCGCTGGAAGGGGGCGGGCTCAAAATTCCGTCAGTGACCGACGATTCGTCGACGCCGCCGGCGGAGTCGGCTGACGGCGCGCAGCCGGAGTCCACGCAGCCGGCCGATGAAAAACCGGTTGACGACAAGCCAGGCGACGAGAAGCCGGGCGACGAGAAACCGGTTGACGACAAGCCAGCCGACGGGGCGCCGCCCGCGGAGTCGAAATAATTCCCGTGGCGCATCGCTCGGCCGCCGAAGTCCATCGCGCCACGACGACGGCCTTTTCGGGGGAGGCCGTCGGATGACGGGCGATTCACTTTCGGTAGAGCCCATCGAGTTGATCGTGCCGGTCGAACAAGCCGGCGCGCGGCTTGATTGGTT
>JBGQKM010000220.1:0-10502 GCA_041499515.1 Planctomycetia bacterium | reverse complement strand
CTCGCGCAGAGTCGAGAGCAGATTGAGCCGGGTTTGCACGAAGTTCTCGGGCACGTTGGGGCTGACGAAATACTCGATGACCACCGGATGTTTCGCGTCGAGTTTGGCAATCAGCTCGCGGCTTTCGCTGGACAAGGAATTGAGCCCTTCGCTGGTCGCGTCGAATCGCAAGCGGTCGTGGCGCGAAAGAAACACGCTCAGCGAGATCACCGCCACCACCAGCGCCACAAACCGCACGCCGTAGTGGGCCGCGGCCGAACGGCCGTCCTTGCCGCCGCGCCAGTGCCGGCGGCCAATGAGCACCACGCTCACATAGAGCGTCAAGGCCACGATCGACAGAAAATACCCAACGCTGGCAATGCTGAGCACGCCGCCGGAAAAGTCGCGAAACTGTTCGCTGATGCTCAACTGTCGGAAGATGCCCAACCACTCCGGCATCGAGCTGGCAAAGGCCAAAGGCGCGTTGAACAGCGCGCCCAAGATAAAGCCCACGGTCAAATTGCCGGTCAAGAACGAAGCCACCATGCCGATGCCCAGCATCGCCAGGCCGACCGTCCAGTAGCCGAGATAGGTGCCCAAGAAGAGTCCCAGGTCGGGATCACCCAAGCGCCACAACACGAGAAGATTCGAGACCAGCGAAAACCCCAGCGACACGCTGAAGATCGCCACGGCCGCCAGATATTTTCCCAGCACGACGTCGAAATCGCCGGCCGGAATCGTCAACAACAATTCGTCGGTCCCCTGCCGCCGCTCGTCGGCCCAGATGCTCATCGTGATGGCCGGGATGAATACCAGCATGATATACGGCAGATACCGGTTCAATTGGTCCAAGTTGGCCAGGTTCGAGTTGAAAAACTCGTTGGGCCAAAACGCGGCGAACGAACTGAGCAGCACGAACACGCAAATGAATACGTAGCCCGTCGGATTGCTGAAATAACTGACTAAGTTCCGTTTGAAAATCGCACGGATGACGTGGGCATTCATGGCTTCAACCTGCGTTCCATTCGATGGTTCGAAAGTGGGTCTTGGTTTGCGTTCGCGCCCCAGCGGCGGCCGCAACGGGTGCGGCAAAACCACCTCGCCGGCGCCGCCGCCAGTGCGTCGCTCAGGCACTCGAGTTGGTCAGTTCGTGAAAATGCGCCGCCAGGTCCCGGCCGTCGGCCGTCAGTCCCGAAACGGGGCCGTCGAATACCAGCCGGCCTTCGTCGATAAACAACACCCGGCTGGCGATCGCCTCGACCTCCTGCAAAATGTGCGTCGAGAGCAGAATCGTCTTGTTCTTGCCCAGCGTGCGAATCGTATTCCGCACGTCGCGGATCTGGTTGGGATCCAATCCGGCGGTCGGTTCGTCGAGAATCAACACGTCGGGCTCGTGCAACAGCACCTGGGCCATGCCCACCCGCTGACGATAACCCTTGGACAGCTTGCCGATGGCCTTGCCGATCACGCTGCCCAAGGCGCACAACTCGACCACCGCTTCGATCCGCTGCCGCTTGCGCTGCGGCGAAAGACCCCGCGCGTCGGCGAAAAACTCCAACAGCGTGCGGGGCGTCATGTCGGGATAGAGCGGACCGTTCTCGGGCAGATAGCCCAAGCGGGCCGAACCGGCCAGGCGATCGACCGCCATGTCGTGGCCGCCGATGCGGGCGATCCCCTTGGAGGGCGCCAGGTAACCGGTCAGCAACTTCATGGTCGTGCTCTTGCCGGCCCCGTTGGGCCCCAGAAAAGCAACGACCTGCCCCTGGGGAATCGTGAAAGAGACGTCTTCGACGGCAGCAAAATCGCCATAATATTTGGTGAGCCCCACGGCCTCGATCATGGCGGGACCTTGCTGTTGGTTCATCGGTGGATGACTCCGTGTCCTGGGATTCGAATGGCAACACCTTCGCCCACAACAAGATCTGAACTGGGAGACCCCATCAGCAGTCACCCCAAACGCTCTCGAGCAGAGCGTGGCGCCGGTAGCGCCTTTGGTCCGTCTAGGGGGCAAATCGCCCTATCAAGCGATCTAGAAGTTACTACGAACATAGCGTCCCTGTCCAGAGTTACGCAAGAGCCCGGCGTATGGGTTCGGGTAATCTGGGAAATTTCTGCTGCCACGACCGGAGCGGCCGAAAAAAATGGCTCAGCGAGAGAATGGCCGGATCGTCGCAAATCGGCCTGCCGCTTGGCCCTCGGCACGCCCGAGTCGGTCGATCAACGTTCGGGCCAGCGCCGAAACGCGTTGACGATGCGACTTGCGGCCGCTCGGCCCCAAGCGCTGAAGAAGGCCAGATAGGCCAGCGCCGTGAAATGAAACAGGTGCCAGAAGGTCTTGGTCTCCTCGCCCCAGGAGGACGTCGTAACGTTGACGATCTGAACCAGAAAAAAAGCGGACATCCCGTAGATCGCATAGAACGCGATCCGCGATCCTTCGCCGGGCTGCTCCTGGGCGTCGGTCATGCCGTCGGGCCGCACGAACCCGGCGTCCTGACACACGGCGTAGACAAACAAGCTCAGCGCCGTCACCTCGAACAACGGAAACACCAGCCAATCCGCCAACGGATTCAACCCCAACAAAAACATCATCACCCCTCCCGAAAAAGGTGTCAGGAACCTTTTTCCGCCGCGCGCGGACGGCCGCGCGGGCGAAGCGTGGTTTCCAGACCGAGTTTACGCACGGTGCGGGCCATCCAGCCGGGCTCGCCAAACGGATTGCCGCGTTGCGTCGCGTGACGCAGCGCCGCCAGATCGCCTTTCGATTCGACACGGTTCACCCAACGCAACCATTGCCCCGGGCGCGCCATGGGCCAAGCGGACAGCAGGCTCCGCTGCTGCTGCTGATCGCCGCCCAACCAGCGCCACAGGCTCGACCACCGCCAGGCTTCGGCCTGGTCGACCAGCTTGGCCCGCAGCGGATTGCGTTCGACATAGCGGCAGACCGTCAGCAGATGCTCGTCGCTTTGCGTGACGAACGATTTGAACCGCCCCTGATACAGATGCCCCTGGCCGACCGAATGTCGATGGGCATGCCAACGTTGCGTGTGGGTCAGCGTCAGCCAGCCGACGAACCGCGACAGATCGCCGTCGTCGCGCGGCCAGGCCACCAAATGCCAATGGTTAGGCATCGCCACATACGCCAGCAGCCGCATTCGCGTCCGCTCGACCGCTTCCTCGAGCACCCGCTCCCAGGCCTGATAGTCGGCCTCCGCGTCGAAGATCGTCTGCCGCGCATTGGCGCGATTCAGCACGTGATATACCAACCCACCCAAGTTGATCCGCGGGCTGCGTCCCATGACTCAATCTTAATTAACGGCGGATCGCGACGCAAGAAAAAGGTTCCTGACACCTTTTTTGGGGATGCTTGACTTGGGAGATGGTCGCGGAGACATTGGAATTGCGGGCTTTGTCGGCGGCGGCGCCACGTGCTGATTATCGTCATGGGTTCCGATGGCCACGATCACGGAAGTATTGCAGATCGCCTTGGAACACCAAACCGCCGGTCGTCTAGCGCAAGCCGAGCAATTGTATCGGCAAGTCTTGCAAACCGACCCGCGCAATGCCGACGCGCTGCATCTGCTGGGCGTGATCGCGGATCATGTCGGCCAGCATGAACTTGCAATCCAATACATCTCCCAAGCCATTCGTTTTTATGGATCGCACGCCCCGTTCCACGTCAATCTCGGTGAAGCCTACCGAAAACTGCGCAAGAACGATCAAGCCATCCAGTGCTATCAACAGGCACTGCGGCTCGATCCCAATTCCGTCGAAGCTCATCACAACTCAGGCGCGGCTTATCAAAACGAGGCGCGACTCGACGAGGCGCTGGCGGCCTACGGTCGCGCCATCGAATTGAATCCACGATTCGTCGACGCGCATTTCAACCGAGCACAGGTTTGGCTGGCCATGGGCGATTACGCCCGCGGATGGCCGGAGTACGAGTGGAGGTGGCAGAAGTCGGATTACACAAGGCAGGCTCTGCCCAAACCGTTTTGGGACGGCACGGAACTGGCCGGGCGCGCCCTGCTGGTCCAGTGCGAACAAGGCCTGGGGGACACGCTGCAATTCATCCGCTACTTGCGGCTTTTCGAAAGCCAAGGCGACAAGGTGTTCGTCGCCGTGCAGCAACCGTTGGTCACGTTGCTTTCGTGCAGTGGTTTCGACGGCCTGTTCGCGCCGGGCATGCTGCTACCCCATTTCGACGTGCATACCTCGCTGTTGAGTCTGCCGCATCTTTTCAAGACCCGACCCGATTCCATCCCTGCCCAGATTCCCTATCTCAAGCCCAGGCTCGATCTGGTGGAGTCCTGGCGGACGAGGCTCAGCGAAGTCTCGGGCTTCAAGATCGGCATTAGTTGGCAGGGCAATCCGAAATCGCCTCACGAACCCGGGCGGTCGATCCCGCTGGCGGCCTTCGAACCATTGGCCATGCCGGGGGTCCGGCTGATCAGTTTGCAAAAAGCTTTTGGCCTCGAACAGATTCCTCAGGTCGCCGACAGATTCTCCGTGCTCGATTTCTCCGAACAACTCGACGAAACGAATGGACCGTTCATGGACACGGCCGCGCTGATGACGCAGCTCGACCTGGTCGTCACGTCCGATACCGTGACGGCGCACCTGGCCGGCGCATTGGGCGTGCCGGTCTGGGTTGGCCTGCCCTTTCCGACGGATTGGCGGTGGCAGTACGGGCGCAGCGACTGCCCTTGGTATCCGACCATGCGATTATTTCGCCAACCCCAGCGCAACGACTGGTCCGCCGTGTTCGCACAAATGAAGTCCGCGCTGTGAAAAAGGTGTCAGGAACCTTTTTCCGGCGGAAAAAGGTTCCTGACACCTTTTTCTCACTCACGGCGAAACGTCAACCGACGCTGCCAGTGGGCGTCGTCGGGCTCGGGAAAATCGGTGCGCAGATGGACGCCGCGGGTTTCTTCGCGCGCCAGGGCCGCTTCGATGATGATCCGCGCCACCGTCAGCATGTTCTGCAACTCCCAGCCGTTGGCGTCGGCAAACTGCCGGGCCAGCACATAGCCGCACCAACGGTCGATGTTCTCGGCCGCTTCCAGCAGGTGCTCGCGATCGCGGCGCACGCCGGCGCTGCGCCAGACCAGGCTCTTGAGCGAGTTGCGAATGTCGGCCAGGTCCAGCGGCTCGGTCCCTTCCTCCAGCGGCAGGTTCATCAGCGGCAACGCGCGAAAATCGTCGTCGATCTTCGCCGCCTCGCGGGCCGCTCCCGCGCCGGCATGCGCGCCGTAGACCAGCCCTTCCAATAAACTGTTGGACGCCAACCGATTGGCTCCATGCAGACCGCTGGAGGTACACTCCCCCGCGGCCCACAAGCCAGGCAACGTCGTGCGGCCTTCCATGTCGACCGTGACGCCGCCGACCATATAGTGGGCCCCGGGCCGCACCGGAATCCAATCGCGCGTAATATCCAAGCCGAATTCGGCGCACGTGCTGGCGATGCCCGGAAACCGCGCACGCACGCCGGCCGGCTCCAAATGCGTGAGATCCAAATACACGTTCGGGTGCCGCGTGCGTTCCATTTGCGTGACGATGGCGCGGCTCACCACGTCGCGCGGCGCTAGTTCGCCGCGCGGGTCGTAATCGCCCATGAAGCGATACCCGTGGCGATCGACCAGCCGGGCCCCTTCGCCCCGCATGGCTTCGGTGATCAGGCTGCGGCTGCTGCCGGCGATGTACAGCACGGTGGGATGGAACTGCATGAACTCCATATCGCGCAGCTCGGCGCCGGCCCGATACGCGATCGCCAATCCGTCGCCGGTGGCGACTTCCGGATTGGTGGTTTCGCGATAGATTTGTCCGGTGCCGCCGGTGCACAGAATCGTCTGCTTGGCCCAGACCAGCGTCTTGCCTCGTTCGGCGCTCCACACCAGCGCGCCGCGGCAACGGCCCTCGTCAGTCAGCAGATCGAGCGTGAAGGCGTGCTCCCAGGTTTCGACGTTGGGCAAGCCGCAGGCCCGATCGATCACCGCCCGCATCACTTCCTTGCCGGTGGCGTCGCCCAACGCGTGCACGATGCGATGGTGGCTGTGGCCCCCTTCGCGGCCCAGGGCCAGAGTGCCCGACTCCTGATCGAAATGGGTGCCCCATTCGATGAGCTCGTTGATCCGCGCCGGCGCTTCGCGCACCACCATCTCGACCACGGCGGTTTCGCACAGTTTTCCGCCGGCGGTGAGCGTGTCGGCGATGTGATCCTCGAACCGGTCCTCCGGATCAATGACTCCCGCGATTCCGCCTTGGGCAAAGTTGCTGTTGGACTGCCGCAGGCTGCCCTTGGTAATCACGAGCACCGACTGTTCGGCGGGCACCGCCAGCGCGGCCCGCAGACCGGCCAGCCCGCCGCCGATGATCAGCACGTCGGTGAAACGGTGCGGGACCCGCTTGGGATGAAACGGCACGAGATAGCGAGCGGTGCGTTCGAGCATGCCGGCGGCCGACGCGGAGGATGGAGGTTTTCGACTCGGGGGGCGCACGCGCGAACCGCGCGCGTGCGAACGGATATCCTAACTTCTCGGCTCCTGGCGTGTCGCCACAATTCGCCGCTATTTTCCGCCGCGCGAGACCCCCTGGGTATATTCCTTGTACTGCTCGGCATATTCAGGGGGCGGGCTGGAACGGCGCGATTCCTTGTAACCCTGCGATTTATCGTCGCGGCCGGCGTTGCTCTTGAGACTGGTGCCCCGCGGCCGCAGCCCCAAGCTGCGCAGGGTTTCATCCAGTTCGCGCTGGGCGGTCGGTTGTTGGTCGCCCTGCGATTGTGCCTGCCGGCGCATCTGCTCCCAGCGCTTCACGAAATTTTCCAAATCCGCGCGCGACCAGCCCAACTGTTTCAACAGGTCCGCGTCGGGATGCTCTTTGCGCAGCTCATCTTTCAAATGTTCCAGCGCCAGATCCGTGGCCTTGCGGGCGTACTCCAAGTTGGCCTCCTCGGCCGCGTCGGGCGTGGGCTTCCATTTCTGGGGCGCCGGCCGGTTGTCGCTCGGCTTGCCGCCGCTGGGCCGATCGGCGGCCTGTTGGCCGTCCTGGCCAGCCGGATTCTGGTCGCCGGCCGATGCTCCGGACGGCGACTGCGGCGACGCGCCCTGGGTCCCCTGCCCCGACTTGCCGCCCGAGTCGGTCGACGGCCTGCTTTGCGATCCTTGGCCGGGCTTGGATCCGCTCTGGCCGGTTTTCTTGCCGGCTTCACGGTTGCCGCCGGCGCGATCGGAGTCTTCGCCTTGGCCCGGTTCGTCACTGCGTCCGGCGCCTTCGTCGGCGGCGGTGTTCTGGCCGGCGCCGCCGGTGCCTGACTTGTTGGCCTTCTGTCCGCCCCCTTTTTTGCCGCCCCCCGATCGATCGCCGTCCTCTTGTCCCTGCGTGTTCGATTCGTGCTCGCTGTTGCTGGGCGATTGGGCGGCGTCGTCTTGTTTCGCGTCTTTATCGTCGGGCGCGGTGGGCTGCGATTTTTCGCGCGGCTGGCTTTTGCCCTGCGAATTGGGCGAGCCCTGGCGGTCTTTTCCGGTCTGGCCGGCGCCGGAGGAGCCCTTTTCCTTTTCGCCGTCGCCACCCTTGGCGTCGGGATTCGATTCCTCGCGCGAGGACGGTTGCTTCTTGGGCTTTGAGTCGCGCGACGAATCGTTTTTGGACTGCGCGCCTTGGCCCGGCTTCGAGGCCTGATCCGCCGGCGAGTCGTTAGCCGGTTTCTGGTCCGATGCCTCGCCGTCGGTCGCTTCGGCCTGATCGCTCTTTTCGCCCGCGCCGTCCGGCTTGCCTTTGGGCGGGGCCTGTTTCGCGCTGGGTTTGCCTGCCGACTTTTGGTCGCCGGGCTGCGGCTGGCCCTGTTGTGCATCGGCCGAGTCGTCGGTCGCTTGCGGGTCGGCGGTTCCGGCCGGTTTTTCGCGCGGCGTGCCGCGGCCTTTGGGCGCGTCCTTGCCCGCGGGAGCCGCTTCGTCTTGCGAATCATCATCGCCCGGCCTGGCGTCGGTCGGCTTGCCCGGCCCCTTGCCGCTCGGTGGCGAAGTCTTTTGAGGATCGGTCGATTCCTCGCCGCCCTCTCCCGGCTGGCTGCTCTTTCCCTGGGCCGATGGTTTCCCCTTCTGACCCTTTTGACCTTTTTGTCCCTGTTGGCCTTGTTGACCTTCGTTTCCTGGCTGCTGGCCGTTGGCTTCATCGGCCTTGTCGCCATCGCCCTGGCCCTTATCGCCCTGGCCCTTGTCACCCTGGCCCTTGTCGTTATCGCCGGCCTGCGAATCTTTTGCGGCTTGTTGGCCCTGCGACTTGTCGGGTTGTTCGGGCGATGTTTTGGGCGACGGGGACTGCTGGTTGCGTTGATCGGACTTCTTACTGTTTTCGCCGCTGGGCTTTTGTTCGGGCCGTTGCTGCCGTGCGTCGGGTTTTGGCTGACCGGCGTCCGCGTTGCCTGGATCGGCGCTCTGGTCGTCGGAGGGTTGCTTGGAACCGCCCGGTTTTTGCTCTTCGCGCTGCGAACCGTGCGAGCGGTCCGATGGCGGATCGGATTTGTTTTGTTCGTCGCGATGTTTGAGGATTTTTTCGATCGCCTCGCCATCATCCGAACCGTCGGCCGGCACACCGGGATTCGATTCCCGCGGTTGGGCCGATTGGTCGTTCGGTTTGTCGCTTGGACCGCCCGGCCGCTGCGAGCCCTGATTGCCGGCCGGCTGGTCATTCTTATCGTCGGCGCCCTGGTCCGGATTCTGCTCGGCCGGATTCTCCTTCGGCGGCGGATTGTCGTTGGCGTCCGCCGCGGCGGCGTCGCGCGGGTCCGCCTTTTCCGGGTCGGTTGCCGGCGGCTTCTCATCAGGCCGCGGGTTGTCGTCCTGTGGATTATCGTCGCCGCCCGGCTTGGCATCGGCGTCTTCCTGCTGCTGTCCGTCGCCCGGCCGGTCGCGCTGCGCGATTTGATCCTTCGGGGGCCGCGCGGTGGGCGAAACGACGCGGATCCGCCGCCGGGCCGTTTCGCTGCGGTTGGGCCGTGGATCCTTGTTGTCTTCGGCCGCAGCCCAATACTCCACCACGTCGCCGACTTTGAGCCCCAGCTTGCGCGGGTCGAAGCGGAGTTTCTTGACGAATTGGCCGGGCCGCGTTTCATCCAGCAGCCGCTTGTCCAACAGCGGCTGCCCGAGAGAGGTGGCCGACAATTGAACCATCCGCAAGGCAAAATCGGGATCGTTGGCCACGATCTCCAGATTCACGGCCGCGCCGAGCGGCAGATCGAGCTCGTCCTGTTTCGGCCCGACGAATTGGATCTCCGGCGGCAGATCGCGCGTGACCTCAATCTGATGCCGCACAGGCTGCGGGTTTTGTTGGCCCTGTTCGTTCTTGAAAACCAGGTGGTAGCAATCGTGCTCGGGCGTGCGGCGGTCGTCTTGCAGCGTCAGCCGAAAAGTCGCTTTGGCCTCTTGCCCCTCGGTTTGCATCCGCAAGTCGAGCTTCTGGTCGCAGTCGAAATCGACATAGGCCGATTGAATGTCCTGATTCGCCAGCGCTTCGAGCGTGACTTCGGTCCCCTCGATCGCCTTCAGATCGCCCTGGTGTTCGACGCGCTTCGTCAACAGGCCCGTGTAGGACGGATAGCGGTATTCGACGCCATGGACCACGATCGTCGGCGCGGCGACGACCTCGACGCGATACGACTTCGTCACCGCATCGCCGGCTTGAATCCGATAGGTCAGCGTTTGCTGCAACGAGGCGTTTCCGGCCGGCAGCACCGCGACATGCTGGTAGCCCTGCGGCGGCAGTTTCATCTCGATGGGCCGATCGACCACCTGGCCGTCGGCCGTCGTGTAGACCACGGTCACTTTGCCATCGGCCGCGAGTCCCTGCACGCGGGCCTTGATCGTGACCTGCTGGCCGCGAAAGGCCTCCGCATCGCCCGGTTCGATTTCGACGATTTCGGTGCGCGTCGGCGCGCCGATTTCGGCCCACGGCATCACCACCCGCCCCACGGTCCGCAGCAGATCCTTGGGCGAGAAGATCGTGTACAGCGCGCAGACCAGCAGCATGGCCGCCAGCGCGTAGCCGATGCGAATCAGTTTCGTGCGATCCACGGCCACTTCGACGTGGACTTTGGCCAGGTGGGTCGCCGCCTGCTCCTCGATAGCCTGATAGACAACCTCATTAATGCCCGCAGGGTTGGCGCGGAACAACAGGAAGTTGACCAGCACGTTTTTCAACGAGGGCCGGCTGCGTTCGATCGTATAGGCCGCGAAGACCGGGTTGATGCGCCGCACCACCAGCGGCAGCACCTCGCGCGCCAGATAAGTGAGCGCCGCGGCCAGATAGACGGCTAGAAAAACCAGGCGTCCCCAAAAACCCAGCCCACCGTAAACGACCCAGTGGTCGACCAGGGCGACGACAAAGAAATAGCCCAGCGTGCCGGCGGCCAGGGTCATCAGCGCGCTGGCCACGTCGACGCTGCGCACGTGGCTGCGCGTTTTGCGCAGTTGACCTTCGATGAACGCTTCGTACTCGACCAGCGTGCCGCCGTGCGGTGGGCCGGCCGG
>JBGQKM010000219.1:0-10605 GCA_041499515.1 Planctomycetia bacterium | reverse complement strand
CATAGTCAGGCGCCGTCAGCCCGGCGGGCAGATTCTTCCAGGCCAAGGTGACCAGCCGCTTATGCGGCGGCGCGACGCTGCGGGCCAACTGGCCATCGGTCTCGTCCAGCCGCCAATACGCCAGCGGATTGTCTTTCAAGATCACGTCGCGGGCCGGTGCGGCCGCCTTGGCCGCGTTGAAGTGCGCCTGAATCTGGGCCGGCGTCAACACGACGTCGAACACGGCTACTTCATCAAGCCGTCCTTGGAATGGCCCAAAACCGTCGCTGCGAGTGCCCAGCACGATTTGGCTGGCATTGAAGTTCTTGGTCGCCGGGGTGCTGATCTCGGGATTGGCCACCTCGCCGTCGAGATAAACCTTCACGTCGTCGCCCGAACGCACCAGAGCAATGTGATGCCAGGCGTTGATCGCCAGCGTCGTGCGACCCGAGACCAGCGACTGGCCGTTATAGAAGAACAGCTTGTCGCGGGGCGAGCTCTCGACGCCGCCGATGCCCAAGTGATCGCCGGGCTGAGCGTTGCCGGCGCTGGGCGTGCCGGGCCGGCTATAGAAATAGCCTGACACGGCCGGCGAGTTCGGCTGGCTCAGATCGCGCGTGTTGTAGAGCCACAGTTCGAGCGTGTAATCGCCCGAGCCGGGCGTCGGCAGCGCCGCGGTCAGGCGATCGTCGCCGGGTGCTTTGTCGATGCCGGAAAAACTCGCCGCCTTGTTGTCCGCTTCGAATCCGGGCAGAGCAGGGGCCCGCGGCCCTTCGGCGCCGCGCGTCACGCCACTTTGATACGTGGCCGCCGCGGCCACCGGCTGCAACTCGCCGGCAAAACTCAATACGCCCTTCTGTTTTCCGCCAACCGCCAATGGACCAGCCGGAGCAAAAGCAACCGCGATCGGCGGACCTTGCAACGCCACCTGGTCGATCACGAACTTCTGCGGCTGATTTTGAAACGTGGCCGTTCCCACCAGCCGGAACGCGTGCTTGCCCGGAGCAATCGCTTGCGGGCTGGCCAGTTCCAACGCGACTTCGGCCTTGCCCTTCTCGATGGCCGCGGCCTTGGCCGTGACCCCCGCCGGCAATCCCTCGACGGCTAGCGCCACCTTGTCGTCAAAACCGTTGGACCGCGTCAACACGACTTTCAAATTGCTGGGACTATTCGGCAGGAACAGCGGCACGACCGGCGCGGGAGCGGCCAACTGGAAGAATTGCGGAAACACCGGCGCAACGCCCAGGCCCAACGCACCGTCCAACACGTCCGGCGGGAACGGCAAGCCGCTCAATCCGGTTCGCATCGCCACCAAAGTGCTGGCGGTCGTGCGAAAATCCAGCGCGCCGATCTTCGCCTGGCCCACGATCTTGATCACCGCCATGTGGCCGGCAGTCAGCCCCGGGCCGAGCGTGACGCTCATCGTGGTCTCGGGCTTGCCTTCGGGGATGACGTTGTTGGCCAACACGCAGCCTTCGCCGGCGCCTTCCAGCGCGAGCGTGATCGGGCCATTGTAGTCGCGACGCGCGGCGGTGACTTTCACCACGAACACGCCGTTTTGAGGAGCGTCGACTTTTTCGGCCGCCGCGGCCAGCGCGAAGCCCGCCTGATACGGTTCGACCAGGATGCGGTAGACATCATCCGGTCCGCCGCGATGGTTCGTATCCTCGACGCGCAGTCGATAGATTCCATCGGCCGGAAATGTGTAATTGAGCACGCCTTCTTCGGGCCCGGTGTCTTCGGCCTCGGCCAACACGCCCCCTTGGGCGTTGTAGAGCCGCATGAACAGGTCGCTGGGCGAACCCAGGCTGCGCGTCTGGCCGGTGAAGATCAGCCGCTGATCCTTTTTCGCTTCGAACTGATAGAAATCGCGGTCGCCACGCGTCTCGAAGCGCCCCTCGATCGCGCCGGGCAGTTTCACCGCGGTGCTCTTGTCGGGCGTGTCGTTGGGCTCTTGTTCGAGTTGTTCCGGCACGTCGCTGGCCAACAGCGTGACCCACGACGACCCCTGGCCCGCGCCGTATGCGGTCGCGATATTAAAGCGATTCGCCGACACGTCGGCCGGCACAGTGACCGTCAAGGGCCCGGGCAGCTCCACGCTCTTGCCGGACAATTGCACGCTGGTAGCGGTGCCTTTTTGCGCGGCCAAGGGATACGACACGCTCGGCAACGGAAAATCACCGACCCGCAACCGATAACGATGCCCGCCGCCACCCTGAAAGCGAACGTCGCGGATTTCCAAATAGTAATCGCCGGCGGCGCTGAACTTATAGCTGATGCGGCTGTCGGCGCCGGTCGTTGGCTCGTCGTCGCTATAGACCAACTCGCGACCATCGGCAGCCAGCAGGCGAAGCACCGGATCCAAGGGCGAACCCAAACGCCGCGCAAAGACCTCGGCCGAAAACCGCTGGCCGGCGGCCGCCGTGATCTTGTAGAAATCGCTCGACTCGGCGTCGCACGCGCCGTCGACGGCAATCGGCAAGGAAAGCGGCTGAGCCGTTTGCAGGTTTTTGTTATTGCCGGCTTTCGCCAGGCCGGGCAAATCGTCGATCACCAGCAGCCGCAAATTGGAAACTCCCTGGCCGCTCACCACGCGAATGCCGCCCACACCCAAGGGAACTTCCGCTGGAATCGTGAGCCGAAAGCTGACCGAAGTCGGCTCGGTGCCATTCTTTTCCACGCCGGGGGTCAGCACCGCGGTGGCCGGAAAACTGGTCCAAATGCCGGTCGCGCCGGCCAGATTGGCGCCGTGGAAGACCACGTCGATCGTCTTGCCCGGCTGCACCCCGGCCGGCAGCATGTGGCTGAGGGTGGGCGGCTGACAAAAGGCTGCGCTTGCTGGCAATAAACCGTAGGTCAGGACCGCTAAACACAATCGCTTCATGGCAGGCTCGGTCTGGGCAGCGGGTTGGAAGGATCTGGCGGGCCGGCTTCCACGCACCATGCTAACCTGCTCGGGTGCGAGATACAACGTGCCGGGCGTTTTTTTCGTGGGCGATTTGCGCGGCTTAAACTCTTAGGTACGAATCGTTTATACGGTCGACGCCGAACCGACTCCTCGTGAACTCCACCCCGCCGCGCGGAGCCGGAGTGGGGCCATCATCGTTCAACTCCATCAAGCCAGGATCTCGCGGATCACTCGACCGCCATCGACCAGCGCCACGGGCCGGCCCTGCACATCCTGAATTCGTGAACTCGGGTCGATCCCCAAACTGTCAAAAATCGTGGCCGCCAAATCTTCTGGGCTGGTCGGGTGATCCAAAGCGTAGGCGGCGTCCTTGTCGGTCGAGCCATAGACCATGCCGCCGCGCACTCCGGCTCCGGCCAACACGGCCGGGAAGAGCGTGCTCCAATGGTTGCGGCCCCCCTGATCATTGGCCTTGGGCGTGCGGCCCATCTCGCCCACCGCGACCACCAGGGTTTCATCCAACAGCCCACGCTCGCCCAGGTCGATCAACAGGGCCGAAAGGGCCTGGTCGAGCCCCGGGCTGAGATGGTCTTTCACGTCTTTGGTTGAAAGGTGCGAGTCCCAGCCATAGCCGTCTGGCGCATCCCACGCCACCGTGACAAAACGCGAGCCGGCCTCGACCAATCGCCGCGCCAACAAGGTCGACTGGCCGAACAAGTGGCGTCCATAACGGTCGCGAAGCGCCGCGGGCTCCTGGCGAATATCGAGCGCTTGACGCACTTTTTCGGAGCTGACCAGCGACAGGGCCCGCTGGCGAAACTGATCGTAGGCCGCTTCACCCCGGCTTTGTTCGGCCGTCCGTCGCGCCTGATCGAATTGCTCGACCAACGATCGCCGCCCATGAAGTCGATCGAGCGTCAGCCCCTCGTTCAACGCCAGGCCCTGGATGCGGAAATCGAGCTCCGCGTCGTCGCAATCGCGGTAGAACGGGTTGTCGTTGTCGTTCTTTTTTCGGATCTGCGTGGCCAGCGGATCGTAGCCGCGCCCCAACCAGCCGGCATACTGGCCGGGCCGGTCCAACTTGGTCGAATAGGTTTGCAAGTGCCCCAGCCGGTTCGGCAAATACACGAACCCCGGCATGTCGCGCGTCGACCCGGCCGCGGAGCGTCCGTCGAGATAGTCGACCACCGAGCCGTAGGTGGGCCAGTCTTTTTCGGTGGCGTTAAAACCGCCGCCGATCGGCACGTGCCAGGGACGGCCCGTTTGAATGTAGTGCCCGGCGCTGCTGTGATCGTTATAGGGGTGCGTCATCGTGCGAATGACGCAATACTTGTCCGAGATTTCCGCCAGCTTGGGCAGCAGCTCGCAGATTTTCAATTCCGGCGTGCGCGAGGCGATCGGCCGAAACGAACCGCGAATCGAACTCGGCGCATCCGGCTTGAGATCGAACGTTTCGAGCTGGCTGGGTCCGCCGAACAAGAACAGGAAGATGACGTTTTTCGCCCGGGCCGGTTTGCCATCGGAAATACTCTCGGCGGCCAGCACCTTGGGCAGGCTCAACCCCAGCAAACCGGCCCCGCCGGCTTGCAGCACCTGGCGGCGCGTCCATCCGCTGCAGACGCGTTGCGGTCGGCCCAGGATATTGAGCATGGTTGATTTCCCTCTCCAGTGCGGCGGCGTCTGTCAACCGCTGGCCAGGACTCTGCAAGTGTCGTTGATTCGGCGGGAGGATTCTTCGGCAGGCCAGCGCGTCAAGCCAGTGCTTCCCAGATCACCTGGCCGTCGACCAGCGGCAACGGTCGGTTCAACGTGTCGTGGATCATCATGTGGTGATCGATGCCCAGCAGGTGATACATCGTGGCCAGCACGTCCTTGGGGCTGATCGGCCGTTCGGCCACGTCGCCGCCGTGCTTGTCCGAGGCGCCGACCACGCAACCGCGCCGCGTGCCGCCGCCGGCCATCAAGGAGGAGTACACGCGCGACCAATGATCGCGCCCGCCCCCTTGGCCCGTGGTGATCTTGGGCGTTCGGCCATGTTCGCTGGTACACACGATCAGCGTATCGTCCAACAATCCGCGCTGGTCCAGATCGGTAATCAATCCGTACCAGGCCTGGTCCAGGCCGGGGCACAGTTCCTGTTTCATCCGCGCGTAATGGTTGTAGTGCGTGTCCCAGCCGCTGCCGGCCAGGCCGTATTCGTCCCAAAACACGCTCACGATGCGGCTGCCCGCCTCGACCAATCGCCGCGCCGCCAGGCACGACTGGCCAAACAGCGTGTGGCCGTACAGCTCGCGCACGGCGGGCGACTCTTTGCGCAAATCCAACGCGGTGCGCAGCGTGTCGGACTCCAGCATCTCGTAGGTCATCTGACGATACCGGTCCAACTGCTTGCCGCGCGGCGAGCCCGTCAGGTCCCGACGAGCCTCGTCCAACTGGGCCACCAACGTCTTGCGGCGGTTGAGCCGGTCGAGCGTCACGTCGGCCTGCAAGTTGGTCGCGGCCGGCACATAAAAATAGCTGTCCGGACTCAGCCCGATGTACGGATCGTTCTCGTCGAAGCGTTTGTCGGCCAATATCTTGGCCAGACCCTTGGTCGCCGTGCCGACGTAATCGGTCCACACCGGGTCGTACTCCGCGCCCAGAAACGCCGCATAGGGGCCGGCCCTGGGCACTTCGCCCGCGCGGCGACTGCTGAACTTGAACGGCAGAGCAATGTTGGCTGGCACCGCGCGACGCGCCGTCTGTCCCGCGCGCTCGCGCTGCGTCTCGACATAGTCGACCACCGAACCAAAAAAGGGCCAGTTACGCGCATCGCGCGGATTCAACTCGGCCGGCAGATCGAGCGTCGGCACGCCGGTGAGTGCAAAAGCCACGCCGTGCAGCGGGTAGGGGTGCGTCAACGAACGCAACACCGTGGTGCGATCCATCACCTTGGCGAAATTCGGCAGCAGCTCGCAAACCCGACAGCCCGGCAGGCTCGAAGGAATCGAGTTCAACTCGCCGCGAATCTCCAGCGGGGCGTCGGGCTTGGGATCGACAAACTCGATTTGGCTGGGCGAGCCGTACAAATGGATCAGGATGATCGACTTGGCGCGGCCAAACGATCTGGCCCGCGGCGTCGCTTCGGCGGCGCTAGTCGCCTGCCAGCCGGCAAGATCCGCCAGGCTCATTCCGGCCAGGCCCAGCCCACCAATGCGCAACAGGTCGCGACGCGTCATGCCATCGCACAGCTTCCGAGCCGACCCGAGGATCCGTAGCATGATGGCCACCGCTCCAGGTTGTTCGTAGGGCGCCGCGGACAAACGCTCCCTTGTTCGACGCAAGCACACCAGAAGCATAAACTTGCGCCGATATGTTAACACATCGGGCCTCGATCAACCAGCCTCGGGAGCATTTTTTTGGCGGCATTTTCGATCCGGCCGGGGCGGTCGAAGCTTAACTCGCCTCAGAAAACCTTGAACGCGCAAATTTCTTGCCCTGCGGCGTAGGATTAGCTAGTTTTCAGTCGGGAAAACCGGGATTATAGGAACGGAGCCTGTTTGCGAACCCGTTACCGAAAAAGGTGTGCGTCATGAGAAAGCCGATGCGAACGTTCGTGGTTGCCTGTGCGAGTGTCTGCGCGCTGGGCGGATGGTGGGCCGTTGGCATCGATCGGGCCGATGCGGCGGAACTGAAGGCCGGGGTCGCGCGGGTCGACCTGACGCCGCCGTTAGAATTGAACGCACCGCTGGGCGGTTATGGCGAGCGCATGAATCGTCCGGCCGAAGGAGTCCACGACCGAATCTTTGTCAAGGCTCTGGTACTCACCGACGGCAAGCAGAAGTTCGCGCTGGTGACGGTTGACATCGTCGGGTTTCCACCGTCGCTCAAACCCGCGCTCGTCGGCCGGCTGGCCGCCGACGGTTGGACGAAAGAGCAAATCATGCTGCTGGCAAGCCACTCGCACACCAGCATCGAGATGAACGCCATCTACCCGGCCAACACTTTTCAGATTCCACAAATCGGCATCTTCAATCCGCGCCTATTGGATTTCGTGATGGAGCGGCTTGTGCAGGTCGTCCACGACGCCGGGCGCCAGTTGGTGCCGGTCTCGGTGGGCACGTCGAGCATCTCGATCGACGGCTGGAACCGCAATCGCCGTAACGGCCCCGTGATCGACAAAGAGCTGACCGTCACGCGCGTCGATACGACCGAAGGCAAGCCGTTGGCCGTGCTGGTGAACTTTACGGCCCATCCGACTTTCATGAACGGCGAGGACATGCTGTTTTCCGGCGATTGGCCCGGACATCTGCAGCGCACTCTCGAGTCGCTCATCGGCCAGGGCGTGACGGCCATGTTCTACAACGGCGCCGAGGGAGACCAGGCTCCAATCAGCCGCCCCGACGCCGGAAATAGCCGCTGGGAACGGGCCGAACGCTACGGCCGCGATTTGGGCATCGTCGCCTGGAAGCAATGGCAGCAGACGCCGGTGATGCCGAAGGTCGCATTCGCCTATCACCTGCACGCGATTCCACTGCCCGAGCGCACCTGGCATCCCGATTTCATGAAGACCGGCGGCGCCGAGTATGGGCTCAGCGAAAAGCTATTCAAAGAAATGCTTCCCGTGATGTTCCCCTCCCAGGCCGAAAGTATTTCGCTGCGTCTGGGCGATCTGCTGATTGTCGGCATCCCGGGCGAGATGGCCGCTTCGCTCGGCCTGAAAATAAAATCAGAAGGCGGACGCGCAAGCGGCGCGGCGCATCCGGTGATCGGCGGCCTGGCCGACGCCTGGATCAGCTACATGCTCCCGGCAGAGGAGTATCGCCGCGGCGGATACGAATCGAGCGTGAGCTTCTACGGCGAAACGCTGGGCGATACGATCGTCACCGGTGCCCTGGCCGGCGTCGGCGAATTGGCTCACTAGCTCTGAACCTCCGTCGGAAAAAACGGCCCTGACTTGCAAAGGCCCGGAGTCGCCCTAGAATAGCGACATTCTTGGGGCGATTCGGGCTTTTTCTCAAGCTGGTTTGAGTTGCTCTCCAAGAGAGCCCCTTACCATCTCGATGGCCGTTGGGCGTACTGTGAAACTTTCGCGTCGCTGGTGTGAAATCGCGCTCACGGTGATCGTGCTCGCTTCTTCGTAAAGGGATCCATGCATGTCGGGTACTCGATGTCGACGGTTCGTGGTGGCGATTGCGGTCTTCGTGGGTTTCGTTGCCAGCGCGTGGCCCTCGGCCTTCGCCGAGGGCGAAATCCAGACCAGGCTCGATCCTCACGCACTGGCCAAGAGCGTCACGATCTATCGCGACGACTACGGCATGCCGCATATCGACGGGCCGAACGACAAATCCGTACTGTTCGGCTTCGGCTATTGCCAGGCTGAGGATTATTTCTGGCAGATCGAAGACTCCTACGTGATGGGCCTGGGCCGCTATTGCGAATTGTACGGCCGGCAATTCCTCTCCAAGGACATGCGCAACCGGGCTTTCGAGATTCCGCAGCGTTCGAAAGAGGACTACGACAAGCTCGAACCCCTGCCTCGCGAGGCAGGCGCGGCTTTTGCCGCCGGAATCAATTATTTCCTCGAAACCCACCCGGCCACCAGGCCGCGATTGCTCGCGCGGATCGAACCGTGGTACCTGCTGGCTTTCGCCCGCGCCGCCACGCTGGAATTGGTTGGGGGACACATGCACGTTTCGGCCGACAAGATCCCGTCCAACTACCACGAGCAGAAACTCGACGCCGAAGCCCGCTCGTCGACCGGCAGCAACGCCTGGGCGATCGCCGGCAGCAAGACGCGCTCGGGCAAAGCGATGCTGTTTATCAACCCTCACCAGCCCTATTATGGCTTTGGCCAGTTTTACGAGGCGCATTTGCGCAGCGGCGACGGCTGGAATTTCTCCGGAGCCTCGTTCTTTGGCACGCCGGTGCCGGTGCTGGGACACAATGAGCATTGCGGTTGGGGTCTCACGACCAACGAGCCGAACGTCGGCAGTTCGTGGCGCGAGACGTTCGACAACCCCGACGACCCGCTGGCCTACCGCTATGGCGAGGGCTACCGCAAGGCGGTCGAATGGAAAGATACCATCAAGGTCAAGCAAGGCAATCGTTTCGAGACCGTCGATTGCACGTTCCGCAAAACGCACCACGGACCGATCGTGCAAAAGGTCAGCGACACCGAGTACGTATCGGCCCAGGTCGCCAAACTCTATGAAGCCGTGCTGTCGCGACAGAGCCGCCGCATGATTCGCGCCACGAACATCGCCGAGTTTCGCGAAGCGATGGGCATGTTGGAGTTGCCGCTGTTCAACACGGTCTATGCCGACGACCACGGCGACATTTATTACCTCTACAACGGCATCATCCCCAAGCGCGATCCATCGTTTGACTGGACCAAACCGGTCGATGGCAGCGACACGCGCACCGAATGGCAGGGCATCCACACGATCGACGATCTTCCGCAGGTCTTGAATCCCGCCGCCGGCTATGTCCAGAACTGCAATTCGACCCCTTACACGACCACCGACGAGGCCGGCCCCGCGATCGGCGACTATCCGAGCTACATGGTCGAGGATCGTTACGACGACAAGCGCCGGGCGAAGATCTCGCGGCTGCTGCTGCGCGAGGCGCATGACCTGACGCTCGAGCGCTTGCAGGAGTTGGCGTTCGATTCGACGATCTACTGGGCATTGAGCGAATTGCCCCACTATCGCGCGGAACTGGCCCGGCTGCGCGGGTCGAATCCCGAGCTGGCCTCTCAGGTCAAGCCGTATCTCGCGCATTTGCTCGACTGGGACTGCCGCGGATCGGTCGATTCGACCCAGGCCACGCTTTGTATCGCCTGGTACGAAGAGTTGTACGGATTCGGCTACCCGGCCGAGACGCTCAAGCAGCAATATGTGTCCAACGTGACCTAACAATTCAAGGCGCTGGTGGCCGCGGCGCAAAAACTCAAAGGCACGTTCGGCGATTGGAAAGTGCCCTACGGCCAGGCCAATCGCCTGCAGCGACACGCCGACGTGTCGGACTTCTACCGCATCCCGTTTAGCGACGCGGTGCCCAGCCTGCCCAGCGCCGGCATGCCCGGCCCGCCCGGCGTGGTGTTCACGATGTACTTTACCCCCTCGATCTATCTGCCGCCGATCAAGACCGTGAAAAATCATTACGCGGTCGTGGGCAGCAGCTACATGTCGATCGTCGAATTCGGCGATCGGGTGAAGAGCAAATCGCTGTTGCCCTACGGCATCAGCGGCAACCCCAAGAGCCCGCACTTTTTCGACCAGGCCGAACTGCTCTCGAAAAAACAACTGAAGGACGATCTCTTCTACTGGGAAGACGTCGTGGCCGGGGCCAAGCACGTCTATCACCCGGGCGAAGAGGTAACGACGGCCAAGCGGCCCGTCAAGTGAACGGTGAGGAAGGGCGAAACGTCGTTTTTCCCGTCGCATAACAGCCTATGCGAGAACCCTCGCCCCTTGCGGACTTCGGCGAGCTCAGTCGAGCCGGAGAGGGCAGGGTGAGCGACTATCCGAGAACCCTCTCCCCTCGTGGGAGAGGGCAGGGTGAGGGGTGGTTTTCGGATAGGTTCTTGATAGATCCGTCCACGAATCCGGTCATCGGGAGTTGTTTCCTTGAATCTCGCGCTGTGGATTCTGCGGACTTCGGCGAGTTCAGTCGAGCCGGAGAAGGCAGGGTGAGCCTATCCGAGGACCCTCTCCCCTCGTGGGAGAGGGCAGGGT
>JBGQKM010000218.1:0-10637 GCA_041499515.1 Planctomycetia bacterium | reverse complement strand
GCTCGTTGAGCCGCGCCTGGCTTGCCTGACCGCCATCGCCCGCGTAGCCCTTGACGCCACTGCCCGCCACACTTGAGATTTCACCGCGCGCGGTGTCCAGCCGCAGCACGCGATGTTGCCCAATGGACGTGATGTACAACGCCCGGTCGGGTCCGATCTCGACGCCAAAGGGCAGCGCCACCGGAACGCCTAGCGCCGGGCCGCCCGCGGCCGGAAACTCGCCCGCCTGACCGCTCCCGGCGACCGTTTCGACCCGCAACGGGCTGTGGCGCGTCGAATCCGCACCCACTGCTGCCGCGTCCAGGACCGCCACCGTCATGAGGAGGATCGCCGAAAGACAACGAATCGGGGTCATCGAGGCTCGCTTACGCTACGGGTGTTTCGTTCTGAAAAAAAGTTCGTGACGCTCCGTCTTTCTCAGCCGGGCTGGCCGCCTATTGTAACCCAGAGCGCCATGGCGGGCACCCGTATGCAGTCGACTGGTTTTGAGGGCGGGATCCGCGCGCACTAAGTCGTCAAATCGCGTGGCTGGCGGCTTCCCCCGTCAGGTCGTGGCAGTTAGATTGCGGTGCTGCGTTCGTGCGTTGGAATTTTGGGGGCGTTTTCATGTCGCAACTACGTTTTGACATGGCCACCAACGATTGGGTCGTTTTCGCGCCTTCGCGCGCATTGCGTCCCCACGAAGTGAAGTCGCGCGACCCGCTTAAGGCGACAGCGCCAGCGACGAACTGCCCTTTTTGTCCGGGCCGCGAGACGTTTACGCCGCCGGAAATCTATAGCGTGCGCGCCGACGCTTCGCAGCCGTCGACCTGGCAAGTCCGCGTGTTTGCCAACAAATTTCCGGCCCTGCGGATTGAGGAAGATCCGGCCCGCGTCGAGGACTTCAGCCATTTCCTCTCGATGGGCGGATGCGGCGCCCACGAGGTGGTGGTCGAGTCGCGCCAGCACGACATGGTGCTGGCCCAACAGCCGGTGGAGCAAGTCGAACTGGTGCTCGGAACGCTGCAACAGCGCTATCGCGATTTGATGCGCGATCGGCGATTTCAGACCGTGATTATTTTCAAGAATCATGGCCAGGGGGCCGGCACGTCCTTGGCGCATCCGCATTGGCAGTTGATCGCCACGCCGGTGGTGCCGCGGCTGTTGCGCGCGCAACACACCACCGCGGAAGATTATTTCGATCGTACCGGTTCCTGCCTGTTTTGCGTGATGCTGTCGCACGAACTGGAGGCCAAGTCGCGCATCGTGGCCGCCAATGACAGTTTTGTCGCCTTCCAGCCATTCGCCTCGCGCGTTCCGTTCGAAACGTGGATCGTGCCGCGATACCCACAGCCCTCGTTTACGCTGCTCGAGCCGAATCACATGCGGTCGGCCGCCGAACTGCTCAAGACGGTCTTGCTCAAACTCTATACCGGACTGGACAACCCCGATTTCAACCTGACCATCGACGACGTGCCGCGGGGAGACGAGGACAAGGAATACTTCCTGTGGCATATCCGGATCCTTCCGCGGCTGAGCACTCCGGCCGGTTTCGAAATGGGCAGCGGCATGGCGATCAACACGGTGCTGCCGGAAGAGTCCGCCGCGTTCTTGCGCGAGGTGCCGGTGGCCAGCGAAACGCCGCCGACGGCCTGAGGCGGACGAGGCGGGGCGCGTTTTGTCGCCCTTCGATCGGTTGCACCCGCCCGACGAAAATCGCACAATGGCCCCAGACATTTCCGGCCGCGCCGTCGGCCATCCGAACTCATGTCGAATTTTGGGGGTGTCCCATGCGGCTCACCTGGAGCATGATCTTTGTGCTGGGGATCGCACAAATGTCCGCGTCGGCTTGTTGGCTTCGAGCCCAAGCGCCTTTTGGCCAAATTCCGCCCAATCAGGGCATCGACTTCACGCGCATCGGGCAAAACCAAACCCAGGCCCTGAAAGTGAACGAGGCGATTTACCAGGGCATCGGGTTTGCCAACACCTTCCTGATCGTGACGCCCGCGGGCAATGTGATCGTCGACACCTCGTCGCCCAACATGGCGCCTAAACATCATGAACTGTTGACCCGAGTCAGCGCGCAGCCCGTGCATGCCATCATTCTCACGCATGGCCACGGCGACCATACCGGGGGCGTCCACCTGTGGAAGCAGGAAAAAACGCAAATCATCACGCACCGGGCATTTCCCGAATTGCGCGCCTACCAGGATCGCCTGGCAAGGTACTTTGCCCGCAGCAACGCCGCCCAGTTCAATTTCGACGAACAACGACTGCTAGCGCTGAGCGAGTCCCCGAAGAATCACGTCGTGCCGACGATCGTTTTCGACGATCGTTACGAGTTCGAGCTGGGCGGCGTCAAGTTCGAAGTCTTCCATACGCCCGGCGAGACTCCCGACGCCCTGACCGTTTGGTTGCCCAAGTACCGCGCGGCTTTCGTGGGCGATAATTTTTACGATTCCTTCCCAAACCTCTATACGCTCCGCGGCACGCAGCCACGCTGGGCATTGGAGTACATCGCGTCGATCAACGAGGTCCTGGCCCTCAAGCCGGAGTTCGTGCTTCCCAGCCATGGCCTGCCGGTCATCGGCCACGACCTGATCGTGAAGCGGCTGACGCAATATCGCGACGCCATCCAATACGTGCACGATGCCACGGTCCAGGGGATGAACGACGGCAAGGACGTCTACACGTTGATGAAGGAAGTAAAACTTCCGGCGGAGCTCGACGTGGGCGAGACCTATGGCAAGGTTGCCTGGAGCGTGCGCGGCATTTACGAGGGCTACGTGGGTTGGTTCGACCGCAATCCGGCCAGCATGTACGCGGTCGCGCCCAACGTGGCCGATGCCGACTTAGTCGCGCTGGCCGGCGGCCCCGGCCCCGTGGCGGCCAAAGCCCGCGAGGTGATCCAAGCCGGCGACGCGGTCCGCGGCCTGCGGCTGGCCGCTGCCGCGTTGGCCCGCGATCCGAAGCATCGCGAGGCACTCGAGGCCAAACTGCTGGCCCTGCAAACTCTGCAAAAGGCGACGCGCAACGGGCTGGAGTTTGGCTGGCTGGGCTATGGAATTCGCGGCGTCCAGAAATCGCTGGCCGATTCGACCGAGGCCCAGCCTGAATCCAAGTGACGCCTTGGCGTACGCGCGCGCCGATCAGCCCTCGGCGACTTCGACAAACACTTTCAGCGCCGCCGAGTCGTCGACCAGCGTTCGCATCATGTGCGTGTAATTGTCCAGTCCGCGAATCGGCGTGGTAAGAATACGCTCGATCACGCGGGGATACATGACCTCACCGAGGGCCAGGTCCTTGATGCCCATTTCGAAATGCTCGCGATTGGCGTTCACCGAACCGAGCAGCAGCTTGTTGCCCAGCACCCAATCGAGATTCACTTTGTCCGACGGAACCTCGACGTGCTGCCGCCCGCCGGTCACGCTGGTCCACACCAGCACCCCGTTGTGCCCCAGCAGTTGCATGCACTCAAAAGCTACGGCGCTACTGCCGGTGGCGTCGACGATCAAATCGGCCTTGCCGACCTTCTTGGCCAACGCCGCCGGCGGCATTTGCCGCGTGCTGATGTAGTGGGCGCCTAGGGCTTCGACAATTTCGGACTTGAGCGAGGGCGGCTCGCTGCGGGCCAACGTATAGACCTGCAGGCCGCGCAATCGCAAGACCAGCGTGCTCAACAGGCCGATTTGACCGGCGCCCATCACATACGCGACTTTCGGACGCCACACCCGCAACCGGCGCTGCACCTCAAAGGCCTGCTGCACCGCCTTGGTCGCGCAGCTCATCGGCTCGGCCAGCACGTGCAAGTGTTTCAATCCGGCGGGCATCCGGACGATGAACTCGGCGTCATCGACGAAATGCTCCGTCAGAAATCCATGCAACAAATTGATGCCCCGTTCGTAGTACACCTCCTCGCTGGTCATGTCGGAGGTGCCGATCTGGTCGTAAATCGATCCGCCCGGCCGGCGGACCGTGGCCGTGACGTAGTCGCCTGGCTTGACGTGCGTGACATCTTGGCCCACCGCCTCGACCACGCCAAACGATTCGTGGCCGAGCACCAAGAAATCGTACCCTGGCGGGGCCGCGCCGTACTTCGCCTCGTTAATTTCACGGTCCGTGGCATCAACGCCGATTTTCAGCACCCGCACCAGCACGCCGCGCCCGCCGGCCACGTCGTCCACCCGGGGCTTGGGCAGATCGGCCAGGTGGACGCTATGGCGTTTGCCGGGAGTGACAGCGACGGCTTTCATATGGAAACTCTCAGTACGCCACCGGCCCCCCTAGGGGTCCGGCTGCGGAAATTGCCGGCAACCAATGCAATTGCACGACCAGCGTAACCGCTCCTGGGCCATTGTCAACGCGCCGGAGCACCGGTCGCGGTTGCGACGGCGCGCTAGTACGCAAGAAGGGTTTCGGGTTATAGTTTACTGTGCGGGTCGGTGAGATCGAGTCTCGGGAATTGGGAGAATGATGCCGTGAACTGGCAGGATCGAATTATCGTGGACGCCAGCGTGCTGGTGGGAAAGCCAATCATCAAGGGAACCCGAATATCCGTAGAGTTCGTGGTCGATCTGTTAGGTCGCGGGTGGACGGTCGATCAAGTATTGCAAGAGTACGATCACTTGATCACGGAAGACATTCAGGCCTGCCTGGCGTACGCGAGCGACGTTTTGAAATCCGAACGGGTGTATTTGCTGCCGGGCGCTTGAAGCAGCCGATTTGCCATGCGATTGATCCTGAATGAAAACATATCGGGTTCGGTAGTACAAGCGCTGCGTGATCGCGGTCACGACGTATTAGCGGTCAAGGAGTCGATGCGCGGCGGTGGCGATGCTGACATTCTGGCACGTGCACAAGCCGACGCACGGCTGGTAATTACCCAGGACAAGGACTTTGGCGAACTGGCCTTCCGTTGTGGACTGCCGGCCCAGTGCGGCGTTCTCCTTTTCCGTCTATCGGGGTCCAACCCGAATGCCGACACCCGCCGCATGTTGGACGTAATCGAGAGCCGCGCGGATTGGGCTGGTCAATTCGCGATCGTGACCGACGACCGCCTGCGAATGCGGCCGTTGCCATCGACCTGAATTCAACGAGCTCGAGTTGATCTCGACATTCCGGCGCCCGACGGCTAGCCTGATAAGCTGCGGCGTCAGCCTTGGATCGGTTTCCCTTTCATCGCGCCTCGGGAGGCATCGCCATGCCCATCGTTACGATTGTCGTCGGGGCCGTTTTGACCGCCATCGGGCTGTTCGGCTATTTTGGATCCGCGTCCGAGAGTCCCAGCCTGACCGCGCTGATTCCTGCCTTTCTCGGCGGCGTGCTGATCGTGTGTGGGCTGGTCGCCTTCAAACCCAATCTGCGAGCGCATGCGATGCATGCGGCGGTCTTGTTGGCGCTGCTGGGCGCTGTTGCGGCGCTGGTCCGCGGGCTTCCCAAGTTTGGGCTTTTGGCCTCCGACGATCCGACATACAGGCGCCCGGTGGCGATGATGTTCTTGATGGCGATCGCGTGCATCATTTACGTGGGCCTGTGCGTGCGATCGTTCATCGCCGCGAGGCGACGGCGGACTTAGCGGGCGAACACCTCAGCCACATCTTTGAGGTAGCAACATGAATTCCAAAATCCTGGTCTTGTTGGCCGGATTAGTCGCGATCGGCCTCATGCCAAGACAACCGTCCCTCGCAACCGATGAACCGGCCTGGCCCAAACAGACGTTCGTCTACAAGACGGTCGGCCCCACCAAGATCGAGGCCGACGTCTATCGCCGCAACGGTGATCAAACGCGTCCGGCCGTGGTCTGGATTCACGGCGGCGCGCTGATCATGGGCAATCGCGACAGCGTGCCGAAAAATATCGCCGAACTTTGCCGCCAACGGAACTACGTCTTGATCTCGATCGACTACCGGCTGGCTCCAGAAGTGAAGCTGCCGGCCATCATCGAGGATTTGCAAGATGCCTTCCGTTGGATTCATGCCGAAGGCCCGCAGCGGTTTCACCTCGATCCGGCCGCGATCGTCGTCTGCGGCGGATCGGCCGGCGGATATCTGACCATGATGACCGGCATCTGCGTCGAGCCGCGACCCAAAGCCCTGGTGGCATATTGGGGCTATGGCGACGTCGACGGGCCGTGGTACGTCGAGCCCTCGGCATTCTACCGCCGTTCGCCGCTGGTCAGCCGCGAGGAAGCCTACAGCGTGGTGGGCGCGGAAGTGCAAACCGGCAGCGATAGCCGCCCGCGCGGCGTCTACTATTTGTATTGCAGGCAAAATGGTCTGTGGACCAAAGAAGTGTCCGGCTTCGATCCCAAAACCGAGCGGCAAAAGCTCGATCCGTTTTGTCCGGTGCGAAACATCACGCCGGCGTATCCGCCGATCCTGATGGTCCACGGCACGGCCGACACCGATGTTCCGTATCAGGAATCGGCCGACATGGACGCGGCGCTAACCAAACAGGGCGTGCCGCACGAACTGATCACCGTCGAGGGCGGCGGCCACGGCCTGGGCGACAAAACCAATCCGGCCGTCATCGACGCGCACGCCCGCGCCCTGGCCTTCATTCGCAAGCAACTCGACTGACAACTCCCCGCTGCAAAGGAGCCCGCGCCCTTGCAATCGGCGTCAATCCACCGCTTGCGGCTTAGCAGCGTCTAAATCAATTCGCGAATCGCCTCGCCCCGCTCGACGAAATATCGCGGCCGGCCGCGAGAGTCGAGATACGTGCCGTTGGCCGGCACGCCCATGTGATGATAGATCGTGGCGGCCAGATCGCCGGGCGTGACCGGGCGTTCCTTGATCTGGCCCGCGTCGCGCTCGGTGGCGCCAATCACCTGGCCATGCCTGAAACCGCCGCCGGCCAGGGTCATCGACATCACCACCGGCCAATGATCGCGGCCGTCGGTGCTCCCCTGCGTGCCGATCTTCGGCGTCCGACCGAATTCGCCCATGGCGATGACCAGCACCTGGTCGAGCAGCCCGCGCTCTTCCAGATCCGAAACCAGCGTGGTCAGCAGATGATCGAACACCGGCAGCAGCGGCCGCAGGCCGTTCCAGATTCCGCCGTAGGGAGGAATATTGTCGCCGTGCGTATCCCAAGTTCCCGACGCGCCGTGGTTGCTCAGGTCGATCGTGACAAAGCTCACGCCGGCTTCGACCAGGCGCCGGGCCAACAATGCCTGCTGGCACCAGTTGTGGTCGCCGTAACGCTGGCGGACCGCCAGGGGTTCTTGCGAAAGATCGAAAACCGCTTGCGCCCGCCGGCCGGCCACGATATCCACGGCTTGCTGCTCGAAACGGTTCATCGCGGCCATCGATCCCGAAAGATCCAAATCGCGCCGCAGCCGATCGAATTGTTGTTGCAGAGAATGTCGCGCCGTCACCCGATCCTGATCCAATCCGCTGGGCAGCGTGAACAGCGAGCTGGCCTGGTTGCCCAAGAATGGATCGTATTGCTTGCCCAGGTAGCCGGCCCAGGCGACGTGCGAGCGCGACTGCATGTTGAGCACCACGCTGGGCGGCATGTCGCGATTTGCGGCCCCACGATATTTCGCCACCACCGAGGCAATCGCGGGATACTTTTCGGCTTCGCTGTTGATGCGCGGCTCGGCGTCCAGATTGGCGGTTTGAAAAACCTGGTTGGGCTCGTGATTACTCATCCGCGCGTCGACCGAGCGGATGATCGTGAGCTTGTCCATCATCGCGGCCTGCTTGGGCAGATACTCGCACAACAGCACGCCCGGCAACTTGCTGCGAATCGCCGAAAACGGCCCGCGAATCTCCAGCGGCGCCTGCGGCTTGACGTCCCAGGTATCGATGTGGCTCGGCCCGCCGGTCATCCACAGCAGAATCACGCTCCTGTTTTCCGGCAGCCGCTTTCCGCTCTCGGCAGCCTGGCTGCGGGCTCGCAACAGCTCGGGCAGCGACAGGCCCGCGATACCGGCCAGGCTGGCTTTCAGCACGCTGCGCCGGCTCACGACCGTCAAACCCTCGCGCTGCCGCGCGTTGAAAGATTCAAACGCGTGCTGCCGCGCGTGCAAGTGTGGCCCAGGGCGATCCATGGTGGGCCATTTTAAACCAATCCCGCCGCACAGGCTACACCGCCGACCATGTCATCGTCGGACCATGCCGCCGACCAACCCGCGCACGTTGACCCTGCCGGGTGGGCTAGATTAAGCTCAAGCCTGCTGAAAAACGCCCGGCGAATGGCGTATCGGCGGGCCCGCAGAGAATGCTCTTGCAGAAGGAAGTGGCGATGGGAAAGTTTGCATTGTCGGTAGGCCCCTGGGTGGTTGTTTGGTCGGTTGTGGCCGTGCCGGCCTGGGCGGGCAAGTACAACGAGGTGCTGAGTATCGGCCAACCGGCGCCGGCCTGGACTGATTTGGAGGGCGTGGACGGCAAACGGCATTCTCTGGCTGACCTGGCCGACAAGGAGTTGGTGGTCGTGGTCTTCACCTGCAACAGTTGCCCCGTGGCGACGGACTATGAAGACCGGATCGTCGCGTTTTCCAAGAAGTTTGCGATGCCCGGCGGCCGAGTCGGCCTGGTGGCCATCAACGTCAATACGATCGCCGAAGATCGCTTGCCGAAAATGAAAGAGCGGGCCGAAGCCAAGGGCTTTGACTTTCCCTATCTGTATGATGAGACGCAAAAGATCGGCAAGGCGTTTGGCGCCGCCTTCACGCCCGAGTTCTTCGTGCTCGACCGCCAGCGCCGCGTCGTGTACATGGGCGGCATGGACGACAGCAGCCAGGCCGCCGCCGTGAAAAACCGCTATCTCGACTCCGCCGTCGAAGCTCTTTTGTCCGGCCGCGAGCCCGCCACCCCCGAAACCCCCGCCATCGGCTGCCGCATCCGCTACACCCGCGAGCGCGGCGGCGAGAAATAGGCCCGACCCCATATGCCCCTTGTAGAATCAGTTCCGCCAATGATCGGGGAAATAAGGGGTCAGAACTATTTACGGCACCTGACGTAAATAGTTCTGACCCGAATGGCACTTCCTGAATTCGTAAGTTTAAGCGGCTAAACGTCGTTTGGCTATGTGGCGTGGAATGGTCAGCAGGTCATGTTCTTTAGGTCGTCGTTTGATAGCTCGGGGTTCGTAGCGGTGCGGGCGGTTGCCGACGACGTGGCTAGCGATCGCGGTCAGCAGGGAATCGTACAGGGCGGGCAAGGCATGGGGCGCGGCTTGCTCGACCAGCGAACGATAGGCGGTGAGCGTTTGCAGCGCGCCTTTGAAACTCACCGTGCGCGGCCGCATGTTGGCGTGCTGGGCAGCTTCCGCCATCACGGTGCGGATCAGGTTGTAGGCCAGCAAGTGCATCCAGATTTCCTTGCGCACCATCTCGGGTGTCTTACAACGCAGCACGTCCATGTGCATCGTGATCTTGATCGTCCGAATATCCACTTCTGCTTGCCAGCGCGCATGATACACGCGGACCAATTCTTCTACCGAGTACTCAAAGGGGTCGCACAGCGTGGTCACCAGCGTAAGTTGACGCACGCGCCAGCCGCGAATCCGCACGCGGACGAACACCTCTCGCACGATCAGTTCTGGGGGAATCCTCTGGTAACTGGCCCGGTCCATCCACGAAGGACGTTGGGGCTTGAGCAACCGCAACAACCAGTCGCCCGATCCCAGTCGTCGCATACGATGGCGTTTGCTCAGACGCAACTGGTGCTGCCGATAGACGCTGTCCACGCCGCACATCGCCAGCAAGGTCAGGTCCCAATACGAGGCAAAGTAGCGGTCTCCCACCACGACGTCGCCAGGAAACAAGCTCCGCCAAAGCTGCCGGAACAGGGCCGTTTCTCCCGTGTTCTTGCCGCGGTACTGCCCAATTGCCAGGTCCAACACCGCGCCGCTGGCCAACGACAACAACGCCACGACACGCGCGATGGGAAATCCCAAGCCCGGCTTCTGCGAACGCGACTGCGGATACGCGGCTTGATTCTTGCCCGTGTCGGGCATGCTGACCGTCGTGCCATCCACCAGCTTCACCGGCCGGCCGTTCAACAAGTTCCCGTCGCTGACGCGCTGGTGCAGCGATTGGCCAACGTCGCCCATCAATCGGGCACACACGTTCTCCGGTATTCGCTGACGCGCCTTGCAGTAGGGGCCGGTGACCGGGGCGCAAGGCCGCTGACCATCGGCGGTCAAGAAGGCCCGCAGCCGCGCCACCGCTTGTCGGCACGAATGATCGGCACAAAGTGTCTGCGAGAGAAACGTCCACAACGTCACCAGCGGCGAATACAAGCACTCACGCTGCCCCACCTGCTCCTCGCCGAGCACTCCTTCCACGTACGATGCTGGCAACAGTTCCGAAAACGGCAGCCCACCGGCTGCAAGCAATTGGTCGCGCTCCGATCGCACTTGGTGCGAAACCCAACCCGCGATAGACTTCCACATCGCAAAGGCCTCCGTGCCTGATGAAATGGATTCGACAACCCTTCATCTACGCACGGCTGGCCTTTGCGCCTATATCAATACGCAACACGACCTTGCAGTTCGGGAAGTGCCATTCCACTCTGGGTTGTTTTCGTTGGGGCGACGGAGATGAATGAAAGCCAACACGACGTTAATCAGAAGGAATGGGAAAACCCCGTCAATTGGGCTGGTGCTTGGCCATTCAAAGCTTACTTCAGCAAACGCGATTCACGAGT
>JBGQKM010000217.1:0-10675 GCA_041499515.1 Planctomycetia bacterium | reverse complement strand
TTCTTGAGCACCGTCAAAGATTTCTCTTCCGATATTCACGACGCACCGCAGGTGCGCTACGTGACACGCTGGAACCTGGAAAAGAGCAACGCGACGGCGGAGAAATCGCCGCCCAAGAAGCCGATCGTGTTCTGGATCGAAAAAACGGTCCCGCGCGAGTATCGCCCCTACGTCCGGGCGGGAATCCTGGAATGGAACAAGGCGTTTGGCAAGCTGGGTTTCATCGAGGCCATCGAAGTGCGCGAGCAGAGCGATCTCGACGATTTTGATCCCGAGGACATTCGCTACAACACGTTTCGCTGGATCACCACGTCGGTCGGGTTCGCCATGGGACCGTCGCGCACCAATCCCAAGACGGGCCAGATTCTCGACGCGGATATCGTGTTCGACGAGGGCATGATCCGCCACTGGCGCGGCGAATTTCTGCGAACTCGCGGGATTCCCGAAGCGATCAGCCTGATCGCGCAGGGACAGCGGCAAGCCTTTTTCAAACTGTACGCCACGCAAATTCCAGAACTGGTCGGCAACGAGCAGGTATTGACTCGCCTGCTGAGTGAGTATCAAACCGCGATCAAAGACGCCCCGGCCAAGACCAATATCGGTTGGCCGCGCGATATGGCCGGAGGCCAGGCGCACGCGGGCTGCGAGTGCTGCATGATGGGCCAAGGCATGCAACGCCAGGTCGGCCTGATGGCCGCGATGATGGCCGCCCGCGGAACGATCGAACCCGGCGGCAAGGTGCCCGAGGAATTCATCGGCCAGGCGATCAAAGAAGTCGTGATGCACGAAGTGGGGCACACGCTCGGCCTGCGCCACAACTTCAAGTCGAGCACGTTCATCAGCCTCAAGGACGCGAACAACCCAGAGATCACGCGCAAGAAAGGCATGACCGGCTCGGTGATGGATTATGCCCCGGCCAATTTCGCTCCCAAGGGCGAGAAACAGGGGGACTATTTTTCTGACACGATCGGCCCCTACGACTACTGGGCGATCGAGTACGCCTATAAGCCGATCAGCGGCGACGAAAAGGACGAGCTGGCCAAGATCGCGTCCCGATCGTCGGAGGGAGATTTGACCTACGCCACCGACGAAGACCTGTACACGCACCCCGACCCGCGGATCAACCTGTTCGACCTGGGCGATCCGTTGGAATTCGCCGGCCAGCGCATTCGACTGATGAAAGAGTCGCTGGAAAAACTGCAAGAACGCGTGGTCGCCAAGGGCGAAGGCTGGCAGCGGGCCCGACAGGCCCTGTCGATGTTGCTGGGAGAGGTGTCGCAAGCCACGTACTTGAGCAGCCAGTACGTCGGCGGCGAATACACTTCGCGGGCGCATCGCGACGAGCCGGAGGCGAAGTTGCCGATCGAGGCGATACCGCTGGCCAAGCAGCGCGAAGCGATCAAGCTGCTTAAGGAAGAAATCCTCTCGGATCAGGCCTTCAAGTTCTCGCCCGAGCTGCTCAAGCGCGTGCCCCCGCAGCACTTCATGAACGACGACTCGTTTTTCTTCTTCAGCAGCGACTACCAGTTTCCGTTGTACGAAACGGTGTTGTCGATCCAAAGGATCGTCCTCTCGCGGTTTCTCGACTCACGAGTATTGCGTTCGATACAAGACGCCGAGTTGCTGGCCGGTGACGGCCAGGAAGTGTTGAAGATGCCCGAGGTGTTCGACACCCTGACCGACGCGATTTGGAAGGAATTGCCGGCGGCCGATGCCGCGGCGAGCGAAAAGAAGAAGGTCGAGATCTCGACCATCCGCCGCAATCTGCAGCGCGAGCACCTCAAGCGTCTCTCGGACATCGTGCTTGGCCCGCGCAACGATTTCGGCAACATGTACTACTTTTTCTTCTACGACTTTGCCCAACCGGCACCGGCCGACGCGCGTGCATTGGCCCGCCACCATCTCAAGGCACTGGACGAGCGGATCGCGATCGCGTTGAACAAGGATCGCGCGGAGCTGGACGCCTACGGCCGCGCGCATCTCGAGCAAGCGCACGACCAGATCGGCAAGGTGCTCTCGGCGGAGCTCAAGATGAACGAGCCGTGACCCAACCAGCGCCGGGCAACCGGCAAGCAAGACGCGCGTGGGGCGTGCGGCGGCCGATCGACAAGCCTCCGCACGCCCCGCGTCTTAGCCTTACTGGTGCGTGCAATTCTTTGAGGTGCACAGAGTATGCGTTCTCTCTTGAGTCGAATTCCCACGGTGGTATGGCTCGGGCCGCTGGCATTAATTCTCACTTTGCTGCCCGGTGTGGTTTGGACCGGACTGCTCGTGGCGAATCTGTCGACCACGCCGGCGATCCCCTGGGCCGCGGTGGCGATGGCTCCGATCCTGTGGCTGATGTGGCGATACGTGGGCGGAAAATGGTGGCCTCAAAGCACCTCGCAGGCACGCCGCCGCTGGCTGCGGGCCCGGCCGATTGCGGTCCCGCTGTTCGCGTGGGCCGTGGCGGCGGGCGTGCTTGCGATGGTGGCCTTGACCGGGTTCTGGATCGTGTTATTTCAGCTCGCGAAAATGCAAGGAAACCCGGTTGGAGACTTTTCGCAATACTCGGCGCTCACCGTCGCTCTGGTGGTCGGGATGGCGGCGGTGGTGGGCGCCGTGTCGGAGGAAGCTGGCATTCGGGGTTATCTCCAGAGCCTTCTGGAACAAAGTGTCGGCGGCCCGCCGGCGATTCTGATTGCCGCGGTGGTGCTGACACCAGGGCATGGAATGACGCAGGGATTTGAGTGGCCGACGGTGCTGTTTTACTTGTTGGGGGACGCGATGTTCGGGACCACGGCCTATCTCACGCAATCGATTCTGCCGGGCATCGTGGTTCACTTCATCGGTCTGGCCACTTTTTTTACCGTGATCTGGCCTAACGACGCGACGCGGCAACTGGTCGGCGAAGACGGCGCCGACGCCTGGTTCTGGATCCACGTCGCGCAGACGATTGTTTTTGCGGTGTTGGCGATTCTGGCTTTACTACGCTTGGCGCGACTCACCGGCCAAACAAAAGAATGAGGCCGCTAACCGAACCACCGCGCAAGAAGGGAATCCGCCGGATTGTCCTCGGCACGCTGGCGGTCGGATTCGGCCTGGTGCTTGTGGCGATGCTCGCCATCGTCGTGGCGGTTTTTATACAGTACCGCCGCAATGACCACCCAATCGTGCTGCCGACTCCGCGCGGGCCGCACCCCGTGGGCCGAATGCTCGTGGACTGGACCGACGCTCAGCGCAACCGGGAAATCATGGTCTTCATCTGGTATCCGGCGCAAGCGGGGGCTTCCGGCGAACAATGTGAATACATTCCGGGCACGTGGGGCGAGCTGGAGGCCGAAAAGATGCTTCCGATTCCGGCCCAGCGTTATCGCGAGATTCAAACGAGCGCCGTCGCCGACGCGCCCTTGGCGTCCGGCACGATGCCGGTTCTGGTTCTGTTGCCTGGCATGGGGCGGACCCCGGCGCATTACACGACTCTTGTCGAGGACCTGGCCAGCAATGGCTATGTGGTGGTCGGCGTCACGCCGACTGGAAGCTCAAGCGTGGTCGTATTTTCCGATGGCCACATGGTCCACGGCCGCGAATTCGATCCGGACGCCGACGGCCCGATCAAAACGCAAGAGACCGTCGAAACCTGGAGCCGCGACGCCTCGTTTGCCCTCGACCAACTCGGCGTTGATTCACATTTCGCGAATCATATCGACCTCAACCGGGTCGGCATTTTCGGCCACTCGTTTGGCGGAAGCGTCGCCGTGCAGACATTGCAACGCGACGCGAGGTTTTCGCGCGCGGCCATTTTGGACAGCGGATTCTTTGGCCGGCCGATCAAGAGCCTCGATCGGCCGCTGGCGATTCTGGCGGCCGATAGCCAGCTCGAGCCGGAATGGAAAGCCCTTTGCGAGTCTAACCAGGCGAATTGCACGACCCACCTGTTTCCTCAGGCACGACACATGAACTTCTCCGACGCCGCCGTACTTCCTTCCCGCTTTCCGCTGCCAAAATCCATTCTGATGTTGGGCGACGTTGACGGCGAACAATTCTTGCGTGACGTTTCCGATATTCTGCGAGATTTCTTCGACCAGATGTAGCGCCGCCACGAGAGAGATGGAGCCCGGTCTCACGAACCTCGCCGCGGGCTCGGGCGTTTTCGAGAGTGGTTCATGCACGATGAGCCGTCCAGCGCCTTTTTTGCGTTCTCTTTGCGCGTGTCGGGTCGTGAGGCGTTCTCTTCGGTTGGTGCGTTCATACCGATCGAGGCTTACGGCCTGAACTCCGCGATGATGAAGCAGCACTGGCAGGCAATTACGGCCAGCACGCTCCACAGCAGAGTGCGATGGACCGCGCGAGCCAGGTCGTCTTTTGCTTGCGAGGGGACGATGCCGCACAGCGCCGCGATGGTGCCCCCCAGAAATCCGGAGACCAGGATCTTGCCGAAGAGATAGTGCGACCAGTTGGGAGCGCGATCCAGACCGTCGATCATCAAATTCACCGTCAGCGATAGCGATGCCTGCTCGTGTCCGGCGACGTACACGATTCCGGCAAGCACGACTCCAGCAACCAGGGCCAAAAGTGTACCGATGGTCATGGCCACAACCTGGGCCATCACCGCCGGGACCAGAGCGTAGGCTTCGACTCGCCAGCCCGCGAGTGCCAGGGTTTCGAGCAATCCGCCGCGCACCGCCGCGGCCAGGCGCGCGGCCTGGGCTGCGCCCAGTTTCGTCGTGATCAGGCCACAAGCGCCCAGCGGAAGGACCACGCGCACCAGAGTATGCCCCGTCACGATCATCATTTCCGGCAGCAGCAACGGATCGAGCAGTTCCGGCTTGGGCAGTCGCTCGAAAATAAAATAGGCCGCGGTACCGGCAATCAGCAGACAGCCGATCAGGCTGAAAACATGGGTGCCCAAGCCAACGGAGTCGAAAAAAATCTGACGAAGCAGAAACAGCGGCCGGTGGGGAGCCAACAAGCCCCAAACAAATGCCGCTGGGCTCAGCGCAAAGGCACCAAGTTGTCCCACGGCACCCATCGCTCGCGACGCGAAATCCTTGGCCGGCGTTTTCTGTTGAGAGATATCTTCCAGTCGCAGCCGCGCAATCGTGACGGTGCCGTGATCGCTGATGACGGAGTCGTCGATCTGGCATTCGACGATGCGGACTGCGTCTTCATCGACTGACTCGCTCGAACGTACGCCGTCGACAAAGCGTTCGGGCTCATGCGTGATCACCATCACCACGCAACCACCACTACGCGCCAAATCGATGAGCGCACGGGCCATGGCCTGTGCTGACACCCGGTCGAGAGCCGAGGTGGGCTCGTCGGCGATGATGATTTCGGGCATGGTCCCGATGGATTGGCGGGGCAATAACCCGCGAACGGCGGACAAGCGAATCCGTTCACCGCCCGAGGCGCTGGCCAGATAGCGAGGCATCGGCCTCAGCCGGAATTGGGCGGCAAGTCGTTCAATCTCCGCTTGGGCGATCGCACGACCAAGATGCGAGAAAAGAGTCAGGTTGTCCGTCACCGACAGCGCGTCGATGAAGCCGAGCTTCTCGGCCTGCGGCAAAAGCGCGATGTGCGGACGCGCCGCCGGACTGTAGACGTTGCCCTTCCAGACCACGTGAGCGCTGCCCGCGACGTCGGTGATGGCAACCTCGCCTTGACATCGCGTTACGGGATCCGACAACTCACCGAAGCCCAGCAGGGCCCTGGCGAATGAGGACTTGCCGCTGCCCGAAGGCCCCACCACCAGATACAAGCGGCCAGCCCGCAACACGCACCGTTGATCGAGGCGCAGCCGCCGTGGACCCAAGCCAACTTCGAGCTTGACCAGTTCCAGCGTCGGATGCGTTGCTGTGGCCGACGGTCCGATATGCTGCATGGATTGCCTCCTGACTAAACAACCGGCTCCTTAACTCGCGGCTCGGTCGCCGAATTGTTGGCGAGTTCCCATCATTGCGCCGGCCTCGTCGTCTACCGCGTCCTCCCTAGATTGGCGAGCCATCGAGGTGAGGCTGGCGAGTTGGCCGAGAGTTTGGTTCTTCCCCGAGGAACAGGCCGTTTACTGTAACAATGGCTCATAGATGACTTGATCGGAGTGGCCGTCAGCCGCCGGTGTCAAGATTAGCAGCGGCGCAACGCTGATATCCAAATAGCTGCGCAAAATATAAGCGAAGAGCAATCGCGGCCCGCCTTGATTGGTGAGCAATCGTCGCGCTGAAAAATCGCTCACATAACTTTCGATCGACTCGATGACTTTAGCCTGGCCGGTTCGCCAGGCGGGCACGATGACGCGCTCATAGAGCGCACCGGACCATCGCTCGTTGAAGGCCGCCTCGAAATCCTGCCGCCGCGCGTCAATCGCGTTCTTGAACGCCTCGACGATTTGTGCGCGGTTGTCCTTCCAGAACCCGACTGCCTCGTCTTCTAACGCGACCGTGAGGGCCTGGCGCGTTTTTTCGGAGAGAAATGGTCGATCCGTGGCGTCGGACTTTCCTTTGTTGCCAATCAACCACGACCAAAAGTCGGCGACATTCGCGTCCTTGGCCTTTGCATCATTCGCCTTCGCGCGCAGCACCCCACTGGCAAGCCCTTGCGCGCCCACGATGTCCCAGGTCCGTTTGGCCAAGCGCTCGACGAGATCATTCTCGAAGGACTCGATTATCTGGTGCAGATTCTCGACGAGCCGCTTGAGCAATTCCGCATCCTCCGGACCTGGATCGGCCAGGTCCGCCGAAATCTCACGGACCAGGCCATCCACGATTCTCGGTAGCACGTTGGTTCTGATGCTTGGCCAGATCATGTCGCGCGCGATCATGGCCTCTTCGGAAGGCGTGTTGGGGCTGACGAGCAGCCGCACCGCATCGCGAAGACCGAGCGCCGCCGGAGCCCCTTTCAAGATCCCGCCGCGATGCAAGAGACTGGTGCTCGTCGCGCTTTGCCGAATGACAATCGTGACTTGATCCTGACCCTCGGCATGCACGGCAACAACGCGGCCGATGACCTGCGAAATTCCATCCTCACGCTCGCGGTAAACGAGTGTTCCCACTTGGGTTCGCAGGGCGGCCGGGACTTGCACCTCGATGATCTGCCGATCCGGTGAGAGCAGCTCGCTCGCGAGGTCGCGCGCCCCGTCTCGCGTGCGATGTGCCGCCGACGTTCTGGCAAGCAACACCGAGGCACCCGTCAGCGACAACAGCACTACGACTCCGGCGACCAGCCGAACGTCTCGTTGCCAACGATAGGAGCGATCCCACATGACGACCTTGTGTCGTGCCGCACGAGCGCCAGCGACATGGACGCCGAACGAAAGAACTCAGTTGCCCGCCTAACGCCCAACGGGCCTGCACACAGGGTAACCGTTCCCGAACCGAAACGCCATAAACCCCGATCGAGGGGATCTCTCACTTGAAGTCGATTCCGATAGAAGGAATGGCTTCTCGGGGCGCCGCCGACCGTTCCAAAAACGATCCATTTTGGGGTTGGCTTGCAAACGTGTGCGTTTCTGAGACTCGATCCGCCGAGATCGACCGTCAGGCACGGAAGTGCCCGGCCTCCGGGTTCGACCTTTGCAAATCACCTTCCAAGAACTTGATCGATCCCGGCAAACGAGGGTGTGGTGCCGCGGCCATGACCGGCGATCAACGAGGGCGTTCTCGGGGACTGGCCAGGGACAGGTCAGCGACTCCCGTTTTTTCCTCGCAATCGCTTGCCCGGATCGCAACAATAATACGAGAGGAGACGATCACACAGAAAAGGGCCGCGAAGGAAGACTCCCATGTCGATCGTCGACTGCCAAACGCATGTCGCGCCCGAGAGTGCGAGGGCCGAGCCTTTGCAGCGCGTGGTGCTTCCTCATCCCAAGATGCGTGTCGCGCCGACCAGGCTGGTAGAACTTTGCTATACCCTCGTGCACGCCGCCGAGGCCGTCGGAATCCGGGATCTTGCGGATGGCGAATATTTGCCAACCGACACGGCGCTCGAGGCGGGAATCGAGCGGCAGCTCAACTATCTTCTCGATCAGGTTGGCTGCAATCGGCCCGGCTTTCGCTTGCTCGAGATCGGTTGCGGCTACGGTCACCTTTTGAGACTGGCGAAAGAACGGGGAGCGCACGCGGTGGGTGTCAATCTTTCACAGGAGCAAGTGAGGTATTGCAACGACAACGGCTTGCAGGCGTATTGCTGCAACTATCGCGATCTGCTGGAAGCGAGGCAGTGGCACGGGCAATTCGATGGGGTGATCGCGAACGGCTCTCTGGAACACTGGGTGCAGCCCGAGGATGTTCAGGCCGGCAGGATGAATTCCATTTACCACGAGTCTTTTGCCATCGCCGAGCAAGCGCTCGACCCCGGTTTGTCCGAGGCTCGATACGTGACCACGGCGATTCACGTGAAACGTGAGGTCAGGCCGGAGTATCTGCTGACCCCGTGGTATCGCCAACCCAGGGGCTCGGATCGCCGACACTTCAGCCTGCTCCATCATTGGATGGGGGGTTACTATCCGGTGGACGGACAATTGGAAGAGTGTGCGAGACCGTATTTCTCGCTGGAAACGGAAGTGGATGGAACCTTGGGCTATAGAATCGCCAACGACTTTCGGATGGCCAGGATGCTGCGCGGTTTGTGCACGAACCCCAAGTTAGTCTGGCGCATCGCTCGCTCGCTGGTTCGTTACCCGCGAGTCACCGGCACCATGATCGAATGCTATTTTTTGGAAAAGTCCTGGGACTGGCAGTTTGGGGGCGAAGACCCGCCGATGAAGCTTTTGCGCCACACGTGGAGACGGAACTCGCGCGCGAAGACGTGAGTTGCAGTACCGTGCTCTAGAGCTAGGTGCGACCACGACGTTGGAGCTTCTGGAAACCCGGTCGTTACCGACCGAATCAGCCCTCTACCTATTCAGAGCCGACGGACGAAACTGGCAAGAGAGGGGGACGGTCCTCTCCGGTTTTGACTCTTGACTCTCAGTCAAGTGGGCATCTACTGACCTGGGATATATGGGCGCTGGAGCTGGACCCCGATCGTTGGACAGATTTCCTTGCTACTCCGCACCGGATTCCGTGCTATGTCGCGGTTGCGCACGCCGACGATCCTACCCGAGGCAATCCCCACCCAACACGCGAGAGTCTTGGGAACCCCAATTTCTGGACCAGGTGGACAATGTTTGCCGAGTGAAGCGTTTTGAGAATCCTTCGAGGGATGCATCGGTCCGACACATCGACGCGCGTTCGCCTGTGCGGCACGCGGCCGAGTCAAATAGTCTCGAAAATCGTTCGACTGAGGAAGCGATCGTCGGAACGAATTCAGCGGTACCGGCAGACCAACCTGTCCGTGTCATCAAACCCTTGAGTTTCCGATTCGCGACCGCCGTGTCAAAAACAGGGTCTTTTTTCGAGAGTCCGAAAAGACGGTGAGATTCACGGGACGACGGCAGGCATGTCGGTGCCGGCTGTCATTGGATTTCATCGACTTAAGGCCACCCGCTGGCGGCCAGAATGTGGGTCGCATAGTGGCATCGCTCGGTTGCAAAGACGAGAATAGAGAGCCCCTCTGACGCAGGCTGGTATCGGGACGGTTACTGTCTTGCGGCACTTTTCGTGATGGTTGCCCCCAGTCTGGCCAGACCACATGCTCGAAGTCACGCAAATCTTGTCGGCAATTGAACAGGGCGATTCCCACGCCGCCGAGCAGCTCTTGCCGCTGGTCTATTCCGAACTGCGGAAGCTGGCCGCGCAGCGGCTGGCCCAGGAGAAGCCCGGACAGACGCTCCAGGCGACGGCATTGGTCCACGATGCCTATGTTCGACTTGTCGATGTGAAGAAAGTCCAACACTGGAACAGTCGGGGGCATTTCTTCGCCGCTGCGGCTGAGGCCATGCGACGGATACTCGTCGAACAAGCTCGCCAAAAGGGGCGGCTCAAACACGGCGGCCAACGGCGGCGCGTCGATCTCGATTCAGCCTGTTCGGTAGCCGACCCGCGGTCGCTGGACTTGTTGGCCCTCGATGACGCGGTGTCCAAATTGGCGGCAATCGAGCCCGCCAAGGCGAATTTGGTGAACCTTCGCTTCTTTGCGGGACTGACGATGCCCGAGGCGGCCGCCGCCCTGGGAATCTCCCTTGCCACGGCCGAGCGACACTGGACGTTCGCCCGCTCGTGGCTATACGCCGAACTGGCGGACCATTCGCAGAACCCCGACCCATGAAATCTGGAGGTTTCGTGAGGGGTTCGCGGGCCATTTGTCGCACTGTTGCATAGAGAGCCTGCTATGAGCAATCCATCACCCCTCGAATCGATTTTCTTCGCCGCGTTGGAAAAGCAATCTTCCGCCGAGCGTAAGGCCTTTTTGGACGAGGCCTGCGCGGGAAACGACGAGCTGCGCGGCAGCGTGGAGCGCATGTTGGCAGCGCAGGCCGATGCCGGGAGCTTTCTCGAATCCCCACCCCCTGGCGTGACCTCCGCAGTCGATTCGTCAGAGTTGAGCGAACAGCCAGGCACGATCATTGGCCCCTACAAGCTCCTGGAACAGATCGGCGAAGGGGGCATGGGCGTCGTGTTCATGGCCGACCAGCAGGAACCGGTTCGCCGCAGGGTGGCGCTGAAGGTGATCAAGCCGGGCATGGACACGCGACAGGTCATTGCCCGCTTCGAGGCGGAGCGGCAGGCGCTGGCCGTGATGGACCATCCGAGCATCG
>JBGQKM010000216.1:0-10804 GCA_041499515.1 Planctomycetia bacterium | reverse complement strand
GACGAGAACGGTCTCGACCGCGCCCGCGGCGCCGCACAAACTTTTTTGTGCCTGGGCACCTCCGCGCGCTGGCCGCGCGTTCGCCTCCGTGTGCCACTGCTGGCTTTGTCCAGCAGTGCTTCTTCGTGCACCGCGAGTTTGCCGGAAGACACTCCGGGACCAGCAACCCTCGAAGGTTCTCTGGGGTCACGACGGTGGCTTGCTCCGTCGTGCTTTTCACTGCTGGACCAGCCAGCAGTGGCACACACTCGATGCCAAACATGATCTTACAAACCTCAACGAAGTGTCCACCACAACGGTCCAACTTATGCTTGATTTGCAAAACGAGTGCTCGATAAGCGCGACGCCCGATCATGGATCGCAACCACGACTTGCAACGACAAAACATTTTTTGCGCGCGCATAGGGATCCTGGCGCACAAGTGGCGCACTTTGGTCCACGGCCCGCTGGAGTCGGATGTGCCGGAGAAGAAGGATCAGGGGGCATTTGGGCTCACCCCGAGATCAACCGTGGGATTTCAGGCGGTAGCATGACCAATAAGGCCATCCATAAACGGAGAATTTGCGGCACGCGCCGCGCTCCGCTAAGCTGGAGCGGTCTTCACGGCCCATTGTTTTGCGCTAGGACTTCCCCATGTTCAGGCCCACGGTGATCGATATCGTTTATTTGCACGGCAACGACAATGTCTGCGTGGCGGCGCACGATCTGCCGGCCGGCGCGACGATTTCGGCCGGCGGCCGCAGCGTGCAACTGGCCGAGCCGGTCAAACTGGGTCACAAAATCGCGCTGGACCGGATCGCCAGCGGCCAGCCAGTCGTCAAGTACGGCCAGATCATCGGTTTTACGACCGACGAGGTCGCGCCGGGCGCGTGGATCCACACGCACAATCTCACCGCCGGGCAGTTCGCCCGCGATTATGCGGCGGCCAGCGAAGTGCCCCCCGACCCGGCGCCGCTGACCGGCCGCACGTTCATGGGCTACATGCGGCCCGATCGAAGGCCCGGCACGCGCAACTACATCGCCCTGATCTCGACGGTGAATTGCTCGGCGTCGGTCAGCAAATACGTGGCCGC
This sequence comes from Planctomycetia bacterium, assembly GCA_041499515.1. Classification (GTDB taxonomy): domain Bacteria; phylum Planctomycetota; class Planctomycetia; order Pirellulales; family PALSA-1355; genus PALSA-1355. Next base: position 9,731 of record JBGQKM010000216.1, on the reverse strand, counting down.
CCGCTTTCCGGCCGAGGCCCTCAAGGCGTATGAGAACATTGACGGGGTCGTGGCCTTCACGCACGGTGGCGGATGCGGGATGCAGTTCGGCGGCGAGGGGCACGCCACGCTCAACCGCGTGATGGGCGGCATGGCCCGACATCCCAATATCGGCGGCTACGTGTTGATCGGGCTGGGCTGCGAAACGGCCACGATGGGCCATTTGCTCGACGATCAAAAGCTGGTGCAAATTGGCGGCGGCAATGGCGGCGCGGCCCGCCGCCCGCCGGTGCTGAGCATGCAGGATGTGGGCGGCACACCCAAGACGATCGAAGCCGCCTGCAAGCTGGTGGCCGAGATGCTGCCGCGGGCCAACGACGTCCGTCGCGAGCCGGTGCCACTCTCGGAATTGATCCTGGGCACCAACTGCGGCGGATCGGACGGCAACTCGGGCATCACGGCCAACCCGGCCTTGGGCGTGGCCAGCGATCTGCTGGTCGCGGCCGGCGGCACGGTGATTCTGGGCGAGACGACCGAAATCTACGGCGCCGAACAATTGCTCACGCGCCGGGCCCGCTCGCCACAAATCGCCCAAAAGCTGATCGACCGCATCCGCTGGTGGGAGTGGTACACCGGCTTGTTCGGCTGCACGCCCGACAACAATCCCTCGCCTGGCAACAAAGAAGGCGGCCTGACGACGATCTATGAAAAGTCGCTCGGCGCGGTGGCCAAGGCGGGCAGCACGGCCATGACCGAAGTCTATCAATACGCCGAGCAAGTCACGGCCCGGGGGTTTGTCGTGATGGACACGCCCGGTTTGGATCCGGTGAGCGTCACGGGCATCGTGGCCGGCGGGGCGCAGGTGATGGTTTTTACGACCGGCCGCGGCAGTTGTTTCGGGTGCAAGCCCACCCCGTCGATCAAGGTGGCCACGAACACGCCGATGTACCAGCGGATGGTGGACGACATGGACCTGGACGCCGGCACGATCCTGGCCGGCCGCGCCCTGGGCGACGTGGGGCGCGAGATTTTCGAAGAGGTGATCGCGGTGGCCAGCGGCAAGCACACCAAGAGCGAGGATCACGGCATTGGTCAGGAAGAATTCGTGCCCTGGCAGATCGGCCCCACGCTGTGACAGGCCGCGAGCCGGACAGCCGCCGGCAATTGGTTCTGCTGGTAGCGGCGCCGCGTCGGTCAGGTGGGACATCGCGCGGATTTTGGCCGAAATTCCAGGTTTTTGTCCCCGACGGGCCAGAAAAACTGGTAAGATGAAGGCGACCCAGGGCCGCGCCTTCACGCGCCAGGACAGACCCCATGAAACACTGCAAGTCGTGCCATACGCTCATGCCCAAGGGCAACGCCCATCAATCCTTCCCGCGCATCGAGCGGTTGCTGCGGTTCCACGGAATCGCCGACCCGATGGTCAAGCAAGTCGCCCGCGACAGCGGACCGCTGTGCAGCAAGTGCCTGTCGGACTGGACCAAGAACCTCTCGTCCAACTAGGACCTGCTGGGGCGACAACAATGCGACGTGGCGCGGCGTTCCCTCGCGTTGACGCTTGCTGAGCCATCTGTTAGCTTGGCGCACCTGTTAAATATCGCGGGAATTTCAGCGACGTACCGCGCGAAAAGGCGAGCTCACTCATGGCACATGACGTTACCTTGATCACCGGAGATGGCACCGGTCCGGAGCTGGCCGCCGCGGCGCGCCGTTGTGTCGACGCCACGGGCGTCAAAATCAACTGGGACGTGCAAGAGGCGGGGGTCGACGTGATGCAGCGGTTGGGCACGCCGCTGCCCGACTCGGTGATGGACAGCGTGCGGCGCACGAAGTGCGCCTTGAAGGCCCCCATCACCACGCCGGTCGGCACCGGCTTTCGCAGCATCAACGTCCATTTGCGACAGGCCTTGGGCCTGTTCGCCTGTATTCGCCCCTGCAAGCAATACCCGGGAGTCCGCACGTTCTTCAACTCGGTGCGGGTCGACCTGGTGATCGTGCGCGAGAACACCGAAGATCTTTACGCCGGCATCGAATTCGAACGCGGCAAGAAAGAAACCGCCGAACTGATCGAGTACATCAACAAAGTCTCGCCCGACCGCCGCATCAAAACGCCGGTAGGCGAAACCGGCATCTCGATCAAGCCGATCAGCGTGCCGGGCAGCGAGCGGATCGTGCGGTGTGCGTTCGACTATGCCCGGGCCAACGGCCGCAAGAAAGTCACCTGCGTCCACAAAGCCAACATCATGAAGTACACCGACGGCCTGTGGCTGGAAGTGGCGCGCAACGTAGCCAAAAAATACTCCGACATCGAATTCGAAGATCGAATCGTCGACAACATGTGCATGCAGTTGGTGCAGAAGCCCGAACTGTACGACGTGATCGTGCTGGAAAACCTGTACGGCGACATCCTCAGCGACCTGGCGGCCGGGCTGGTCGGCGGATTGGGCGTCGCTCCGGGGGCCAACATCGGTCCCGAGGGGGCCGTGTTCGAAGCCACCCACGGCAGCGCGCCGAAGTATAAAGGCCAGAACAAAGTCAACCCGACGGCCCTGATCCTCTCGGGCATGCTAATGCTCAGGCACCTGGGCGAGACCGACGCTGCGGCGCGGCTGGAGCGGGCCGTGGCGGCCGTGATCGTCGAGGGCAAGAGCGTGACCTACGACCTGAAGGCCGATCGCAACGACCCGACCGCCGTGGGCACGCGCGAAATGGCCGAGGCGATTTGCAAGAAGCTTTGATTCTCAGGCTTCGCTCTGGCGTAACGGATCGCGACTATTTTGCTCCGGCCGTCTGAATTTCGAGAGCTGGTCAGCGGCCGCCGTCGCGGCCCCATCGCGGCGGTTTCGCGCGCCGTGCTCGGCCTGCTGGAAGGGCCCTACACGGCCGCCGTCGGCTGGCGCAACGCTCGCTTTGACCGTGGCGGCGCGGCAATCCAGCACGTCAAGGCGCCGGTAGTCAGCGTGGGCAATCTCACCCTGGGCGGAACCGGCAAAACCCCGACCGTCGAGTGGCTGGCCCGCTGGTTCGCCGATCGCGGCGTGCGCGTCGGACTTGTCAGTCGTGGCTACGGCGCCAAGCGGGGCCAGGCAAACGACGAGGCGTTGGAGCTAGCGCAAAAACTTCCCGGCGTGCCGCATCTCCTCGATCCCGACCGCGTGCGCGGCGCGCGGCAAGCCGTCGACGCATTCGGCTGCCAGTTGGTGCTGCTGGACGACGGCTTTCAGCATCGTCGCATCGCCCGCGATCTGGATATCGTGCTCATCGACGCCCTGGAGCCGTTCGGCTTCGGACACGTATTTCCACGCGGCACGCTGCGCGAGCCGCTGGCCGGCTGGGCCCGAGCGCACGTGCTCGTGCTCACGCGGTCCGAGCTGGTCGACCCATGCCAGCGCGCGGCGATCCGCGCCCAAGTCGAGCGCTATGCCCCCAGGGCGATTTGGGTCGAAGCCGCGTATGCGCCGCACGCGCTACGCTCGGCGCAGGGTGTCGAACGACCGCTGGCCGAGTTGGCGGGCCAGCGGATCGCGGCGTTTTGCGGCATCGGGAATCCGGCCGGGTTTCGCCACGCGGTCGAGCGCTGCGGATACCAGGTGGCCGCGCTGCGCGAGTTTGCCGATCACTTTGCCTACGCGCCCCAAGATCTCGACGGTTTGGCGCGCTGGTCCGACGCACAAGACGTGGCCGGCGTCTTGTGTACGCACAAAGACCTGGTCAAAATCGGCGATCGCTGGTCGGGTGGCAAGCCGCTGTGGGCCCTTTCCAGCCGGCTGGAAATCACGGCCGGCCGAAGAGAATTGGAAGCGGCATTAATGCCGCTGGCCCAACGGGCCACGAAAAGCCGCTAGCGCCGGTGTCGAAACCGTGCTGGCGAATCGCTATTGGCCGAATCGCGGCCTGGGGGTTATCCTTCGCCCTCGATGGGCCAGCCGGAAATTGCACTGCTGATGTCGACTTACCAACGCCCCGCGTACCTGCGGCTGGCGTTGCAGTCAATCGCTTTGCAACAGGGGGTCGAGGACAAGATGGAGTTGGTCGTCACGGACGACGGTTCGACCGACGAGACACCGCGGATCGTCGAAGAGTTTGCCCGCTCGGTTCCGTTTCCGGTCAGCTTCACCACGCACCCGCATACGACATTCCGGCTGTCGCGCTGCCGCAATGAAGGGGTGAAAGCCAGCCGCGCGCCTTATTTGCTGTTTTTGGACGGCGATTGCATCTTGCCGTACGACCACGTGCGGGTGCATTTGGAACGCCGCCGGCCGGGGCTGGTCATGGGGGGCGATTGTTGCCGGCTGGACCAGGAAACTTCGGCCCGCATCACCGAAGAGGTGGTCCGCTCGGGCGAATTCACACGCTGGGGGTCCCGGCGCGAGCTGCGGCGTTTGCGAAAACAGTTTCTCACCTCGTGGTACTATCGTTTGATCCGCCATCCGACGCGACCCAAGTTGATCGGCAATAACGTGGGAATCTGGCGGGCCGATTTCCAGCGCGTCAACGGCTACGACGAGAATTTTCAGGGTTGGGGGTGCGAAGACGATGACTTGCGCCGGCGGCTGCGCAAAGTCGGTGTACGCGTCGCGTCGATTTTGGGCTGGACCCATACCTGCCATATTTGGCATCCGCCAGACGTCACCGCGCCTCCCCGTTGGAAACAAGGCGCCAACGTCAACTACTTGCTCCGCAAAGGCCGGCTCACGCGCTGCCGCAACGGCCTGGAAAAACGCAATCTGGCCGACCTCTCGATCCAGGTCGTGGGCAGAACCTCCAAACCGCGGGACGCGGCACGCCTGATCCACGGTCGATTCGGCAAGAATGCCGCGGCCACGCCGGAAGTCGAGATCCTGTTTCTGCCGGGCGAGGGGCGTTTCAGTGGGCAGGCCGAATACAACGTGCTGGTGGCGCTCGAACCCGCGGCCGCTTTGTCGCGAATGGCGCGCCAGGCGCACCTGATGATCACGCCGGCTGGCCTCCCTTCCAGCCAGCGCCAGGCCCACTTCCCGCTCGAGGAGTTCGACGAGGCACTCAGCGCGGTCGCCTGAAGGCCGAAAGCGTGCGTCGCGGGGTGCCCGCCCGAATCTCTATTGCCCGTGATGCCCCGCTTGTCGATAATCCCCGGCCGTTTGCGCGCAGGCCCCAGGCGGGCGTGCTAGCACGGATCGAACTGGCCAAACCACTTTGACTTGCTCGTTGAGACATGGAAGCCTCATGAGTCCGAACGACCTCGTGCACGTGTTGGAAAGCGTCGGCCAGCCGAAGATCCTGGTGCTGGGCGACTTGATCCTCGATCGCTACACCTGGGGAAACGCCGAACGCATCAGCCAGGAAGCGCCCGTGATCGTGCTGCGCGCCGATCGCCGCGAGGCCCGGCTGGGCGGAGCGGCCAACGTGGCCAACATGCTCTGCGGGCTGGAGGCCCGCGTGACCTGCGGCGGCGTGGTGGGCCAGGACGCCGACGGAAACGAGCTTCGCGCGCTACTCGCAACGGCCGGTGCCGATTGCCAGTTGGTGCTCAGCGACGCGCGGCGTCCGACTTCGATGAAAGAGCGGTTCGTCGGCCGCGCCAGCAGCCGGCATCCCAGCCAAATCCTGCGCGTCGATCACGAAAGTTGCGATCCGCTCTGCGGGTCGCTGGAAACGCGGCTGATCGAACAACTCGAAGCGCAAATTCCCTGGCACGACGCGCTGTTAATTTCCGACTACGGCAAGGGCGTCTGCACGCCGCGGCTGCTGAAGGCGGCCATCGACGTGGCCAACCGCGCCGGCGTGCCGGTGATGGTCGACCCCAGCCGTTCCTGTCCGCTGGAAAACTATCGCGGCGTGACGGTGATCAAGCCCAATCGCCTGGAAACCGAACTTGCCACCGGCCGCAAAATCGCCACGCCGGCCGAGGCACTGGCTGCCGGCCGCCAACTGTGCCAGGATCTCGACGCCCAGAGGGCCCTGATCACGCTCGACCGCGATGGCATGATATTGGTCGATCGCGACGGCCAGGGCGAATTCTTTCCGACCCATGCCCGGGCCGTGTACGACATCACCGGCGCGGGCGACATGGTGCTGGCCATGATCGGCCTGTGCCTGGCCGGCGGAGTCGCGGCGGCCGACGCCGTGCGGCTGGGCAACGTGGCCGCGGGGCTGGAAGTCGAGCGCTCGGGCGTGGCCGTGATTTATCGCGATGAGATTCGCGCCGAACTGCTCTCGGGTCGCGGTGGCGGAGCCCGCAAAATCGTCACTCGGGATCAGGCGGCCGCGTTGGCCGAAGAACATCGGCGACGCGGCGAAAAAATCGTGTTCACCAACGGCTGCTTCGATTTGCTGCACGTCGGGCACGTCACCTACTTGTCGGAGGCGGGCAGGCTGGGCGACGTGCTGGTTGTCGGCGTCAACAGCGACGCGAGCGTCCGCAAGCTCAAAGGCCCCGGCCGGCCGGTGATCGGCGAATCGGATCGCGCGGCCATGCTGGCCGCTCTGGCTTGCGTGCAATACGTAATTATTTTCGACGACGACACGCCCCACGCGCTGCTCGAGGCCATCCGGCCCGACGTGTTGGTCAAGGGAGGCACGTACACCGCGGAGCAGGTCGTGGGACACGAAATCGTCGAGGCCTACGGCGGCGTCGTGTGCGTGACCGGTGTGGTCGACGGCATTTCCACGACGAACATTCTGGCCTCGCTGGCGCGCGACGCAGCGGCGCCAGCCAACGACGCCCCAACGGAGCCAACGCCTCGCCTGCGCCGCGCCGGCTGAAACCGCCCAAGCCAGGGACCGCGCGAAACACACGATGAAACAAAAACTCACCGTCATCATCCCCTGCAAGAACGAGCGCAAGAATATCCGGCCTTGCATCGAGTCGGCCCAACGCGTGGCCGACGAAGTGCTGGTGGCCGACTCCGGCTCGGGCGACGGCACGCTGGACATCGTCCGCGAAGTGGGCGGGTGCCGGATCGTCCAGCGCGAGTACCTCAACTCCGGCAACTTCAAGAATTGGGCCATTCCGCAAGCCAGCCATCCTTGGGTCATGATCTTGGACTCCGATGAACGGATTACTAAACGGCTGGCGCGGGAAATCAGCGAGCTGCTGAACCACCCCCGCCGCGACGGCTATCATGTTTACCGGGCGAACTATTTTCTCGGCCATCGCATTCGCTTTAGCGGCTGGGGCCGCGACAAGGTCCTGCGCCTCTTCCGCCGAGATTTGGGCCGCTACGTGGGCGAAAGCGATCATGCTGAAGTCACCGTCTCGACCGGCAACGTCGGCCACCTGCGTGCCCGGCTGGAACACTTCACCTATTGGACCTACGATCAATACTTTCAGAAATTTCACCGCTATACCGTGCAGGGCGCGGAAAACAAACGCGCCGCCGGCAAGCGGGCCAACTACCTGCGCATGGCGCTGAGCCCACCGCTGAGGTTTCTGCACTGTTACGTTGTGCGGCTCGGTTTTCTCGACGGCATGGCCGGGCTGCAAGTCAGCGCGCTGACGGGCCTGTCGTCGTTCGTCAAGCAGATTCGATTGTGGGAATTAGAACACGCCGTGCCGCAACCCGATCCCGAGGCCGACCGTGCCGCGCCGGCGGATTCCGAACGCGAAGCTGCCTGAGTCGCGGCGATCGCAACAGGTACAAGAACATTCCATGGGGCAACTTGTGAACTCGCACGGCGAACCACTTCGACGAATCCTGCTGGTGCGCAACGATCGCATCGGCGATCTGGTGCTCACGCTGCCGGCATTCGAGGCCGTCCGCCGAGCGTGGCCGCAGGCCCACGTGGCCGCGCTGGTCAGTCCCTATGCCGGGCCGCTGTTGGCCGGCAGCCATGCAATTGACGAACTGCTCATCGACGATCCGGCCGATAGCGCCGGGCAATTGGCGCGCCGCCTGAAACCGATTCGGTTCGACGCCGCGGTGGTATTCAACAGCAACACGCGCAATTGTCTGGCCGTGTGGCTCTCTGGAATCGGCCAGCGCGTGTGCTGGGCCTTTAAAGGAGCCGGTTTTTTGTTCGGCAATCGACGCGTGGCGTTGCACCGCAGCCATCCACCGGTGCATGAAGCCGAGTTCGCGCTGACCTTTGCCCGACGATTGGGCGCCACGGCCCAACTGGCCGAGCTGACGCCGCACCTGGAAATCGACGCCGCCACGAAAAAGCGCATCGCGCAGCGCATCGAGCGAGAACTGGGCACTAGCGGCCCCCTGTTCGGCGTCCATCCGGGCAGCAAGAACAGCGCCTTCAACTGGCCCGCGGATCATTATGCCGACCTCGTCGGCCGCCTGGCCCAAATCGGTCGGGTGATGGTCACGGGCAGCCCGGCGGAACGACCCCTGATGGAAGTCATTCGTCTCCGGCTCTCCGACGCGCTCCGTCGGCGCGTGGGGTTTTATAGCGACTTTCAACTGCGGGACCTCGCGGCCGCGATTTCCGGGCAAACCGTGCTGACGGTCTCGAGCACAGGGCCGATGCACATCGCCGGAATCATGGGCACGCCGGTGGTGGCGCTGTTCAGCCCGCATCCGGCACATGTGCCGGCCAAGTGGGCCCCGCTGGGCACGAACCACACGTTGCTTGTCGCGCCGCTGGACGACGGCGAAGACCCGCGCATCGAGCCCGAACGAGGCGCCGCCCTGATGGCCCGCATCGGGGTGGAGCGGGTGCTGGCGGCCAATCTCCACTACATCCGGCCGGCGCTCATGACCGGAGCAGTGGAAAACAACCCACAATCACAACCCGTCCGAGCCGCATAAGGAGCCGTGGACCGATGAGCCGCTATGCGCTGTTCGATCGCCGTCAAATCGAATTGAAGGATCTTGCCGAACGGGGACACGACCTGCGCGCGACCGAATGCAAACCGCTGTCCGCCGCCTTTCCACAGTACGTGCACCCCGAATTCGGCCAACTCGTCGAACACCTGGTCGAAGCGCGGCGCGAGCGCCGCCCGGTGATTCTGATGATGGGCGGCCATGCCGTAAAACTCGGCCTGTCGCGTTACCTGATCGATCTGATCGAACGGGGAATCGTAACTCACCTCGCGACCAACGGTGCCGGCATCATTCACGATTTCGAACTGGCTCTCGGTGGCGGCACCAGTGAGAACGTCTCGAAATGGATCGAGCGCGGCCAGTTCGGGCTGTGGCGCGAGACCAGCCGCTTGAACGATATCATCCTGGCGGCCGCCAACCGGGGCGAGGGACTCGGCGAAGCAGTTGGCCGCGTGATCGAGGAAGAACGACTGCCGTTTCACCATTTGAGCATCGCGGCGGCCGGCTGGCGGATGGGCGTGCCGGTGACGTCGCACGTCGGCATCGGCAGCGACATCATCCACGCGCACGCCAACTGCGACGGCGCCGCGCTGGGGGCGGCCAGCTACACCGATTTTCTGATCCTTGCCGAGAGCGTCTCGCAGCTCGAAGGGGGCCTGTTTCTCAACGTCGGCTCGGCGGTCACCGGCCCGGAGGTGTATCTCAAGGCTCTGTCGATGGCTCGCAACGTGGCTCGCAAACGCGGCGAGCGCATTTGCAATTTCACCACCGCGGTGTTCGATCTGGTGCAATTGCCGGCCAACTATCGCCAGGGCCCTCCCTCGAAAGACCATCCGCAATACTACTACCGCCCCTGGAAGACGATCCTGGTGCGCACCGTGGCCGACGGCGGGCGCGGCTATTTTTTCTCGGGCGATCTGGGCGCGACGATCCCCACGCTGTGGCGGAAGGTGGTCGCAAACTCGGCCGCACCGTCGCGGGCTGCTTGACAACAATTCG
>JBGQKM010000215.1:0-10841 GCA_041499515.1 Planctomycetia bacterium | reverse complement strand
GCGCTACGCTTGAAAAGCCCGCACGGCGTGCCCTATCATGGGCGGACACGGACGCGGCCGAACGAACGGCTGGCGGACAAAACCGCCGGGGACTGTCCCGATTTTGCGGAGTCCTTGGAGCAAAATGGGACTGTCCCCCTCTCTGACAGGTTTTGTCCCCAGGGCTCTAACTCAAGTCGGCGCGCGTCGGTCGAATCTGCAAATTAAGGAGCACCCGCGTGGAAAAGTGGCCGCTGGGCGTATTCGCCAGTATCGATGCCGGCTTGGGCGTGAAACTCGAAGTCGCCCACGAGCTGGGCGTTTCGACCGTTCAGCTTCATGCGCCCGAAAAGACCACCCGCACGCCGGACAACGCGCGGCGGTTTCTCGATCGCCTGGCCACGCTGGGCATTCGCATCACGGCGGTCTTCGGCGGTTTTGCCGGCGAAAGCTATGCCGACATTCCGACCGTGACGCGCACCGTCGGACTGGTGCCGCCGGCCACACGCGCCGCGCGGACCCGAGAGATGAAAGAAATCGCCGACTTTGCCCGGCTGCTCGAGGTCGACGTGGTGGCCTTGCACGTCGGTTTCGTGCCGCACGACTCCTCGGATCCGCTGTATCGCGAAGTGCTGGCCGTCACGCGCGACATTTGCGATCATTGCCGCGGCCAGCGTCAGGCCCTGCACCTGGAAACCGGCCAGGAGCCGGCCGACTCGCTGCTGCGGTTTATCGGTGACGTGAAGCGCGACAACCTGTTCATCAATTTCGACCCGGCCAACATGATTCTGTACGGGTCGGGCGAACCGATCGAAGCCCTGGAAAAGGTGGGCCGCTACGTGCGCAGCGTGCACTGCAAGGATGCCACGTGGGCCGAGCATCCGGGCCAGGAATGGGGCGCCGAAGTCGCGCTGGGCCAGGGAGCGGTCGGCATGGAACGCTACTTGCGCACGCTGGACAAGATCGGCTACCGCGGGCCGCTGACGATCGAGCGCGAGATCCCGCAGGATCCGCAACGTCAAAAGGCCGAGATCGGCCAGGCGTTGGCGCTGTTGAGCGAGTTGAAAGCCAAAATCGGCTAGCTGGCGCAACGGCCGTTTCGATGCGATTGTCAGCGGCGAAATTGCTACGAAGCGTGTGCGCAGCCGACGTTCGACTGGGTCTGAGCCGGCTAATCGCCGCGCCGCGGCGCGGAAAAAGGTTCCTGACACCTTTTTTTGGGACGGAGGAGCCAGAGCAGGGCGGCGATGGGGACGGCGAACACTAACAGCTTGGGCCAGCGCATCACCACGAACAGGCCCACGACGCCAAGCGCCACGAGCCAGCCGGGCACGTCTTTCACCTGCGGATGGGCGTACCACAACAGGCTCATGATCAGGCCGATACGCAAACAGGCGGCCGAGACGGCGGTGTCGGGCTGATTGTGCAGGAAAAACCCGACCGCCAACAAAACGACCGCGATCAGGCCGATGGTGGGTCGATGCATGGCGTCGATGATACCCGCGTCCCGCGGCACGGGACAGAGCGCGAGAGCATGCCGGCTATTCATCCGGCCGCCGCGCGGAAAAAGGTTCCTGACACCTTTTTCAGAGGCGGTCGAGCGTGTCGAACCAGCGCACCAGCTCGTCCAGCTCCTCGCTGGTCAGATAGCGGCCCTGCTCTCCGACGTTTTTCACGGTCACGGGATACTTCATCTCGCGCAGTCGCTGGATGCCGGCTTCCACCGCGGCGGTCGTCTCGGTCTTCGTGGCCAAGGTGGTGTAGAAGGCCAGCCGGTTCACCGGATCGGTTTCCGGCAGTTGCACCAGCCGGGGCAGGGGGGCGTCGACCGCGGCCACGCCACGCACCACGTCGGCATAGGCAAGGCCCACCAGGTATGCCAATGCCGCGCCCCCTTCGTGCCCATGCACGACGATCCGCGCCGGATCGGTCGTGTAGCGCTTCGTGACGTCCTCCAACATGCGGCGGACAAAGCGCGCCTCGGTCGGCTGCCATTTCGTGCGATCGGCCGACTTGGGGGCCAGCAGGATCAAGTCGTGCTGCTCGCACAGCGGCTTCCACAGCTCCAGCAATTCGTCCTGCTTCAGTCCGCCGGGTGCATGCAGCCAAATCACGACGCCGTAGGCCAGTCGCGGCGAGTAACTTTCCGGCACGTACACCAGGCATTCGTTTTCGAATTCGGGCACCTTGAGCGGTACGATGCCGACTTGTGGTTGCTCGCCGTCCGCCGGCGGCGCGTCGGCGGCCGCGGGGGCGACAAGAGCGTGCGCCGGGGGTAATTCACCAGGCACGCTTTCTGGCAGCCGTCCCAACGTAGCCTGCAACAGCAAGGTTTCGTCGCCGCGGCGAACTTCAATTTGGATTTTTTCGTCGGGTGCAAGCGTCTGCAGCTTTTGCACGACCGCGTCGACTTGCTCCACGGCCTGGCCGGCAAACGACGCGATGCGATCGCCTGGCTTGATGCCGGCGATGGCCGCCGGGCTGTCGGGATAGACATAGCGGACCACTAATCCGGCGGCTTTTTCGCCGGCCCAAGGACGCATCGGCAGGATGCCCAGGAACGGAAATTCGTAGGGCTCGATTTTTTCGGCCAACTCGACGTCGCGATCGAGCCGCTGGTCGCCGCGCGTCGCGACGACGTGGATCTTCTCGCCCGAGTACAGCCGGCCGAGTTGATGCTTGAGCTGGGCCTGACGCGAGACCGCTTGCCCGCCGGCCTCGACGATCGTGTCGCCGGCTCGAAAACCGGCCCTGTAAGCCGGCCCCGTGGCCCGCGCCGCGGCGATCAAGGCCGGCTCGCCAAACAAGTCGGCCCCTTTCAGGCTGATGCCCAGCAGGCCCGGGTGGAGATCCTGGCCCTGGGCCAACTTGGGCAGCACGCGCATCACGGTTTCCAGCGGAATGGCAAACCCGATTCCCGAGTCGTACCATTCGACGCCGGCCATTTCGGCGTTGGCCTGGGGCGACATCGGCACCAACACGCCGAGCACGCGCCCCGCGATATCGACCAGCGGTCCGCCGTAATTGTTGGGCGAGATTTTCGCGTCGGTCTGAATCGCCTTGCCCCAAATGCGACCCACGGCGCTGACGATGCCCACCGACAGATTCGGCTGGCTCTGCTCGAACGTGCGTCCCACGGCCAAGGCCCACTGACCGACGCGCATCTCGCCTTCGGGCACGAATTCGGGCATGGGAAGTTTGGCGTCGGTGTCGACTTTCAGCAGCACGAGCATGCGGCTATGGTCGGTGGCGACCAACCTGGCCGCGCGCCGCGATCCACCTTCGAGCGTGACCAGGATCGAATCGGGTTTCTGCACGAAATTGAACGCGCTGGAAACGATGAATCCATCGGGCGAGACGATCAGTCCCGTGGTCGGTCCAGTGCCGACCAGGAGTTGCCCGACCCGTTCCAGTCCGCCCACGGTTTCGATGCGCACGACCGCCGGCGATACGCGGGCCAGCGCCGCCTTGATGGCCCGCTCCTCGCGCAGCGGCAGGCCCTCGGCCGCCGCGGAGCCGAGCGAACCGATCGCGAACTGACCGATCAGCACGGCCGCCAAAATGTTCATGCGCCGCATGCGTTGCTTCATGGTTGTGTCGCTTCTCCCTGCGCCTGGCCATTGACCTCGACCTCGACGAGCTCTTGTCCGCGCAGCAGCACGATCCGCAATTTGCCGTCGCGCTCGATGTGCGCCAGTTCCTCGCGCAGGCCCTTGCACGAGTGCACCAGATGATCGCCGACAAAAACCACCAGATCGTCGGGCCGGATGCCGGCCGTTTCGGCCGCCGAGGCGTCGCGGACTTCTTCGACATAGGGGGGCGTGAGCTCCAAAACGTCGGGCACGAGCACCAGCCCCAGTTGAGCCAGGTCGAACGCGTCTTGTGGCTTCACCTGGGCTTGCTCTTCGGTGGGGCGAAACTTGCCCTCGAGAATCTGCTGCACCGAGCCGCGCAGTTCATCGATCGGGATGGCGTAGTTCAGCCAGATGTTGTTCTGGGCGTTGCGCAGTTCCTTGCCGAGCATCCCCAGCAGTTCCCCGTTCTGGTTCGTCAGCGCTCCGCCGGCCGCGCCGGGGTTGTTGGTCATCGCGTCCAACACGTACACCGGCCCGTGATAGGGTGTTTCGAACGTGCCGCGGCGGGCGTCGAGCCGCGTTTTGACGGCGATGATTCCATGCTGCACGCTGGCCGGTTCGTCTCCCGCGGCCACGCCGAACAGATTGCTGTACGCCCACACCCGGCTGCCGCTGTCGGCCGGCACGCTGGCGGCCAGATCGAAAAAGGCCAGGTCCTCGGCCTCGATCTTCAACACCGCGAGTTCCAGCCGCGGATCGGCATTGAGCAGTTTGGCCTCGAATTTTCGGCCGTCGGACAGCACGGCCGTGATGTAGTCGGTGTCGAGCACGTAGCTCCAGGCGGTCAGGATGTGTCCCTGCTCGGAGACCAGAAAACCGCTCTGGTACGATTCCAGGCCGCGCACGCCGCCGGCGCCGTAGATCTTGACCATCTTGGGCTGATTGGCTTCGATCGCCTGAGTAGGCGAATCGACGGCCATGACTTGTGGCACCAGCGAGCCCCCGAGCGCAGCCACGACAAGCGCCAACGCCGCGAAGGCGCGGCCGCGGCGCGGCCGAGTGCGACGACTGGCTGGTGAGGTGTGGATCATTCCTGCTTCTCCGCGGCCGGCGCGAAATTGAATTCCTTGCACTGAAACGTCATGCTGAAGTCATCGCCATGACGCGCTTCGATCCGTCCGGGCAAGATGCGGCCTTCGACTTCCTTGAATTCGCTGAAGACCAGCTCGCACGGATCGCTATCTTCTTCCGAAATCATTTCCATCGCCGCGAGCTGGCCGTCGGCCGGATCGAACAGAAACCGGCATTCGATATCGCCGTGGGCTGCCACCAACACGTCCAGCAATTTGTCGTGGCCCTCGAGCGGCTCGGTTCCCCAATAAGAAACTTCGCCGAATTTTTCGGGGCCCAAGACGAGAAAACGCCGCCACATGGCCAGCGCCACCAGCAGCCCGCCGCTGCCCGGCGGTTCGAGCCGGCCGGACAACTCGCCCTCAAGCGTGATCTTCAACTCGCCGCCGGGAAGTTTGATCGAGGCCTGTTGGTCGGAGAACTCGAGTTTGAACGCTTCGCCCATCGGCGTGTCACCGGCGATGGTCCAGGCCCCTTGCCAGGCGGCGAAATCGCCCCGGGCCACCAGCGCCTTCCACACCCGGTCGCGGTTCAACGCGTTGAAGTAGTAGTTCACATAGCCCGGCTTTTCGACGAAGTACTGTTTGACGATTTCGGGCATCGGCGGCGGTTTTGCGTGGTGCCGCGGCGAAGGTTTGCGATCGGGCTCGGGCGTGGGCGGCTGGCCGGGTTTCGGTTTGGGGGGGTTTTCCGGATCGATTTTTTGGCCGGCCTCGACCAGTTCGGCCAGCTCGCCTTCGCGATGCACTCCGCGCAGCCGAACCAGTACGTCGACTCGCTCTCCCTTGCGCTGGAACGAGAGCGGCACGCGCCAGCCCTTGGGATAGATGCCCAGCACGTTCTTGAAGGCGTTGACGGTGCCCACGGTCCGCCCGGCGAAGCTCAGCAGTTCATCTCCATAGCGGAGTCCGCGGCGAAAGGCGTCGGATTCTTCCAGGATGTCGTCGACGATCACGCGGCGGTCTTCATCGCTGCGCATCCGCGCGCCGAGCGTGGCGTGATCGACCAGCCGGCCGCTTTTCAGGTGGCCGAGAAAGTTCTTGATCTGGTTGATCGAAATTGCGTAGCCCACTCCCACGTTGACCCGCCCTCGTTTTTCGAACGATCCGCGACCGTTGATTCCGATCAGCCGTCCCTGTGCGTCGAACATCGGCCCGCCGGAATTGCCCGGGTTGATCGCGGCGTCGGCCTGCAAGCAATCGGAATACTCCAGGATCGTGCCGGCCGGATATTGATAGCGGTGGACTCCGGAAATGACGCCGTAACTGACCGTGGGATGAAAGTCGGTCGCCAGCAAAAAAGGATTGCCGATGGCAAAGCACCAATCGCCCACCTGCACCAGGTCGCTGTCGGCCATTTCCGCCGCCGGAAAATCGTCGCGGCCCAGCACTTTCACCAGCGCCACGTCGCCGGTCGGATCGAGGCCCACGATCACCGCGTCGTACAGCCGGCCGTCGGCCATGCCACACTTCATCGCGACGCCGGCCTCGTGGGTCACGTGAAAATTGGTCAGCGCGTATCCGTCGGGCGAGATGACCACGCCCGAGCCGCCGCCTTGGCCGCCGTTGGCGAAAATGGCCAGTGTGGCCCGGCTGGCCCGTTCGACGACCGCCACGCGCGCGGCCTCAGCCGCCAGCACGTCGGGATCGACTTGTGCCCACGCGGCCGACAACGGCAATAGCGCCAAACTCAGCACGCACCACAAACGTTTCATGATCGTTCCCCGCAACGCGGCCCAGCGCCGGTTTCGCAGTGGTTGCTTGCTCATTTCGTGACTCGAGCCTCGCACAGGTCGAGCCGATCGCCGATGTCCTGGCCGGCGCCATAGTCGACCACGATTTCCAACCGCTTCACGCCGGCGACGTCCAATTCGAGTTCGCGGGCCGGATCGCTTCCGCGGACGTCGCCCTGCCAGAGCATCTTGCCGTCGCCTTTGATCTCCAGGCGCACGTCGCCCGTCTCGCGCACGCTGTCGTCGATTCCGACAACGCCTTTGAACAGCCGGAATTTTCCCGGCAGGCGATAGGCCAGCACGGTCCGGCTCTGCAACGACAGGCCCTTGCGATAGACTTTGCCGTCCAAGCGCAGCGGGTTCTGTTCGAAGCCGATATCGCGGCGAAACTGGTAAAACTCCCGCAGAGCGGCCGGCTGTTCTTTCAGGTCCAACAGCGGCACGTACGTGGCCGACTCGGGCTGCAGGTCGCTCAAGTACGCGATCTTGCCCGAGGAAAAATCGAATCGCGCGACGTCCTCCAGAGGCAGGCTGAGCGAGACGCCGGCCGGCGTCGAGAATTTTGCGCTCCCCGCGTCCAACGCCACCGCTTGCATCGCCAGCCGCGAACCGTCGGCCGCGAACACTTGTCCGATGGTCGCGGGCAATTCGGCCGGGTTGGAATGGAAGTAAACCACGCCTTCGACCTTCGGCCGCTTGACCGGGATCGTTTCCTTGTCGAGTTCGAATTTGCAGGTCTCCGCGTCGATGTCTCCCTGCACTCCCTCCAAATAATCGAGGGCTCCGTTTTTGCGCACCACGAGCAGGTCGGCGGCCGTCTTGGTCTCGGTGATTTCCGACCATTGCTTGGTGACTTTTGGATCGCGATCGGCGACGGCCCCAAAACGGACCCAGCGCACGACGCGGGTCGGCACTTCGACCGTGGCGCCAGTGGTCAGGGTCACTTGCGCCGTCGAACCGTGGACCGTATATTCGACCGCGGCCAGGCCCGATTGGTCGACCAGTTCGATCCACAGGTTGGCTTTTTTCTCGCTGGTGGGCGGCGCGGGCTTGCGCGCCAGCGTGGCCAGGGCGCCAAGCGCGAAGGTGGAGCGGCCTTGCGCCGTTTCGAGCACCAATTGCTGGCCGTCGAATTGCGCGATTTGGCCGGTGGCGGTCTGGCCGTCCAGAGTTTGCGCTTCGAATTCGGGCGCGCCGGCCGCCAGGACCGCGCTAAACAATAGGTTCCACATCAGCACAATTTTAGGTCCTATTTGTCGGTTTTTTCGCCACTTTCGCTGGCCAGTTTGCGGAAATACTGTTCGATGACGTCGCGATAATGCGCCGGAAAATCCTTGCCGATCTGCTGCAAGGCTTCCTGACGCTGGCGGGGCGGCAAATCTCCCCAGCCGCTTTGATTGCCGATCGGCTTTTTCGCCACGTCTCCCGGCCCCTTGCCGCCGATCGGCACGCTGTCCTGGGCGGGCCGGCTGGGGCGCAGATTGCCGCGACCCGACGCGGCAGCCGCAGCCGCCGCGGCTTGTTGCTGTTCTTCGATTTGCTTGATCAACTTGTCGAGCGACGCGACCACGCCGTCTTCGACCTCGCGCACTTTCGGTCCGGCGCGCCCCAGGTCGAGCCGCCGGCGAATGTCCTCCATGCGGCGGGCAATGTGATCGAGCGATTCGTCCTTGAGCGGCTCCAGATCCGCCTGCATCAGCCGCGCCACCGATCGATAGCGCTTCGGAATCTGCGACTCGTTTTCCAGCAAGCGGGCGATCGTGGTGAGCCCCGCGTCGCGCTTTAACGCCCGATGCTGCACCACTGCCTGGTAGAACAGCAGCCCCGCCGGATCAACCACGTCGGCCGGCGCCAGACCCTCCAACGGTTCGGCGGCCTCGTCGTAGAGCGCCTCGTGAACCAGCCAACGCCCATAGAGCAGTCGCAGATTGTAGCGTTCGAAAGCCGCCGCCTTGTCGTCCACCAGCCACGCGACCTCCGGCAGCGCGATTTGTTGTCGCGGTTGAGAACAAACGGCCAGCAACTCGCGCGCCTGGGGATCCACCGCGGCAAACGTCGCGCACACCACGTCGAGCAGGTGCGCTTCGTGGCCGCCGGCCAGGACGCTGGCCCACAGCGAATCCAATTGCGCGCGGGTCGTCGGGTCGAGTTCACGGTTCGCCAGCCACTCCAAAACCTGGTCGTGCACGCCTTCGGCGGCGGGGATTTTCCAGCTCGCCTTTTGCGCGAATTCCTGATTCGGCCGGCTGTCGACGGCCCAGGCTGGGCCGGCCATCAGCACGACCAACAGGCAGCCAGCACCGAAGAACCAACGTCGATCGCTCATCGGTTTCTCCCTACTACGATGTCGCGGGTGACTTTGTGGATTCGCTGCTCGCGTTCGGCCAGTCGTTTGAGCGCTTCGAGCAATTCGGGCTTGTCGGTCTGCTCGGTCTTGGTCAGCTCGGCATAGCGTTGCGTGCGGACGTTGACGCGCATTTGCAGGGCGCGGATCATTTTGAGCTCCGAGAGCGTATCGACCAAGGGCGGTTCCGAGTCTTCGCTCGGACCCGGCTCGCCCTGCTTGGCCTTGTTTTCCACGTCTTTTTGGGCTTTTTGCAGCGAGGCGATCATTTCTTCCAAGGCCGCGATGATGTCTTTTTCGATGCCTTGCGTCACGTCGCCCACCTTGGTCTGCGCCAAGCGGGCCACGACCTGCTCCATGTCGTCGCGCATCTCCGTCACTGCCTCGGGAAAGGCCACGGCCGAGCCCTCTTCTCGCAACACGGCCAGGGCTTTCTCCGCTTCGGTCGAAATCTGGGCCTCTTTACGGCTCAAACGGCCGGCTTCGATCTCGTCGTCGCGATCGCGTTCGGCCTCGGGCACTTTGTCCAAACGCCTGGTCCCCTCATAGACTTCGACCTGCTGATCGAGCATCTTGCGGAAGCGGCTCTCCAACATGGCCAACATCCGCGAGGTCTCTTCCTCGCGCAATTGACGCAATATCTCTTCCAAGTCGGCCTTGGCCTGTTCCAGCTCCTTGATCGCCTCGGCCTGCTTTTCGCTGGCGTCAGAGCGCTGGGCTTCTTCCAACTTCTGCTGCGCCTCGTGCATTCGCCTTTGCGCTTGTTCGAGCCGTTTTTGGGCCGGGCTGTCGCCATCGGGCGGCGGCTCGCCGGCCTGATCTTTGCCTTCTTGAGGCGGCTGATCCTGCGGCTCGCCGCTTGGTGTGCCCTGCGGCTTGTCTTCCTTGGGCGGCTCGGCCTTCTCGCCTTTTTCGCCTTTTTCACCCTTGGGCTGCTCGGCCTTCGGCTTGTCTTTTGGGTCTTCAGTCGGCTTGTCCTGATCTTTTTTCTCGCCCTCCGGCGAGTCCGACTTTTTGGGCTTCGAGCCATCGGCGTCTTTGTCAGGATCGTTCTTGTCGCCGGGCTGGTCCTTCTTTTCCGTCGATTCGTCCGGTGCCTTCTTGCCGGCGTCTTGCTGCAGATCTTTGGCCAATTCGCCAGTCTTGTCCGACAGGTCGCCTTGCCGGTCGGCCAGCTTGCGCGGATCGCCGCCGCGGGCCGTTTCGCCTTGGATGCCCTTCTGCTCCTTGATGATCTTGTTCACGCGCTTGAGATACTCGCGAATCCGCTCTTTCTCCGATTCGATGCGTTTCGAGCGATCCTCGCTCAGCAGCAGCTCAAGCAGTTTCACGAGATCCTGATGCACTTCGCCCTGGTTCTTTACCACCACCGCCAGGCGCTCTTGCCGCAACAATTCGACGAGTTGCTCGAACTGGTGGTCGAGATCCCGGTCTTTGCTCTGGGCGACGGCCTGTTGCAACAGCGCGGCGCGGCGCGGATCGGTCGGCGCCGTGAGCTCGGCCATCCGCAGCAGCAGTTTCTCAAGCTCGCGAAAGCGATCGGCCACCTGCCGCTGCTGGGTTGTCAACGGGCTCTCGGCGGCGGGCTCTTCCGTGGCGGCCGGAACGTCGTCCGTCCCCGGGTCGGGACTCGGCTCGGGGTCGGACTGCGCCGCCAACAGCGCGCAGCAGACCAGCAGCGATCCGCAGACTAGAACCGGTTTCAAGACTGCTCGGAGAAGGGGACAGTCCCATTTTGCTGCGCGGACTTCGCAAAATTGGGACAGTCCCCGCAGTTTTGAAACCGGTTCTGGCATCGTGACTGGCCAACGTTTTGGCATGAATAAAACCTCCGCCGACTCTCTCGATTCGATCGCACGGCTGGGTGATCTGTCGATCATTCCAGCAAATCCCGCAACTTCTGTTTCTGTTTGGTCTTCGTTTCCGCGTTGACCTTTTCTTGGGCGTTGATGATCTGGCGAAGCATGTCCAGGGCCTCGTTGAAGGTCTCGAGTTCCAACATCTTATCAAGCACCTGCTTCATCTCCAGGAGAATCGCGTCCATTTGCGCCACGCCGGCCGCTTGCAGGCGCGGCGCGGC
>JBGQKM010000214.1:0-10859 GCA_041499515.1 Planctomycetia bacterium | reverse complement strand
GCCCGGGACCGTTATGATTATTTTTTTTCCGTCGCGCCATGCGTGTTCCATTGTGCTCAATTCTGATGCACGATGATACCGCTAGCGGCGGAACAAGTCACTCGCCCAGTCGTCGAATCCGGGCCTCAACCAACCCCCGTCGCCAATCCTTCCCGCTCGCGCCCGCCTTACAGCAACTCCCCGATCACTTCGCCGCGGTCGATCGCGGGAACGGGGCGGCCGGAGTGGTTGAGGAAGTGGATCGAGGGGTCGATGCCCAGGGCGTGATAGATCGTGGCGTGAATGTCGCAGCATTCGACCGGGCGGTCCTTGGGCACTTCGCCCAGGCGGTTGGTCGAGCCGACGATGCGGCCCCCTTGGATGCCGCCGCCGCCCATCAGGCAGAACATGGCGTTGCCCCAGTGGTCGCGACCTGGCGTGCCCATGCTGCCGGCGGGGCCGCCGTTGCCGCCGTTGTTCATTCGCGGCGTGCGGCTGAACTCGCCGCACAATACGACCAGCACCTTCTCCGACAACCCCCGCTGGGCCAGGTCGGTGAACAGGCCCGAAACCAACGCATCGACGATCGGCAGATTGGTTTCGTAGCCCGACTTCAGGTTCCAGTGATGGTCCCAGCCGCCCAGGTGCACCGTGGCCCAGGTCGAACCGGCCTCGACCAGCCGCCGGGCCAACAGCGCGCTCTGGCCCCAACTGTGCCGGCCGTACAGGTCGCGAATCTTGGGATCCTCAGAGCTCAGATCGAACGCCTTGCGGGCCGATTCGCCCACCACCATTTCATACGCGCTGCGTTCGAAACGGTCCATCGATTCCATCGCGCCCGATTTGTCGACGTCGCGCCGCATCCGATCGAAATGCTCAAGCAGGCCGTGCCGATCTTCCAAGCGGTTGATCGTCAGGGCGTTGGCCAGTTGGATGTTTTCGACCTTGAAGGTCTCGGAGTTCGGGTCGCCGTTGGTCTCGAACGGATTGTGGGCCATCCCCAGATAATTGGCGCCGAAATAGCCGGGCCGCAGGCCGATGCTAGCGGCATAGGGCACGGCCACGTGGGCCGGCATGCCGGGTCGCCGCGGGCCGCAGACTTTGCTGACGATCGAGCAGATCCCAGGGAACTTGCCCGAGGTGTCCGCGCCGCTGGCCCCGCCGCGCGAGGTGAGCATGTAGTGTCCGGCGGCGTAGTGGTCGCCGTTGTCGTGGTGCAGCGAGCGGACGATCGAAAACTTGTCGGCGATCTTGGCTTGTCGCGGATAGAGCTCGGTGATTTCCATGCCCGGCACGTTGGTGCGGATGGGGTTCCACAGGCCCCGACACTCGGCCGGCGCCTCGGGCTTCATGTCGTACATGTCCAGGTGGCCCGGCCCGCCATCGAGCCAGATCAGGATCACCGAGGTGTCCTTCTTGGGCTGGCCCAGCGCGCCGGAGGCTTCCTTGGCCTGGAGCAGCTTGGGCAGTCCGACCGAGGCCATGCCGGCCACGCCCAACTGCACGAAGCTCCGCCGGCTCATTCCATCGCAATACTTTTGGGTATTCCCGGCTTCAATCCTGAGCATGATGTCACCCCGTCAATCCAAGGGTTTTTGATGGTTGGCTGGAGCTGGTCTCAAATCTGCTCGGAGAAGGGGACAGTCCCATTTTGCTCCGAGGACTTTTCAAAATCGGGACAGTCCCCGCACTTTTGAAACCGGTTCTAGTTAGCAAACGATACGGACAAACCGCTACGGTTTGCGGGGCTTTTGGTGGGCGCCCCGGTTTTATTCAGGCAGGACTCACTCACGCGATCGGGCCGAAACGGGCGGCCGAATCGCGGCAGGCGGCGTTTCACGGCCGCCGACCAAGGATCGACATATCAACATCCCTTGATCGAAGGGCGATTCTAACACCTTGGCTGGCAGAAAGTCAACCTCATGGGTCCCTAAAGCGGCTCGTCGCAACGTGTTGTGGGTTATTCTTTTGGGCCTGGTCCGGGGCCTGGAGGAAACGGCGCCGGGTTGGTGCATCCCGCTGGCCCCGTTGGCCGGTGCGTCCCGTCACGATCACGCGGCCGACGCCTTTGGTTTTTGCTACTAGCCGCGTACGTTGATTGAGCCGTGTGTGCGGTCGTGTTAGATTTGAAGCCTGTCGCTTTCCCGTGCTTCCTTCCTTTTGGCTCACCCGAGGATCATTCCATGCTTCGCCTGCCGCCCCGCTGGGCTCATGTCGCGTTGTTGTTTCTCTGTGCGTGTTTCCTGGCGGCCGCGCCGGGCGAAGAGCGTACGGCGCTGGACGAGTATATTGCCGCGCCCGACCCGAGCTACAGCTATCATCTGGTGAGTCAAACGAAGTCCGAGGGGATCACGACCTACGTTCTGGAGATGACCTCGCAAACGTGGCTCACGACCAAGGAGGTCGATCAGCCGGTTTGGAAACATTGGGTGCTGATCATCAAGCCCGATGAAGTCAAGACGTCCACCGGCTTGCTCTATATTTCGGGCGGCGGCAATGGCGGCGACCCGCCGACGAAAGCCGACGGCTTGATGGAGCCGATCGCCAAGGCGACGCATTCGGTCGTCACCGAATTGAAGATGGTGCCCAACCAGCCGCTGGTCTTCGCCGGCGAAACGCAGGGCCGCAAGGAAGATTCGTTGATTGCCTACTCGTGGGATAAGTTTCTCCACACGGGCGACAAGAAATGGCCGGCCCGGCTGCCGATGACCAAGTCGGCGGTGCGCGCGATGGATACCGTCACGGCGTTTTGCGGCAGTGCCGAAGGGGGCAACGTCAAGGTCGACCAGTTCGTGGTCTGCGGCGGATCGAAACGCGGCTGGACGACCTGGACCACCGCGGCGGTCGACAAACGCGTGGTGGCTATCGTGCCGTTCGTGATCGACATGCTCAACATCGAGCCCTCGTTCGTCCATCATTGGGAAGCCTATGGGTTTTGGGCCCCGAGCGTCGGCGATTACGTGCAGATGAAGCTGATGGATTGGAACGGCACGCCGGAATATCGGGCCCTAATGAAAATCGAAGAACCGTACCAGTATCGCGGCCGCTTGACGATGCCCAAGTATATCGTCAACGCCACGGGCGATCAGTTTTTCCTGCCCGACTCGTCGCAGTTCTATTACAACGATCTGTTGGGCCAGAAACATTTGCGCTACGTCCCCAACGCCGACCACAGCCTGAAGGACAGCGACGCGCCGTTCTCGCTATTGGCCTATTACGGGGCAATCCTCAACCACACGAAGCTGCCGGAGTATTCGTGGACGGTGGAGAAGGACGATTCGCTGCACGTCCGCAGCGACCAGCAGCCGAAGGAAGTCAAGCTGTGGTACGCCACCAATCCAGAAGCCCGCGATTTCCGCGTCGAGAAGGTCGGCCGGATCTGGAAGAGCGAGCCGCTTTCGGCCGAGAGCGACGGCAGTTACATCGGCAAGGTCAGCAAGCCGGAAAAGGGATTCACGGCCTTCATGGTCGAAATGACCTATCCCAACGGCTCGGCCCCGCCGCTGAAGTTCACCACGCAGGTCAAGGTGGTGCCCGACGTGCTGCCGTTCAAGTACACGCCGGCCAAAGTGCCGAGATAAAGAAGCCGGGCAGAATCGCCGGGGAATGTCCGTCGGGTCCGAGTTGGCGCTGGGCGCCTATCCAAGAACCCTCTCCCCTTGCGGGAGAGGGTAGGGTGAGGGGGCGTTTTCGTACTAGGGCGTCTGTCCGACGGCTGGCGCCTTGAGGTATTTGTCGAACCAGTCGGCCACCGCGCGCATGTCGTCCTGCCAGTTGGCCCAGCCGTGGCCCGCCCCGGGCTTGACGATCAACTCGCACGGCACGCCGGCTTCTTTGAATTTCGCGATGATCCGCTGCGATTGTTGCAGCGGCACCAGCGAGTCCTTATCGCCATGAATGATCAGCGTCGGTGGATCGTCGGCGCTGACGTGATAGACGGGCGAAATCTCCTGGGCGATCTTCACGCGGCTCTCTTCATCGACGACCTCGAACAATTTCAACTTCGGGTTCCACACGTGGAAATCGAATGGCGCTTGGAAGGCGTCTTTCGGCCCGCGATTCAACCAGGCGAATCCGGGCGTGCCGTAGTTGAGGAAGTCGGTCGGCG
The DNA here is from genome assembly GCA_041499515.1 of Planctomycetia bacterium. Classification (GTDB taxonomy): domain Bacteria; phylum Planctomycetota; class Planctomycetia; order Pirellulales; family PALSA-1355; genus PALSA-1355. The sequence goes on along the minus strand of JBGQKM010000214.1, from coordinate 6,772 downwards.
GGAAGAAGCAGGCCACGGCCTGCACGCGGCTGCTGGCCCGGGCCACGGGATCTTTCGCCTTCGGATCGCCCAAATCGCCGGCCGTGCCGAGCATTAGCGACAGGTGCCCGCCGGCCGAGCCGCCGGTCACGCCGATGCGATTCGCGTCGATCTTGAACTCATCGGCGTGCGAGCGGATATAGCGCACCGACAACGTCATGTCGGCGATCGCCTCGGGAATGGTGTATTTCGGCTGGCTGCCGTGCACCACCGCGAACACCGTGTAGCCCCGGGCGAGCAATTCTTTCAGGAAACCGAGATTGATCGAATCGTGGCTCGAAAACCAGCCGCCGCTGACCACCCAAATCACCGCGCCGCCGTTGACGTTCTCTTTCGGCGTGAATACGTCCATGGTCAACGCCGAGCCGAACTTGCGGCCGTAGATCACGTCTTCGCGCCGCGTGAAGGCATCTCCCTCGGCGGCAATCAGCACCGGCCCGCCGCACAAAGTCATTGCCGCAAGTGCGCCACACAGCCAGGCGGTTGGGATCTTCATAAGGTCATTCCTCAAGGTCGGCGACATTTTGAAAAAAAAGAACATTCCGCGCAGGCGATAGGTCATCGCCAGTATACCCGCCGCGAAAATCAAGCGTCAACGTTTGCCTGCCGATCGGCCGCACCAAGCCGGCAAACATTTCACCGCGATTTAGGGATGCCGAAGCAGCCGATCAACGCGTAAGCTAAAGGAACAACCGTTTTCGCCACTCGGTCCCGATGCTCGTGCGATGCCACAGGTCTACCTCGAACAACTCTCGCCACGCGTGGGCAAGGCCGATCTGCTCAGATTGTTCGACCAGGTCGGCGGGCTCGAGGGCAAGCGGGTCGGACGCATCGAGCTCTCCGGCGGCCGGGCCACGGTCGAAGTGCCCAGCGGCTGGGAAACGCGCCTGGCCAAAGCCATCGACGGCGCCGTACTGCACGGGCGGAAGATTCGCGCCTGGGCCGGCGATACCCCGGCCGCAAGTTCCGCGACCGGCGAGGATCATTTTCAGCGGCTGATGCGGTTGCTGGAAATGGAACGCGAGGCCGAGGCCCAACGCGCGCTTCAGCGCAGCCGGCGCCTCTCGCCGGCCGAAGCCGAGCGGACCGGCAACACGCTGATCGATCTTGCGATCGTCGACGAAGAAGCCGGGCTCTGCGGCCGGTATCTTTTGAAGCTCGTCAAACGTAAGCGCACGGCGCTGCCCTGGACGCGGCTGGGCGTCGGCAGCCCGGTGGTCCTCTCGTCCGAGGGAGCCGAAGCGAGCCTCGCGCTGCGCGGCGTCGTCTACGAGCGCCGCGATGATTCGATTGCGCTGGCCGTGGCCAGCCTGTCGGACGAGATCGAGGATCACGAGCGGTGGCGCGTCGATCTTTCGAGCGACGAGGTTTCCAGCGAACGGCAGCGGGCCGCCCTGCAGCGAGCGTCGCTCGTGCGAGGCGATCGGCTGGCCCAGTTGCGCGAGGTGCTGCTGGGACGATGCGAACCGCAGTTCGATGAAATGCGCGACGAGCCGGTTCTCGACGCCGGCCTCAACGCGACCCAGCGCGAGGCGGTGGCCTTTGCGCTGGCCGCCCGCGACGTCGCACTGATTCACGGCCCGCCGGGCACGGGCAAAACGACCACGGTCGTCGAGCTGATTCGCCGGGCCGTGCGACGGGGCGAAAAAGTGTTGGCCTGCGGGCCAAGCAACATGGCGGTCGACAATCTTTTCGAGCGCCTGCTGGCCCACGGCACCCGCGTCGTGCGGCTGGGACATCCGGCGCGCGTGATGCCCGAATTGCGATCCCACACGCTCGATCTGCTGGTCGAGCGCCACGCCGACGTGCGGCTGGCGCGCAAGCTGGTGAAAGACGCCCTGGCTCTGTTTCGCCGCGCGGCCCGAACCACCCGAGCCAGGCCCGAACCCGGTGCTCGCCGCGAGATGCGCTCCGAAGCCAAGTCGCTGCTGGCCGACGCGCGCCGACTGGAAGCCCAGGCAGTCGAGCACATTCTCGACAGCGCGGATATCTTATGCTCCACGACCACGGGGTTGGACGACAACCTGCTCGGCCCACGACGGTTCGATCTGGCCGTGATCGACGAAGCCTGTCAGAGCACGGAACCGGGTTGCTGGATCCCGCTGGCGCGGGCCACGCGCGTGGTCTTGGCCGGCGATCATTGCCAGTTGCCCCCCACGGTGCTCAGCGACGAAGCCGCCCGGCTCGGCTTCGGAGTGAGCCTGTTCGAGCGGCTGGCGGGATCGTGCGGCGCGCGCATCGTGCGGCGGCTCGATGTGCAGTATCGCATGCACCGGGCGATCATGGATTTTTCGTCGGGCGAGTTTTACGACGTCAGCCTGATCGCCGACGCGACGGTGCAAGCGCACGTGCTCGCCGATTTGCCGGGCGTGGCCGCGACGCCGAGTACGCAATCGGCCTTGGAGTTCATCGACACGGCGGGGGCGGGCTACGACGAAGAACCAGAACCCGACGGCGAAAGCCGCTTCAATCGACGCGAGGCCGAGTTGCTCTCGGCCAAGGTCCAGACGCTGTTGCAATGCGGGGTGCCTGCGGCCGACATTGGGCTGATCACCCCCTACGCGGCCCAAGCCCGATTGTTGCGCGAAATGCTCGACGTGCCCGAGTTGGAAATCGACACCGTCGACGGTTTTCAGGGTCGAGAAAAGGAAGCGATCCTGATCTCACTGGTGCGCTCGAACGACACGGGCGAGATTGGCTTCTTGGCCGACATTCGGCGGATGAACGTGGCACTGACCCGCGCCCGGCGAAAGCTGGTCGTCGTCGGCGACAGCGCCACGCTCTCGTCCGATCCTTTCTACGCGCGGATGATTGGTTATTTCGAAAGTCACGGGGCCTATCGCACCGTTTGGGAAGAAGATCCGCTGGCGTGATGATTTGTGGGATCGCACAGCTAGCAGCCGCGGCCCTGCGCATCGGTCGGCCGACTCGCAGCGGAATCTGCGTCGAACGCCGTGTCGTGGAAGTCTAGGCGAGCTGCGGCGAAATTGTTGGCTTTGATGATGCACATGGCCGGCTTACGGAAAGTTGGCCGATAGTATGGAAGGAAGAGTTCCTACCGGAGATTCCACGGTCCCAGCGGGCCGCCTGGCGCCCGCCAGGCACCGCATGCGGTGTCCTACGACGCTGGTCATCGACCGCACACCCCGCCCCGTTTTGAGACCCCATCCTCGCGCCGGTCTCGTGAATTCAAGATAGTGTCTCGTGAACCGCAGTTTATCCAATCCCTGGCTGCGCGGTCTGCTCACGCTGGCGGTTGTCTGCGCGGGCTGCCGTTCGGCAAAGGTTCACCGAGATCCCGAATACGCGCAACTGGCGATTGAGAGCAGTCGGGCGCTAGGCAACCCGACCGCGGCCGCCGCGGCGGTTGCGCCGGTCGTGCCGCAACTCGAGGGGGTGCACCAGGTCGATGAGTATGTGGCGTTTGCCTTGGAACAGAATCCGCGCGTCCAGTCTGCCCGCAAACAGGTCGAGGCTCAGGCCAATCGCGTGCCGCAGGCGGCGAGCCTGGACAATCCGATGCTCGGGGTCAACGGATATCCGTTCTTTCCGGCCGTGTTGCAGACGGCCGGCGGTCGGTCGACGTTCAACGTGACCGCGTCGCAAAAGCTTCCCTGGTTCGGCAAGCTGGCCACCAAAGCCCGCGCGGCCGAGGCCGATACCAATCGTGCCCGCGCCGAGCTGGCGGCCGCTGAATTGGAAGTCATCGAACAGGTCAAACGCGCCTACTTCGAACTGTATTTCCTGCAGAAGGCGATCGAGGTTACGCAGGAAAGCCGCCAGTTATTGAGCGAGCTGGTGCGCCTGGCCGATGCGCAATATCGCGCGTCGCTCGTGAGCCAGCAAGACGTGCTTCGCGCGCAGGTCGAGGTGTCGATCGTCGACAACGAATTGATCCGCCTGCGGCAAGAACTGCAAAGCGGTCAGGCCCGGTTGGCCGCGCTGCTGCACGTCTCGCCCGACACGCAATTGCGGGCGATCGGCCAGTTGGCGCCACAACAAATTCCGGACGATCTGCAGCGGCTGTACCAGCGGGCGATCGTGGCGCGGCCCGAGCTGCACGCCCAGTTGGCGGCCATCCAACGCGATCAGCACCAGGCTGACCTGGCGCGGCTGCAATTCTATCCAGACCTGGACCTCGGCGCCATGTACGGCGGAATGACAACCCGCGGCGCCATCTCGCCAACCGCCGACGGCATCGGAATGGTCAATATCGGGGCCAACATCGATGTGCCCATCTATCGGGCCAAATTGGTCGCCGGCGTGCGCAGCGCCGAAGCGCAGGCCGTATCCAGCGCGCGGGAGTATGACTCGATGAAGGACCGCACCCAGCAGGACGTGAAGGATTTGTTCGTGCAGGCCCGCAGCCAGCAGGATCTGTTGCACCTCTTGGAAACGGATATTATTCCCAAAATCGCGGAAACGCTGGCGGCCTCGCGGCAGGCCTACGAAGTGCGCGAGGTCGATTTTCAACAATTGCTCGACAACTGGCGCGAGGTGCTGCGGTACCGGATCACCTACTTCCGGCTCGAGGCCCAACTTCGGCAAACGATCAGCACGCTGGAACGGACCGTCGGTGGCCAGCTCGAAACCGGGCCCACGCGTCATGATGCCACTACGCCGCAAGGAGACAGCCGGCCGGTTCCCCCGCTTCCACCCCCTGCCGCCGCCAGGCCCCTGCCCGGCCCTCCGCTGGCGGCCCAACAACCGCAACGACCATGAACACTTCACACGCCAGGATTGAATCCGCGATCGGTGGCAGGCGCTCGGCCCGCCGGTTCCTATGGCGGACATTGGGCTTGGCCGTCGGTCTGTTGGTCCTTGCGACACTCGGCGGTTGTTGTTGCCGCTGGGTCCATTGCTACCGCTGCGGCTGCGTGCCGTACGACTACGTCGCTCCGGCGCCGCTGCCCTACACGACCTACCGCGGCTGCCCGACGCCGATCGCCCAGGAATACCGCGAATCGAACAGCATGCAGCCCGATCCGGCGAATTCCGACCGCTGACGCGCGCGATTGGCTCAATGCCGAAAATGGCATCTTTAGATCGCTACTTTCCTGCACTGGCTGCGCGGGCTTCGTCGGCGATCAACGACGGCAATGCCTGAGCCATGCGCTCGAAGACGTCGTCCCATACGTCTAGTCGCTGCTGTCGAAACAGCCGCATCGTCGGATACCAGGGGCTGTCGTCGCGATCGGCACCCCACCGCCAGTCGCCGTGGGCCGATAGCGCCACCCAAACCGGCGCGCCCAGGCCGCCGGCCAAATGGGCCGTTGCCGTGTCGCACGTGATCACCAGATCCAGGTTCTTGATGATGGCCGCGGTATCCAGAAAGGGGCCGGCTTCGTCCCATTGCGGGCCGAGGTCGATCACTTCGAAATCCACCTCGGCAACCTGTTCGGCCCCCGGTCCTTTTTGCAGGCTCACGAGTCGCACGCCCGCGACCCGCGCCAAGGGGGTCAACCGAGAAAGCGGAAACGAGCGTTGACGATCGAACAGGTGCTCGCGATTGCCTTGCCAGCAAATGCCCACGCGAAAACCGCGGTACGGTTCCAGGGTCTCGCGCCACTGAGCGACCCGCTGGGCGTCGGCCGACAAGTAGGACCCGCGAGCAAGTTGTTCGATCGAAAGTCCCAGCACGCCCGGCAGACTCAACAGTGGGCATTGCACGTCGACCGCCGGCAGCGGCGCGTGGGCGGCGACCAGACGGTCGATGCCCGCGCACGGTTTCAGAACATCGAGCAGCGCCGGCTGGCATTCGACGACGACCGTCGGTCCGCGACTCTTGACGTCGGCGGCGTAGCGGATGAATTGCAGCGTGTCGCCGAGACCTTGTTCGGCATGCAGTAGAATCGTCCGGCCCTCGAGCGACGAACCGTCCCACCGAGGCTGCGGAAATTGGCGCGTCGAATAGGTTTTGCACTGCCAACGCCATTCAAATTCGGCAAATCCGCCCTCGATGTCCCCCTGGCGCAGCCGATGCGTCGCGCGACAAAAATGAGCCCCGGGCAATTCAGGATCGCAACGCAGCGATTCTTCGTAACAGGCCAAAGCTTCGGCGAAACGCGCCTGGGCTTCCAGGGCCGTGCCGAGATTGTTGTGCGCCTCGGCCCGCTTGGGCTCGAGGGCCACGGCACGGCGAAGGCATTCGACCGCTTCGGCATATTCTCCGGCGTCGCGCAACATGGTCCCCAGGTTCAGGTGCCCGACGGCGTATCGAGGGTCGATGGCCACGGCCGAGCGCAGCATCTCGATCGCCTCGGCCAGCCGCTCCTGTTCGCGCAGTACATTGGCGAGGTTGACGATCGCCTTGACATAGGTCGGCCGCGCCCGCACCGCAGCGCGCAGGCTGGCCTCGGCTTCGTCCAGCCGCTTCAATTCGCGCAGCGTGTTGCCCAGGTTGTAGTGCGCCTCGGCCGAGTTCGGATCGACCGCGATCAAGTGGCGAAAGCTGACCACGGCGTCTTCGAGCCGTCCCTGGTGGCGCAGAGCGGTCCCCAGGTTGTAGTGGGCCACGGCCGCCTGCGGATCGATCTGCACGGCGCGCCGCAAACTGGTCACGGCCTGATCGTACTGTCCCAGCGTGCCGTAGGCGGCGCCCAGATGGTTGTAGTAGTCGAATTTGTCCGGACCGATTGCAATCGCGCGGCCGATCGCCTTGACGGCTTCCCCGGTCCTGCCCGATTGCAAACACAGCGCACCGAGCAGGTGCCAGGCGTCGGCATGCTGCGGG
>JBGQKM010000213.1:0-10866 GCA_041499515.1 Planctomycetia bacterium | reverse complement strand
GACCGGGCCGCCGATTTGCTGGCCGGTTTTGCCTTGCGGCTCAACGGCGACGAAAAGTTTACGCCGTAGCGTCGGCGGGATTCGGGCATTGCAGTGGGGGCTCCAGGCCGTGACCGGCCGCCACGCCCGGCTGGCCCGAGTCGAACGCGATTGCTTGGCTCCTGCCAAAATGGCACCTCTGGCTATTGATTCCTCGTGGCGCCGCGGTGCGCCAAGCCGCGGAAATTGTCTTGTAAATCCTTGTTATTCAATGGCTTGTGTATTGATTGTGCATCTTGGCACAAGCGTTGCTTTAAAGGAGAGCCGCTTGGGCGATTGTCTGCCAATTGTGGCTTTCGTCGCGGAGGAAAAGCCTGCATTTTTGAACATTTTCGCGTGGTCGACTGCTCGCCTCGATGGGTTGAGCGGCGGCTGGTCACAGATAACGACCGTAAGAGGAGGATAACCGCGTGGTAAAGCAGATGGTCTTCGATGAAGAGGCACGTAGGGCGCTGGCCGCCGGAGTGAGCAAACTAGCGCGTGCCGTCCGCAGCACGCTCGGTCCTCGGGGCCGCAACGCGGTGCTCGACAAGGGCTGGGGGTCGCCCAAGATCACCAAAGACGGCGTGACCGTGGCCGAGAGCATCGAGTTGGAAGACCCGTACGAAAACCTCGGCGCGCAGTTGGTCAAGGAAGCCGCCAGCAAGACCAACGACGTGGCCGGTGACGGCACCACCACGGCCACCGTGCTGGCCGAGGCCATCTTCAAGGAAGGCCTGAAGATGATCGCCGCCGGATGCGATCCGATGGCCCTCTCGCGCGGGATCGCCAAGGCGACCGAGGCCGTGAGCGACGCGATCGCCAAGATGGCCACGCCGATCAACGAAAAGAACAAGAAAGAAATCATGCAGGTTGCCACGATCGCCGGCAACAATGACCCGACGATCGGCAACGTGTTGGCCGATGCATTCTTGAAGGTCGGCAAGGACGGCGTGATCACGGTCGAAGAGGGACGCCAATCCGAGACCACGGTCGAAGTGGTCGAGGGCATGCAGTTCGACCGCGGCTATCTTTCGCCGCACTTCGTGACTAATCAGGAAAACCAAACCGTCGTTTTGGAAAACGCCCTGATTTTGATCTATGAAGAGAAGATCTCCAACGCCAAGAACCTGGTTCCCCTGTTGGAAGCGGTGAGCAAGGCCAACAAGCCGCTGTTGATTATCGCCGAGGACGTCGAGGGCGAAGCTCTGGCGACTTTGGTCGTCAACAAGATGCGGGGCATCTTGAACGTGTGCGCGGTGAAGGCGCCGGGCTACGGCGACCGCCGCAAGGCCATGCTGGGAGACCTGGCGATTTTGACCGGCGGCACGGCGATCTTCAAAGATCTGGGCATCTCGCTCGACGCGGTGAAGCTCTCGGATCTGGGCAAAGTCAAGAAGCTGACCATCACGGCCGAAGAGACCACGGTCGTGGGCGGGGCCGGCAAGAAAGAGGCCATCGATGGCCGAGCCGATCAGATCCGCAAGGAGATCGAGGTCACCGACAGCGAATACGATCGCGAGAAACTGCAAGAGCGCCTGGCCAAGATCGCCGGCGGAGTGGCCCAAATCAACTGCGGCGCCGCGACCGAAACCGAAATGAAGGAACGCAAGGCCCTGTTGGAAGACGCCAAGGCGGCCACGCAGGCCGCGTTGGAGGAAGGCATCGTGCCGGGCGGCGGCGTGGCGCTGATTCGCGCCGAATCGTCCCTGTCGAGGCTGGGGCTCAAGGGCGACGAAAAACACGGCGCCGATATCGTCCGCAACGTGTTGGATTTTCCGCTCAGGATCATCGCCGAAAACGCCGGTCACGATGGAGCCGTCGTGGTCAATCGCGTGCGACAGATGAAGGCCAAGGAAGAGGGCTATGACGCCGACAAGGATTCCTATTGCGATCTGATCGCCGCGGGCATCATCGACCCGGCGAAAGTCGTCCGCACCGCTTTGCAAAACGCCGCCAGCGTCGCGGCTCTGTTGCTGACCACCGAATCGCTGATTACCGAACTACCCAGCGAGGAAGAGGCCGGCGACCAGGATCATCACGACCACGGCATGGGAGGCATGGGCGGAATGGGAGGAATGGGAGGCGGCATGGGAGGAATGGGTGGCATGGGAGGCATGATGTAAAGTCGCTTTTGTCTTGCCCTCGTTTGCAAACGACCAACTCACAATTCAACGCACATAACTCGTAACGGAAGGATCAAAAACCATGGCACATGTACGCTTGCGACCGCTGGATGATCGCGTGGTGGTGGAACCCCAGGAGGCGGAAGAAAGAACGTCCGGCGGGATCGTGCTGCCCGACACCGCCAAAGAGAAACCGCAACGTGGCAAAGTGCTTTCGGTGGGCCCGGGCCGGCTGCTGGACAACGGCAACCGCGGCCAGCTTTCCGTGGGCGTCGGCGACGTCGTGATCTACGGCAAGTACTCTGGCGCGGACATCGAGGTGGCCGGCAAGGACGTCAAGATCCTGCGGGAAACCGAGATTTTGGCCAAGGTGCTCTAGGTCGCCATCGCGCACTCGGGGGCGCGTGCGAAAGTGCGCCACACGTTTCCAATTCAGGAATTCAACGCATCACCAACGATTAACGAGGAACCGCCACCGTGGCAAAACAACTACTTTTCGAAGATTCCGCCCGCGCGAAAATGTTGCGCGGGGTTGAAAAATTGGCCGACGCGGTTGCCGTCACGATGGGCCCCACGGGTCGCAACGTGATTATCGATAAATCGTTCGGCGGACCGACGGTCACCAAGGACGGCGTGACGGTCAGCAAAGAAATCGAATTGGAAGATCGCTTTGAGAATATGGGCGCCAAATTGGTCAACGAAGTCGCGTCGAAGACCTCGGACGTGGCCGGAGACGGCACGACGACCGCCACGGTGCTGGCCCGCGCGATCTTCAAGGAAGGGACCCGCAATATCGCGGCCGGCAGCAATCCGATGGCCGTGCGTCGCGGTATCGAGAAGGCCGTAGCCGTCGCGATCGAGAAACTGCACGCGATGGCCAAGCCGGTGTCGAAGAAGGACGAAATCGCCCAGGTCGGCGCGATCAGCGCCAACAACGATCCGGAAATCGGCGAACTGCTGGCCGACGTGATGGAGAAAGTGGGCAAGGATGGCGTGATCACGGTCGAAGAAGGCAAGACCACCGAGACCACCAAGGAATTGGTCGAAGGCATGCAGTTCGACAAGGGTTACATTTCGCCCTATTTCATCAACCGCGCTTCGGAGATGGATTGCCTGTTGGAAGACGCGCTGATTCTGATTCACGAAAAGAAGATCAGCAATCTCCGCGAAATGGTGCCGTTGTTGGAGAAAGTGGCCCACTCGGGCAAGCCGCTGTTGATCATCGCCGAGGACATCGACGGCGAAGCCCTGACCACGTTGGTGGTCAATAAACTGCGCGGCGTGCTCAACGTGTGCGCGGTCAAGGCCCCCGGCTTCGGCGATCGTCGCAAGGCCATGTTGGGCGACATCGCGGTGTTGACTTCCGGCACGATGATCAGCGAGGACTTAGGCCTGAAGCTCGAGAACCTGGGATTGGAGCACTTGGGCCGCGTCAAGCAGGTCACGGTCGACAAGGACACCACGACCCTGGTCAAAGGCGCGGGCAAGCCAGCCGACATCCAGAATCGCATTCAGCAAATTCGCAATCAGATCGACGCCACGGACAGCGATTATGACAAAGAGAAGTTTCAAGAGCGGCTGGCGAAGCTGACCGGCGGCGTGGCGATCATCTCGGTCGGCGCCGGCACCGAGTCCGACATGAAACAAAAGAAGGCCCGCGTGGAAGACGCGCTGCATGCCACGCGCGCCGCGGTGGAAGAAGGCATTCTGCCCGGCGGGGGCGTGGCGCTGCTTCGCTGCCGCGAAGTGGTGGAGAATGTCCGCTCGCAAGCCAAGGGCGACGAAAAGATCGGCGTCGATATCGTGCTGCACGCGCTCACGGCTCCCATGAAGCAAATCGCCGACAACTGCGGCATCGACGGCTCGGTCGTCGTGGACGAAGTCAGCCAGAAGCCGACCAACATGGGCTATGACGCCAACGCCGGTAAGTATGTCGACATGCTCAAGGCCGGCATTATCGACCCGGTGAAAGTCGTGCGCAGCGCTCTGAGCAATGCCGCTAGCATTGCCGGGCTGATGCTCACCACCGAGGCCTTGGTCACGACCTTCGACAAGGACGACAAAGCCAAGAATCGCGTCGAAGGCAGTGTTCGTTAAAGCAGAACCGACTCAAGAAAAACGTCGCGTGAAGGGCCACTTCAGAGCTTGAGGTGGCCCGTTTGCGGCGCGTGGGCGGTTCGTTTTGCTGCATACGCGATTCCCCCTACGGCCTATAATTGAATGGTACTCGAGTGCAGACGAACCGAACTTAAGCCATGGTGAAAATGGCCGGCAAACGTGACTACTATGAGGTGCTGGGCGTCGATCGGTCCGCTTCGGACAAGGCGATCTCGGACGCTTATCGCAAACTAGCCATCAAGTGTCATCCGGACAAGAATCCGGGCGACGACCAGGCTGTGGCGATGTTCAAAGAGGCCGCCCAGGCCTTCGAGGTTCTCGGCGACCGCGAGAAGCGGGCCCGCTATGACCGTTACGGCCACGCCGCTTTCGACGGCTCGGCCCGGACGCGGGAGTTCGCCGATGTGAACGACATATTCGCGGCCTTCGGCGATATTTTCGGCGATAGCGCGTTTGGCGACTTGTTTGGAGGCGGCCGGCGGCGGGCCAGCAAAGGCGCCGATGTTCGCTGCGACGTCACGCTCGACCTGCTCGAAGCGGCCCGCGGCGCGACCAAAACCGTCGAGTTCCTGCGACATGAAACCTGCGCCGATTGCAACGGGTCGGGCGCCAAGCCGGGCTCGAGCCGCGCGCGCTGCACTTACTGCGGAGGCCGTGGCCAGGTGATGCAGGCTACCGGAATTTTTCGGGTGCAGAGCACTTGCCCCTCCTGCCGCGGCGCCGGCTCGATCATCAAAGATCCTTGTACGACCTGCCGGGCCTCGGGATTCGTACAGAAAACGGTGCGCCGCGACGTGCAGATTCCCGCGGGCATCGACGATCAGATGCGCGTGCGACTGCCGGGCGAGGGAGAGCCCAGTCCCAGCGGAGGGCCGCGGGGCGACTGCTATTGTTTTATCGCGGTCAGAGAGCATGGGCTGTTCCAACGCGAAGGCCAGCATCTGATCGTGCGGATTCCGATTTCGTATTCGCAAGCCGCGCTGGGAACCCAGCTCGACGTGCCCACGCTCGACGGGTCCCACGAGTTGAAGGTGCCGGCCGGCACGCAATCGGGCGAGGTGTTCAAGCTGCGCGGGCGCGGAATGCCCAGCCCACGCGGTCGTGACGTGGGAGATTTGTTGGTCCAGGTCAATATTGAGGTCCCAAAAGCCCTGAGCGATCGGCAGGAAGAGTTGTTGCGGGCATTGGCCGAGCAGGAGCACGTGGACGTCAGCCCGCATCGCAAGAATTTCTTCGAAAAAGTGCGCGAGTATTTCGGCGAGAGATGAACGTGTCGAGGACCGAGGTGCGAATATGTCCAACCATCCGATAGATCCCATGAACGAAGGGGATATGATTCCGACGGCCCCGACCGAGGGAGCTCATGCGGGCGCCGCCGCCGCGCTGGAGGCCAGCGAGGTGGAAATCGAGAAACTCAAGGCCGATTTGGAAGACGCCGGCGATCGCGTGTTGCGGGCTCAGGCCGAGATGGACAATTATCGCAAGCGGATCCGCCGCGAAATGGAAGACGACCGGCGGTATGCCATGCTGCCCTTGCTGCGCGATTTGCTGCCGGTGTTGGACAACATCTACCGTGCCATCGCCGCGGCCGAAAAATCGGCCGGCGGCAGCGGCCTATTGGACGGCGTGAAAATGATCGCAAACAACGTCGAAGCGGTGCTGGCGCAACACGACTGCAAACGCATCGACGCGTTGGGCCAGCCGTTCGATCCGGCGTTCCACCAGGCCATTTCGCAACAACCCAGCCAGGATGACGAACCGAACACGGTGGTGCTGGTGGCCCAGGAGGGCTATATGCTGCATGACCGAGTGGTTCGTCCGGCGCAAGTCATCGTTTCCACCTTGCCCAGTTCAGAACAGGCTTCCAGAGCTTAGTCCGTGATTGGCAACCTGACGCATTGAACCAGCCGGAAGCGTACAAACAGAAAGTAGTGCATGCCTACCTACGACTATCTTTGCGAAGCCTGCGGTCACAAGTTCGAGCTGTTTCAGTCGATGAGCGACCAGGTGCAACGCAAATGTCCGGCTTGCAAGAAAATGAAACTGCGGCGGCTGTTTGGCACCGGAGCCGCCATCATGTTCAAGGGCTCCGGCTTTTATCAAACCGACTATCGCAGCGACGCCTATAAGAAAGCCGCCAGCGCCGATTCGAGTTCCAATAGCGGCGAGAGCAAATCGTCGACGAACTCCGATAAGGAAAGTTCTGGGTCCAAGAGCCCCAGCTCCTCGGCCGATACGCCGAGCAATCCAAAATCTTCCGACAAGAAGGCCCCTCCCGGCCGCGAGTGATCCCGCATGACCCAGGTGCGTTGCCCTACCTGCGATCAGCCGTTCGATCCGCAACATAGCCGTGCCTTGCCGTTTTGCAGCGACCGCTGCCGGCAGATCGACCTGAATCGCTGGCTGAAAGAGGAGATCGGCATGCCGCTTGGCGAAGTCTCCCCGGAAGAAGATCGGCCCCCACATCGCGACGACGCGGACGACGATTGAACTTTGGGTTTGCCGGTCTGAAAGATTGGCGTCGCGAGGCCTGCCGGCCGGCGGGGAATTTCCGGCGGATTTCGGCCCCTACTTTCCCCTGATTCCCTATTCTTGCCGGATTGCACAAACCGTATAATTGCCGCCAACCCGGGCAATTTCGGAAAACCAAGTTTCGGCGTGGAGTCCTGGTCATGTCAGAAGATCCTGCAACGCTTCGCGCCATGGCTGGCGAGGAAGCTTTTTCGGCGCTGCGACTGGTTTCGGCGCTGCGGATGGCCCTGAACTTTCGCGCGATCCTGCTGGCGGCCATAGCGGTCGCGGGCACGTCGGCGGGGTGGCGCGTGTGCGGCGAGTTGTTCAAGGGCACGGACAATCCGCAGCTTCAAGCGCAAATCGCCGCCAATAGCGTGTGGCCCTGGGAGCGACCGGCCGTGGGTGTCCCGGTCGGTCACTTGACGACGTTAGACGCGTGGCGCGAGCAGAGCCCGCTGCTGGTCGGGTGGCATGAGATCAGTACACCCTTCGCGCAGATTTTTGCGGCCGATGCGAGCTTCAGCCAATTGGTCTATTGGTTGGTGTGTGCGTTGTGGAGCCTGGTGGTTTGGTCGTTTTTCGGTGGTGCGATCACGCGGCAGGCAGCCGTTTGCATCGCGCGGCAAGAGAATCTGTCGTGGAGCCAGTTGGCAGAGTTCGTGCGGCCGCGGTGGACGGCCTATATCGTGGCTCCGTTGTTTCCGATGCTCGGCACGTTCCTGGCGGCCCTGTTTCTGGCCCTGTTGGGCCTGTTGATGCGCGTGGGTCCTGGCATTTTTCTGGTCGGTATCTTGTGGCCGCTGGTGCTGTTGATCGGTTTCCTGATGGCTTTTCTGCTGATTGGTTTGTTCTTCGGCTGGCCGCTGATGTGGGGCGCGATTAGCGCCGAGGGAACCGACTCGTTCGGCGCGCTGAGCCATTCGTATTCCTACGCCTATCAACGACCCTTGCACTACTTGTTCTACGCCGTCGTGGCGGCATTTGTCGGCGTCCTGGGCTGGTATCTGGTTTCGCTGTTCGTGTTCTGGATCATCGACTTGAGCAACTGGGGGATTAGCTGGGGCAGCGGAGTTGCCCAAATCCAAAGCATTTACGGCCAGGAAACTCTGGATTCCTACGGCGGAAACGCCGGCGCCTCGCTGATCCAATTCTGGAACAATTGCCTGCGCACGCTGGCGTTCGGCTTCATTTTCAGTTACTTCTGGTCCGCCTCCACGCTCATCTATTTCCTGCTGCGACGGCTCGTCGATGACACGGAAATGGACGAAGTCTTCATGCCCGAAGAACAAGAACTTCACGGCCTGCCGCCGCTGAAGACCGGTCCCGACGGCGTGCCCGCGGCGGCCGACGATCCGGAAGCGGGCGGAAGCAAGGCTTCGTCTTGATCTGTCCGGGTCCGCGATTCCAAAACGCGCGCCGGTGTTATCCGGCGGCGTAGCGCTTCAGGATTTCTTCGGCCTGCGCGTGAAATTGTCCGCGCGAGATGACCAGGTCGCAGCCAGCCTCGGTCGCCGCACGGAGTCGCTCGTGATGCACGTGCGGCCCAAAGGCGAGAGTCGTGGCGCCTTGCGGGATGCGTTCCTTCAAGCGCGGGAGCAATTGCCCCGGATCGAGGCCCGCATGGCTCAAGTCCAGGATCACGAGACTCGGCTGCATCGTTTCGGCTTTTGCCAGTAATGCCTCGGCCGAGGCGACCATTTCCACGGTCGTCCCGGCCCGAGTCGCGGCGCCAGACACTTGCGATTGCACTACCAGATCGGAAATCAGAGCCAGCGCGGGCATCGTGGAAGTCCCAAAGTTCCGATTCAGACCGCTTCCGGTCCGCGTACGACGCCGCCGATGTCGATGGTCTCGTCCGCCGGCAAGACGAATATCTTGCCGTCGCCGATACTGCCCTCGGGCCCGGTGCGGGCGACGCTCACGATCGTGTCGACGGTGCGCTGGAGAAAATCTTCGTTGACGGTGATTTCCAAGGCGATTTTTCGCAGCAGGTTCGTTTGATATTCGTTGCCGCGGTAGTATTCGGTCTGGCCGCGCTGGCGTCCAAAGCCCTGGGCGTCGCAAACCGTCATCCGCGTGACGCCGATTTTTGCCAAGGCGTCGCGGACCGCGCTGAGTTTTGTCGGTTGAATGACGGCGACCACCATTCGCATAGCAGGCTCTCTCCCGATCGACCCGGTGCGTCTAGCATATCCCGACCGGCCGCTTTGCGAAAGCGGATCATCGGTCTTGAGCAGAGCGCTACGGATGCCGTCGCCTGGCGGCTTGCCCAGAAAAAAACCACCCTCCGATGCAAAGGGCGACTGTGCAGGCAGGCGGCAGCGCGTGACGCTTGATTAGGGCGTCGCCAGGTTCAACCGGGCGTCGACCACTTTGTGAATTCGGCTGGCCGTTTCTTCCAGGTGGGCCCGGCTGTAGGTGTCGAGCTTCGTGTTGTTCTTCAGCAGCGTGTTGATGCGTCCCTCGAGCCCGGTCAATTCGGCGTAAGCCACCGTTTGGCAATCCTGCGGGGCATCGGAATTGCCCATCGAAAGCTGCGCCAGCCGCTTCAAGTAGACCCGCTGCAAGTTGCGACGCAGGCTGCTGATGGCCGGCTTGCGGTTGGTGTATTCGCCGTCGGGCATCTTGTCGACTTCCGAGAAAATCGCCTTGGTCAATCGATCGAGCAATTCGGGCGTGGTCAGCGCATCCTGATCGGCCGGCAGATGCAATTCGCTGTCGTGCAACCGTTCGAGCGTCAAGGGCGAGAGCAACTGTTCGAGAATCCGGTCCTGCCACATCGCGATGACTTCGTGCACCGGGTAGTCGTTGCGAAAGGGAACCTGCGACCCCCAATGCGACCAGCGCGTCGATGCCAGGTAGTTGTACAAGTCCGGCGGAAACTGGAACGGCTTGTCGCTAAAAACCTGCTCTTCCACCAGTGCCAGGGCTTCGCGCTGCCTGGCCGCCTCCACGATCACGAAGGGAGCCTGCGCGTTGGCGTCCCCCTTGTGCGCCCGATTGACGTACACCCCGCCCAGGTATCGCGAAGCGAAGTACATGGCTCGGCCGTGGTTGCCCAGCAGAATGCCGAACACCTGGCGCACCTTCTGATAACCTTCGCCGACTTTGGCCGTTTCCTCGATCACCTTGGGCCATTGCTCGCTGATGAGCTGAGCCCGCAGCTTTGCGTACGCGATAGGGTCCTTGCCCAAGTCGAAGCGGTTGGACAACGGATCCGGATCGATGCCGCGCGTGTCTTCATCGGTGGCATAGGCCAGGGCCGGCTCGCCGGAGCGGGCCGCGATTTTCTTCAGCTCGGCGACCTCTCCGTCGGTGCCGCCGGACAGCGGCTTGTAGCCATACTCGATGGCCCACACGTCGTAGGGACCGATCGTGGTCGAAAAATAATCGCCCTGCTTCATCGACTGGGGCATCAGGTTGGCCGGCGCATAATCCATCACCGAGCCGCTCAGTCCGGTGTCCTTGGTCTTCGCGGGGTCGTTCATTTCATCCAGGGTCAGCATCGTGCTGGCCTTGAAATTGTGCCGCAGACCCAGCGTGTGGCCGATCTCGTGCATCGTGACTTCTTTCAGGCCTTGCATGATCAATTTGTCGCGCTCGACCGGATTGGTGGGCCGCGCCGACAACACCGCCGCGCCAAAGGCCAATTCGCGGGCCAGTCCATGGTGCAGCTCGCAGGCGGCGCCGTGCGAGTCCCCTTCTTTTTTCAATTGCTCTTGATAGCCCTTCAAATCCAGCGGGCCGCCGGTCATCGCGGCGACGCTCTCGGGCGTGAAGTTCTCGTATTCCTGTTTCCAGAATTGGAGGAAATCGGCGTCGAAGATCACGTCGGCGTCGAGAATCTGACCCGTGCTCGGATTGACGCGCGAGGGCCCCATTGCAAACCCCGCGCCGGCTGTGATCCAGCGGAACGTGTTGTAGCGGATATCTTCGGGATCCCAATCGTCCTTGTCTTCCTGTTGACGGACTTCGACGGCATTGGCGAACCCGGCCTTCTCGAAGGCACGGTTCCATTCGGCGATTCCCTCGCGTATCGGCTTGCGGTAGATGAATGGGATCGTCTTTTCCAGGTAGAAGATGATCGGCT
>JBGQKM010000212.1:0-10870 GCA_041499515.1 Planctomycetia bacterium | reverse complement strand
GGGCGAAGCGTTCCGGGCGATGTAGCAATACTTGCGCGCACGCCAGAGAGGTTGAGCCGAGTGATGTGGAGAAAACACGGGCGGCCGTCGGCCGCGATGGCGTGAGCCGTCCGAACGCTGGCAGATTAGACGCCGGCGCTGGGGGTGTCAACTCGAACAATTTGTCGCATGCCCGCTTGACAACGCGTGTCCGACTGTCTAAATTCGCAGGTGGTCGGACCGCCCGAGATCTCATTGTTTGCGCGAAAGCGTGCGGCGGTCATTTGATGCGACCTTCTTCCCGGCCCTTGTTTTCCTGGGCATTTGCGGCCTTTTTTGGCTGTATTTCTCTCGTCGGCCAGGGCCTGCATTCCTTCGTCGGGCACTCGTTTCATCACGCGCTTGGAGCGCCCGAGCATCATCGGCACGCCGGAGTCGATGGCTATTTTTCCGGCGGCCACGAAG
This sequence comes from Planctomycetia bacterium, assembly GCA_041499515.1. GTDB lineage: Bacteria > Planctomycetota > Planctomycetia > Pirellulales > PALSA-1355 > PALSA-1355. The sequence continues at coordinate 10,426 of JBGQKM010000212.1, read as the reverse complement.
GGGATGGCAGGGCGTGCGCGATCCGCAATGGGGCGTGGGTGGCAGACCATGACTGCCCGATCTGCAGTCATTTCTCACAGGCCCAATCGAATCTCTACCTGGCGTCGTTCTTCGCGGCGCATTTCTCATCGGCGGCACCCGTCGCGTTGACGGCCCAGTGCGTGGCAGGTGCGACGAGCGTCTATCGCTCGCGCGCTCCGCCGGCCGCATTGCCGCTTCTTTAACGCCGTCCCCAAGTGATTCCCCGGTGCTGCGTCGGCGCTTGCGCTTGCGCGGTTAGTCGGCTCGAATTGCACAAAGGATTTGGCTAGTGAAGGCGAGTGACTGCGCTTGCAGACGTGTGAATCGTGCGGAAGCGGTTGCGCCGTTGGGCAATTTGTGTGCGCAGAGATCTCCGTCTCCGGAGGGCGCGCGAGCGAACGCGGTCCGACCAAAACCGTGACTTGCGCGCCGCCGGAGCGGAGTCCGCTTAGCCTGGGCACGGCGGTTGTCGCTTGCCCGCAGAGAGTTCGTTCAACACACAGACTGGATTCCCGATGTTTCGACCGAGGGGGTGAAGAATTGCGATCAGCCGTCGACACGCGTTTACCCTCGTCGAACTATTGGTCGTGGTCGCCATCGTCGCGATTCTCGTCGGGCTGTTGGTCCCGGCCGTGCAAGCCTCGCGCGAGGCGGCGCGAATCGCCCATTGCGCAAGCAACATGCGGCAGGTAGGACTCGCCATGGCTCAGTTTTGCGATACCCACCGCGGCCACTGGCCGGAGACGTCGCACACCATCCAGCCCGATCCGGTGACCGGGAAATACGACAAAGCATGGATCTACACGATCGCGCCCTATATGGAAGACGTCGACGCCATTCGGATTTGTCCAAGCGATCTAGCGGGCCACTTGCGGCTGCTAGGCAAGGGCACCAGCTACACGATGAACGGCTATCTGTCGAAGGAGAGCATCCCGCCATTCGAGAACATTCGAAAGCTGGCGGCGATGTCGCAGACGATCGTGAGCTTCGAGCTTTCGGAGAACAAGGATGCCGGCGCGATGCGAAGTCTGGACCCGGCCGATATCGACGTATTCAACGATCACGTTCATTCGTTCAATTGGTTCATCGCTTCGAACATCAAAAAGAATCTCGTTTTCACGGCCATTAGCGCCGAAATCGCCGTCGATCGCCACGGCGGGTCCGCGCATTATTTGTATGCCGATGGCCACGTTGCACTGATTTCGAGCGAGCAGATCCAGCAATGGGTCGCCGACGTGTTCGACTTTTCGCTACCCCCTTAGTTTTCCGCCCGCCCATGTTGCGGACGGCAACGGCAATGAACTCCAACCGGTTGATATTTCGAGAGGACCGCCAATGACTCGTCATTTTGCGGCCGCAGAATACGCGGACGCGGCTTCGTGCCGGCGGACGACGGGTCGTTCACGGCGCGTTACCGAAAGAACTATTTGTCACAAGGACTCGAAGATCACTTGTCTTCTGAAAGGGTCAAATTTCATGCGTTTCTTTCGAAAAGTTGTGCCGGTTTTGATGATTCTCTCGAGCGGCGCGGTAGCGCGCGCTGATTTCGACGTCGTGCCCTACGAGTTGGCCGGCAAGATCGTCACCGGCGGCGAGGATGACGTGACGGGCCAAGTCAACATCACGGAGCGCGTCTATGGCTTTCACTTCGACGAAGTCGCGTCCCACCCGTTCATCATCACGGATCCGGGATTCAATAACGGCACCTCCTTCACGGTCGGCGTCTTTCCGAATAATGGTCTGCTGCCGGCGAGCAAGGACCTGGCGTTCACGGTGCTCACAAACCTCGAATACTGGGATGGCAGGGGCGCAGTGTCGTTCGGCGCCGCGCCGGTTTCCGTTTCATTGGGCCTCAATCACGACCTGCTCATCGACGCCACCAGCCATGTGCCGGACATTTCCACGATCGGCAACACGGCAGCGGCCGGACGGTTGCACGTGCACATCGAATCGGATTTGAACTACACCGACGGCACCGACAAAAACCCGCCAAACGCGCCCGATGGTCTCTACCTCATTGGGATGAAATTATCGTTGCCCGGCTCGGGTATCGCCGATTCGGACCCGATTTTCGTGGTTTACAACAACAATCTCGACGACGCGATCCTGGATGACGCGATTGCCTGGGCCAATGCCAATCTCGTGCCGGAGCCGCCGACGTGGTCGCTACTGGCGACGTCGCTGGGCGCGTTTGCTGCGAGCCGCTGGCGCAAGCGCCGGCGCCTGCCGGAGTAGGGCACACGCCCGAGAACGCGGCCTGCGGCCCGGACGCAACGTGCATCCAGGTCGCGGGCCGTTTCCATGCCATCTTGGGTGCGATACTCACGCCTAGCGTGAGCAGGTTCCTGCGGGCTTAGACGAAGAGTTCTTGGATTACTTTGCCGCCGTTAGCGATTTTCATCGGGCGGCCGTTGCGGCTGGTGAAGGTGGTCTCGAGCGAAATGCCCAGCGATTTGCAGATCGTGGCCATCACGTCTTGCGAGGCGTAGGGCTCGGTGTCGACGTCCGTGCCGTCGGCGTTGGTGCGGCCCACGGCGATGCCCCCCTTCAGGCCGGCTCCGCCGAGCACGACGCTCCAACTGCGGGCCCAGTGGTCGCGGCCGCTGGCGCCGTTGATGCGCGGCGTGCGGCCGAATTCGCCCATCCACAGGATGGCCGTGTCGGAGAGCATTCCCCGCTCGTCCAAATCGGAAACCAGGGCGCTCATCGCCTTGTCCAGCTCGGGCAGTTTGGTGTCGCTCAAGGTTTTGAAGTTGTTGCTGTGCGTGTCCCAGCCGCCTAAGTCGACCTCGACGAACGCCACGCCTTGTTCGACCAGGCGGCGGGCCATCAGACAGCCGCGGCCGAAACCGGTTTTGCCGTACCGCTCGCGAACCGCTTCGCTTTCCTGGTTCACCTTGAAGGCGTCCATCTGCTTGCTGGTCATCAGGGCCACGGTCTTTTCCAGAACGTTGGCGTGGTCCTGGGCCGATTGGCCCCGTTCCTGCTTGACGAAACTCTTTTCCAGCGAGGCCAACATCTGCATGCGCTGGCCGAGCCGGTCGGCGCCGACGCCCCCGTGGCCCTCCTTGAGATCTGGCAGGTTGCGCACGTTGCCGTCGGAATTGACGACGAACGGCGCACAGGTCATGCCCAAGAAGCCCGGCCCCACGCTGCCGCCGCCCACGGCCACGAAAGGCGGAATCTCCAGGTTCAAGCGCTTGGTCTGGTTGGCCAGCATGTGGCTGATCACCGAGCCGTAGCCGGGATGTTCGATGTTCGGGTTGGGCACATAGCCGGTGTGCATGTAGTAGCGGCCGCGATTGTGATCGGCCTCGCGCGTGCTCATCGAGCGGACGATCGCCAGGTGGTGCATCTGCTGGGCCACCAGCGGAAGGTGCTCGCAGATTTGCTCGGCGCCCGAGGTGCCAATGGCCTGAAACGGTCCGCCGGTCGGTGCGCCGGGCTTGAGGTCCCACAGGTCGATCGTCGCCGGTCCGCCCCCCATCCACAGCAGGATGGCGGCCTTGTGTCGTTTTTTCAGGTCGGCGGCGTTGGCCCGCAAGGCTGTGGTCAAGGACATCGCCGGCCCGACCAATGCCGACGCGCCGGCCAGATGCTGCAAAAAATGGCGGCGGGTCATTCCGCGTGGCAGAAACGAGTCAGGCATGGCGAGCTCCAATCGGACAGGCAATCTCTGTGCTGCTAGTGGTTCAAAATAAATTCGTTGCTGTTGAGGATCGCCCACCAGACGTCCTGCAGCGCCGCGACCGGATCGCCTTTGCGCAGCAGCATCAGTTCGTTGGCGATCACGATTTCCTGGGGGGTTGGCTTGCGTGCCAGGGCCGCCATATACAGGTGGTGGATCTTGGCGGCGTTGTTCATTTTGGGGTCGGTGGCCACGCGTTGCAAGAAGCCCCCTTTTTCGGTGCTGGTGGCTTTGTTGATCAGGTCGCCGTTCATCATCATCAGCGTTTGCGGAATGGTGCCGTTGAACGTCGTCGTTTCTTCGTTGTCGTCGGTGCCAAAGGCCAGCGTGAATTGTTTCAGCCACTCGCGCTTCGTGGACTCCTGCTTTTCATAACTGGTCTGCGTGTTTTGCGCTTCGGTCGTCACCAGCAACGACTCGTAGAGCTCTTCGGCCCGCATCTGTCGCAGATAAAAATGGCTGAACAGCGGCTTTTCGCCCAGGGCCGGATCGTCCTTCTTGTTGCGGGCGTTGAACTTGCTGGACAGCCCATACGGCTCGCTCAACAGGATCCAGCGCATCAGTTCCTTGAGATGATAGCTGCGGGTTTTGAATTCGGCGGACAGGGCCTCGAGCAATTCCGGATGGCTGGGCGGATTGTGCGGCCCCATGTCGTCGATCGGCTTGGTAAACCCGTAGCCCAAAAAATGGGCCCACAGCCGATTCGTCAGTGCCTTGGCGAGATATTCGGAGCCGACGATCAGCCTGGCCACTTCGCCGCGGCGGTCGACGTCGGCGATATAGCCGCTGTCGCTGGATAGTTTCGTGCCGTCGACGAACACCGGGTAGGCGGCTTTCGACAATCCGTTGCGCAGTTCATAAAACAGCGCGGCTTCTTCCGGCTGGTTGTTCTCGCCGGAGAAATCCTGGTTGATCAACTCGATGGCGGCCACCTCGCGCCCTTTTTCGAACCGTCGCAAGGCACGCGTCTGGCGGAAGAAGGCGTTCATCTCCCAGAACTGGTTTTGTTTCCAATCGTTGAACGGATGGTTGTGGCATTGAGTGCATTGAATCTGCAGGCCCAGGAAGATCTGCGAGGTCTTGGCCGTGGCCTGCACGCCGTTTTCCATCAGGTTGCCGGCCAGAAAGTTGACAAAGCCATTGAAACCTTCCTCGCCCGGCTTGCTCACGCCTTTGGCCGAAATCAGCTCGAAGACCATGCGGTCGTACGGCATGTCGCGCTGCAAGGCGCTCCGCAAAGCCTTTTGCAGCCCCTCGCGGTTGATCAGCGACCGCCGCTCGGTGCCGCCGCTGCGGCCGATCAGGACGTTGGTCCACAGCGTCGTCCAGTTGCGGGCATATTCTTCGACATAGTCGTCGCCCAACAGGCGGGCGACCAGCCGCGTTTTGCGCTCGGGGGCCGGATCGTCGTGAAATCGTTTCAGTTCGTCGACCCGGGGCAACCGGCCCAGCACGTCGAGAAACGCCCGGCGGCACCATTCGCCATCGGTGGCCGGAGCCGAGGGAGCCAGCTTGTTCGACTCCCAATGCAGTCGAATCTGCTGGTTGATCAGCGCGACCTGGGGCAGCGTGTTTTTTCCGGCGACTTTGGGGGTCACCGCAGCCGGCGGCTCTTCGTCAGCGGCGGCAAAAACGGCGCTCGCTGAGCAACCCAGGACCGACAGCGCAACCAGCGCAAGGGCCAAGCGGCGGCCCTCAGCGCGAGCCGAGAATAACGCGATCAATCCCTGCGTCAGTGCCATAAAGGCCCACTGGAAATGCGAATGCCCGATGGGGCAGCATTGCACGCTCTTACCGGCGTCTTGCCGGAAAAAACCGTCACGGTTGCAATACAAGTCGTCCGGTCAGGAACTTTTTATTGCAATGGCTAGAGGGTAGATTTGGAATCTGAAAAAGATGTATCGTTTTGATGCACCTGTTTCATTTTGATGCATGATAATGCAACAGGCGAGTTGAGGCCCTGAGACTGCTGTGGGACCTCAACTCGCCTTTTTAAGCACGGAAGCGTTGGGTTCTTGCTCGGTTTACTCGCTGGCCTCGCTGTTCCGTTCAGCTCGTAAACAAAAAACTACCAATGGCTTCCGTCGTTGTGTTGCTGCACCTCTTCTGCTTACCGGCCCCGAAACCGTGCTCTTCTCTGTTCCGGCCCCGGAGTCTCCCAACCGCTTGCAGGGATGGTGCCTCTTCCAAATCCAACAGGGCCTAAAGCAAATGGTGGGCCAAGAAATCCACTGTCGCAAAAAAAGGTCAAAAAAGCCGCCGTCTAGGCGGTCTCTTTGAACTGGATCTGGTGCAGCCGCTGGTACAGGTCGCAACGGCCCAGAAGCTGGTCGTGGGTGCCCAAATCGGTGATCCGGCCCGAGTTCATCACCACGATCCGGTTGGCCAAGGCCAGCGTGGCCAGGCGATGGGTCACGATCACGGTCGTGCGATGGCGAATGAACTGTTCCAAGACCTTGTGGATCAGTTGTTCGCTTTCCAAGTCGATCTGGCTGGTGGCCTCGTCAAGAATCAACAGGGCCGGGTCGCGCAAGATGGCCCGGGCCAACGCGATCCGCTGCCGCTGTCCGCCGGACAAGCGCCCGCCGCCCTGGCCCACGCTCGTTTGATAGCCGTGTTCGAGCTTTTGTTCGATGAACTTATGGGCGTGGGCTTGTTTGGCGGCCTCGATCACTTGTTCGCGGGTGGCCTGCGGGCAGCCGTAGCGGATGTTATTGAGCACCGTGTCGTCGAACAGCAAAGTCTCTTGCGTGACCAGTCCGATTTGGCTGCGCAAGTCGCACAGCCTCACGTCGCGCAAGTCGATTCCGTCCAAGTGCACGCTGCCGGACACCGGGTCGAAGAACCGCGCGATGAGGTTGGCCAGCGTGCTCTTGCCGCAGCCGTTGGGGCCGACGATGGCGATCGTTTCCCCGAAAGGAATCTGCAGGTTGATATCTTCCAGGACCGGTTGCTGCGGCGAGTAGTGGAACGAGACGCGGTCGAACACCAGATCGCGATGGTGGCGGGGCAGGGGGCGCGGCCGGGGCGGATCGAAAATCGTCGGTTCACGATCGAGCAGTTGATACACGCGATCGGCCGCCGCAGCCGCCCGTTGGATTTTATTGAAGACCTCGGCCAGCCGCCGGGCCGGATCGCTCACGCCGGCCAACAGGCCGTAAAACAGCAAAAGCGCGCTGAGCGATAGCGGGCGATCGCTCATTTTGATGCCCAGCAGATGATTCTCCTGAGTGATGACCAGGTAGGCGCCGAACAAAATGGCCAGGCAGATGGCCGAAATGCCCATCACTTCGGTCACCGGATTGATCAGCCCATCGTACAGCGCGATGCGCATCGCCTTGCGATAGACTTTTTTGCTGGTGCGATGAAACCGGCTGCGTTCGTGGCGTTCCATGGTAAACGCCTTGACGACCTTGATGCCGATGAAGGATTCGGCCAGGATGGTGTAGAGCGAGGACATTTCCTCGAGCGCTTTGCGGTTGGCCCGTTTGAGCGTCTTGGCCAACAGTCCGATCAAAAAGCCGGCCAACGGCGCGACAATCAGCGAGAGCAGCAGCAGTTGCCAGCAGATATATGCCGCGCCGGCCAGGCAGACGATCATCTTCAGCGGTTCGCGAACCGCGCGGCCGAAGAGCGTTTGAATTCCGCCGGCGATGTTCTCGACGTCATGCGTAAAGCGAGACAACAGATCGCTGGTGCCGCTTTCATTGAACGTCGCCAGGTCCATCCGCAGCGTGCGGCGATAAAACTGCTTGCGCAAGTCGAACATGGCCAGTTGGGCCACGCGATCGACCAGAAACGACCCCACCGTTTGAAACGTGTCTTTGACGACCGTGCCGGCCAACAATAGCGCCACGATGACCGCCAGCGTGCGAAACGGATCGTCGGGCAAATAGGCGTCGATATAGGGCTTGAGCCGGCTGAAGTGACTCAGGTCGGTTTCGGCCGCCTCGCGTTGCGTCGTGGCCTCGGTCAATTGTCGCTCGAGCGACCGCTTTTCAACCGTAGGCGCTTGGGTCAGTTGGTTTTGCAGGTCGTGTTCGGTCGCGCTCTGCTGGGCCACCGCCCGCTGGGATTCGTCGATCGCCTTGTCGACCCACTGCCCGAGGGTCTGTCTGTTCCCCACCACTTCGATCAAGGGATAGAGCGCGCCGATATTGCCGCCCCATAAGCCGGCCACCACCAGCGCGCAAACGACCGATGCCGCCACGGTCCAGTAGTACCGTAATGCCAAGCGGACGGTCCGCCAGAAATTGCCCATCCTTGATTACTTTCTCAGCGCGAGTAAGTTCCCAAGCCGATTCCCCACCAGCGCGCGGATTCCCGCCGCACCCTAGGGGTTGCCTTAAGTCGGCCTCTTTTACCAGATCACCCGTGACGGGCCAAGTCCGAGCTGACGAGCCCCAAGAGCGCGTGCTTTTTCCAGCCCTCCTGGCTTCCCATCCCGACGCTATCAGCCCGCGGAAGCTGTCCGGCCTGGAAGTGTTGGCGAGCTCGGGTCGATGCTGCCGCGAGTACCCAACGTGACGATTTGCTGAACTTTGAGGATTATGCGGCCGATAGTCCAAAGGTAGGTGGTCTGTCGATTCTGGCACGCGTTGCCGGGCAAGATGCATTCGGGACGCGAAACCATCGACGGCAAGTTTCAATCCTGGGGGGCTCGAGCTGACACGAGTCGGGCGCAGTCAGGCTAACAGGCTAAGACCCAAATCAGCGAGAAAGGATTATAAGCGATCATGAAAAGTGCAATTTTTGTCTTGTTGGCCGTCACGATGGCGGCCGGCAGCAGCGGCTGCTGTTGCCTCGACCGGCTGTTCTGCGGGGGTTGCCGCGGCAGTTGCGGTTATGGCCACGAAGGTCCGGCTTGCGATTCCTGCGGCGGCACGGGCGGCGGTGGCTGCTCCGATTGCACCGCCTCGGCCGGTCCGGCCGCTGGCCGCGGTCCCTCGCAGGCCATCGCCCGACGTCGTCCGGCCGCGGGCCATCCGTTGGTTCAACAGCGCCGCGACGCCGATGGCGAATACGAGTTCGCCGCAGGGCCTCCGACCGGCGCCACCACCTATCCGTACTACACGAACCGCGGCCCGCGCGACTTTTTAGCCAAGAATCCGCAGAGCATTGGCCCCTAGGCCTCACGAACTGACAATCGGTCGATTTATCGGGCCAGCCGCGAGTCATGCAGAAGCGCATGCAAGCGGCTGGCCCTATTTCGTTTCCATCGACCCGCCGCAGGTCGCGGCGCGAGAAGCTCATTTCTGACTTAAAGCCAACGAACAAAACCTTTTGGAGAGGGGGACAGTCCCATTTTGCTCCGAGGACTCCGCAAAATCGGGACAGTCCCCGTCGGTTTTGTCCGCTGGCTCTTATCGCCAAATCTGGTCCCGACCCCCTTTGCGCTCGCGCTCCAGTTCGGTATCTCTTAAGGTGGCGTCTTGGGCCATCGACACGCCGCGGGCACGATTCACGACGTCGTTGCACGCGGTGATTCGCAAAAATCTGCGGGAGACACACCTCATGTTCAGCCAAACCGTTCAGGATGCCATTAACGACCAGATCAACAACGAGCTCAGTTCGTCGTATTCCTACCTGGCCATGTCGACCTACTGCGAGCGGCAGAATTTTCTCGGTTGCGCCAGTTGGCTGCGCATTCAAAGCAAGGAGGAGTACGCCCACGGCATGCGGCTGTTGGATTTTCTTTTGGCCCGCGAAGGCACGATCAAGCTCAAGGCGGTGGCCGAACCGGCGATCAACTTCAAGAGTGTCGCCGCGGTGTTCGAGCAGGCCCTGCAGCAAGAGCAGCAAGTCAGCAAGCAGATCGACGGCCTGTATGAGTTGGCGATGAAGGAAAAAGCTTTCGCCGCCCTGGTCCAATTGCAGTGGTTCATCACCGAACAGGTGGAAGAAGAAAAAACGTCGCGCGAAATCGTGGCCAAGTTCCATCTGCTGAAAGACGATGCCGCGGCCCTGTTGGAATTGGACCGCGAACTCGGCGCGCGCGTGATCGCCAAAGCCGGCGCAGGACCCGCGGGGGAATAGCCCCACGATCGACGCGTGAGCCGTGCCATCTCTCGAAACCGGACCGAACCGTGCGCATATCCGGGACGTTGTCGATGCTGTAATCCGTGATCTCCCCCCTTTGTCTCTCGCAGCGAAAACGAAGTCGGTCCGGGGCATGGCTTTTTTCGGAGATTGAAAAGGGCCACTTCTTCGGCTATTTCCCCGTTCACTCAGCGAAGCCATCGCTGGGCACGACCACCGCGCGTGGCGTGGGTATCTGCAGAGCTCGAAACTAACATAGAGTATCCAAAGAGCCCGTAGCTGGCTTGCGCTGTCACAAGCGCACACTGGCGGCGGGCTCTTTTTTTGTGGCGCAAGCAGGAGAACTTTCATGGATTCTTATTTCCGCAAAGGACCCGCTGACGGATCGGGCACATCGCCGCCAAGCGAAGCATGGCTATTTGCGCAGGCCGTGCTCGGCAGGCCGGTGCCGAGCGCTTCCAGGGCCGAGGCCGACGCTCGGGCCCGGCGCGAGCGCCTGGAATGGCTGGCCGCGATCTCGCCCGAGGATGCGCGCCAAGTGCGTGGTCGCTTGAGCGAGGACGTGGACGCGAAGGCCCAGCAAGAGCTTTTGGAGTGGGTCGCCCAGATTTCAGGCGTGCACGAAGCCGAATGGGATTCGACCAAACATCCACGGCTCGGCGGACCCCCGAACCCCGG
>JBGQKM010000211.1:0-10886 GCA_041499515.1 Planctomycetia bacterium | reverse complement strand
AGCGGATTTTCTTGGGATGCCTGTGGCCGACTGACGATCGCTGAAATGATTCATGCGCGCCACAACGGAAACTGGGCGCGACTTAGGAATTTTCAGTCACGGAAGAGCGATGGATCGTAGTGCCTTTGCCGTTTGCGCCGTTTGCCTGCTGCCGCTGATCGTCGTGCCGAGCACCGGCTGTGACGCCTCGCTCTCCAGCGCCAGTTCCACGCCAGGACACGCGCCTCCGGCGGTCCTGGCTGAACTGCAAAGCGGCTCGCCGGGACCCTGGAGACGTTTGCCAGGCGGTCCGCGGGTGGCCACGACGGCGCTTCATGAGCCGACCGAGTCGAATCCGGTCGCGGCCCCTCCGGCCGACCCGTCGGCGGCCACGCAGGGCGCTTCGATCGAGCTGCCCAACCCGGCGGTCGAGTGGACAGGCCCGGAGGATGCCGCGGCGCCTCACGATATGTTTGGGCCGCGGAAGGGGCCTGATTCCTCGGCGATTGACGCGGAGGAAGATCCGCCAATACCGAGCGAAAACCGTGCGACAGAATTGCCGCTCGAGGCCGGCGAAGAAGAACCCATCGACAATGACCTGGCCGGTGCCGCGCCGCCAGAAATCATCGAGCGGACCCTATTGCCCTGGGCTCATGCCGGTCCGAACACCGCGGAGATGACGGCCGTGGCCCAGCGCGCCGGCCAGCGCGTTCGCCACGGCTTTCAATTGGCCGAGCGGGGCGCTCTGTTTTCCGCACGCTCCGAGTTCATCGCCGCCCTGCAATGGATCGCGCAGGCCAGCGATGCTCAGCAAGGCACGCAGTTTTATGGCAAGGCACTCACTGCGGGTTTGGTGGCACTGAAGGAATCGAACGAATTTGTTCGCCGCGACGCGGGCCAGGCCGAGGTGGACGTGGACCAGGTCGTAGTCGCGCACAAGACGCCCGTTCTCAAAGCCGCGTCGGTCGGTTCGTACACGCCGATCATGGCCGCGCACCGCTACCACGGGTATGCCCAGGAACAATTGGCCGCCGCGGCAGCTCAGGAAATCACGGGCTCGATGGCCCTGTTCGGGCTGGGCAAGGTGGCGGCGGCCCAGCAGCGTAGCCAACCCTCGCGACAGCTCGAATCCGCGGCACACGCCATGCTGCTGTTTCAGGCGGCACTGATGGTCGACTCCCGAAATTATCGCGCGGCGAACGAACTGGCAGTCTTGTCGGCCGAAAATGGAGATTTGTCGCGGGCTCGAGCGTTGCTGATCCAAAGCGTATCGCTCTCGCCACAGGTGGCGGCCTGGCACAACCTGGCGGTGGTTCATGCTCGATTGGGCGAACGACAACTGGCCGCACAGGCCCAGGCGCGCGCGGTCGGACTTGCCCAAATGGGCCGCGGCTCGGGATCGGCGGTGCAATGGGTCGATGCGACGACGTTTGCGGGCCTGGCCGCTGCGTCCGAGGGTCTCCTTCCGCCGGCGACCGCCGCGCCTGGCCAGACGGCGTCGCAAGTGGCCAAACCTGCTGCCAACGTGGCAAAAAAGGATATTACCGGTTGGCTCCCGTGGTCTCCGCGTCGGTGAGTTACCGAAACAGGACTCCTCCCCTAAAAAACCATGCAACGGACAACCTCGAACCCGCTCCTCAAAAGCGATCCAGCGCGCTTGCCCACGTCCGTCCTGAAGCGATTGAGGCGAAGGGCGCTTGTTACGATGGCCTCGATCCTTTTGTTGGGCGGGCTTGAGGTTTGTCCGGATATGGCTCGGGACCCGCAAGTGGTCGGGCGCAGCGGGGCGTCGTATCGGGCGCCGTGGCAGGCTCCGCGCGCGACCGGCGGGGGTCGCATCCAGCTTTGCCAGGCGCTGAGTCCGGCCGATCCTCGGCCGATTCCGGGCATCGACTGCGTGCAAGGTTGTTTGCCGTGCGGCGAAGCGAGCTGGGACGCGTTAGGGCCGGTGACGGGATTTCAGGAATATGCTCAAGGCGAATACGTCGGCCGCTCGCGATTGTCGCACGTGCCGAGTTATCGGCTGCGAGTGGACGACGTGCTGGATTTCGTGTTTCGCGTGACGCGCAATGAAATCCCCGGCCCGTACGAAATCAACGTCGGCGATGAATTGACCGTGGAGTCGACCACGGACAAGGACCTCAAGCGCCCGCTGGTTGTATTGCCCGATGGCACGATCACATTGCCGTTGTTGGGACAAGTGCGCGCGGCCCATTTGAGCGTGCCGCAGTTGCGCGAGGATCTCGAACAGCGTTACAAGAAATACTACAAGGTCCCCGCGATCACGGTCACGCCGACGAAAGTCGATACCAAGTTGGAAGATCTTCGCTACACGGTGGGCGGCCGGTCGGGCTTCGGCGGCCAGGTCCGCTCTGGACGGGTCACGCCCGAGGGCACGATCCAATTGCCGGCCGTCGGCTCGGTGCCGGCCCAAGGCTTGACGCTCGACGAATTCCGGCAAGAGCTGAACGAGCGCTTCGCCGAAAAAATCGAGGGGATCGAAGTCATGCCGGTGCTGACGGCGCGGGCTCCGCGGTTTGCGTACGTGTTGGGCGAAGTGAAGCTGCCGGGTCGGTATCCCTTGGATGCTCCGACGACCGTCATGCAAGCCATCGCGATGGCCGGCAGTTGGAACAACGGAGCCAACATCGATCAGATCGTCGTGTTTCGCCGTGCCGAAGACTGGCGTCTGATTGCCACGGTACTCGATCTTCGGGCCGCACTTCTGGGCCGCAGGCCGTGCCCTGCCGGAGAAATCTGGGTCAGCGACGCCGATTTGATCATCGTGCCGAAATCGAGAATCCTGCGGTCGGACAACATCATCGAGCTGGTGTTCACCAAAGGGCTGTATGGCATCGCGCCCTTCAGCGGCAATGTATCGTTCACCAACCTGACGACGCTGACACACTAGGAGTCAGCGGACAGAACCTTTCGAGAGGGGGACAGTCCCATTTTGCTTCGAGGACTCCGCAAAATCGGGACAGTCCCCGGCGGTTTTGTCCGCTGGCTCTCAAGCAGCCGAACCAGGCCGGCTCGGCTGTCGTGTGCGTGCTTTTCCTGACGCATTGCGAGGGGACAGCGGCCGCTAAACATCCGTGTTCTGATGGTCGGCCGGTTCGGGGGGAGCATCGGTTTCGCGCCGCGATCGTTCGCGATCGGACTTGCGGCGTTGGGGCGTCGGCTGACCAGTCGAGTCCTGGACCGCGTTGGTTTGCGTGAAGCCCGGAACGTGAGCGCGCGTCACGCTCGGCGGGGGCGCAGAGCGCGGGGCGTCGGTGCCGCGGCTCAAGGCTCGGGCGATTTTCGACACCTGGTCGGGATCTCGCGGGGGCAATTCCGGCGGTTCTTGCCGGCGGAAAATCTGGGCGACCAGGCCACCGGCCCAGGGCATGAGAAACGGACTGGCGTTGGCCTCGTTATCGCCGAAACTGATGCCCAATGCTCGAGCGGCCAGCACGGCCGCGCTTTGCGGATTGACGCGCGACAGATGATTCACGGCCTCGATGATCGGCACGCTGTCGATGTCCGGCGGCCGATAGCAAATCATTTCGCCGAATCGCCGGTGCACGATCAAGCGCATGGCGTGCGCGCCGAACTGCGTGGCCAACACTCGATCGAAGGTCGTGGGCGGGCCGCCGCGTTGCAAATGGCCGAGCGTGACGCTGCGCACCTCACGGTGCAGTCGATGTTCGACCTCGGCCGCCACGACGTTGCCCACGCCACCCAAGCGGACCTGGCGATCCGACTCGCGGCGTTCGCGCAAGACCATTTCGCCGTCGGGCAAATGGGCACCTTCGGCGACGACGATCAGCGTAAAACGCTTGCCATGTGTATCGCGGTCGAGAATCTTGTGACAAACGTGTTCGAAGGTCCAGGGGATTTCCGGGATCAGAATCACATCGCCGCCACCGGCAATGCCGGCGTGCAGCGCGATCCAGCCGGCGTGACGTCCCATCACCTCAAGCACCATGATCCGCTCGTGGCTGGCGGCCGTCGTATGCAATCGGTCCAGCGCGTCGGTGGCGCACGCCACGGCGCTGTCGAAACCGAAAGTGAAGGCCGTGGCGGACAAGTCATTGTCGATCGACTTGGGCACGCCGACCACGGGAATGCCACAATCGTGGAATTGCTGTGCGATCGCCAACGAGCCGTCACCGCCGACGCAAATCACGCCGGAAAGACCAAGTTGATCGACTGTGGCGCGAACCGCCGCCAGCAGATCTCGACTGATCTCGATGCGATCGTCAACGCCAACCGTGGCGGCAAATCGCCCCTTGTTGGTCGAGCCGAGGATCGTGCCGCCCTGCGTCAAAATGCCGGAGGTGTTCTTGCTGTTGAGCGTGATGTAGCTGACCGGATCGACCAGCCCTTCGAAGCCCTTGAGAAAACCGATACACTCGTAGCCCAATTGCTCGGCACTTTTCACCACCCCCCGCAGCACGGCATTCAGGCCGGGGCAGTCGCCACCGCTGGTCAAAACCCCCACGCGTTTGGGTGTTGGGCTCATCGTTGCTTGGTGCTCGCGAGGTGCCGCTTTCTTGTGGCGAGTTCGTTGCGTAAACGCCTCACAAATCTACGTCAATTTTTCGCCGTCCGGCCCTGAGACCGCGCTTTTTTTGCCGGGGCCGCTTTTCACGGGGAATCGAGCCGCTTATGTTAGTGCCAAAGCGCTGCCCAGCGGCCCCTCCGGACGAAGCCCGCCCGGGGGCCGCCCTGCACCGCACCCCGTCCTAAAAACACCCGTGAATCTCGCCTTGGGAGTATTTGCCATGAATCTGAGAATTGGTACACGCCTGCTGCTGGCCGGTAGCCTGGTGTGCGTCGCGCTTTTGAGCATCGGCCGCGCGGAAGACAAAGTTGCCTCGACGGTGCGGCCGGAGCCCCGGACGGACAAGGGATGGGTGGACCGGAACGCCAGCTTTAACGAGCGCGTCAAGCAAGGCAACGTTGGTCTGCTGCTCATCGGCGACTCGATCACGCACGGTTGGGAGGGCGACGGCAAGGATGTGTGGACCAAGTATTACACGCCGCGCAACGCGGTGAATTTGGGCATCGGCGGCGATCGCACACAGCACGTGCTGTGGCGGCTCGATCACGGCAACGTCGACGGCATTGCGCCGAAACTGGCCATCATGATGATAGGCACCAACAACTCGAATGGCACGGACAACACGGCCGAAGAAATTGCCGCCGGGATCGAGGCGATCGTCAAGAAACTGCGCGCGAAGCTGCCGCAAACGAAAGTGTTGATCCTGGCCATCTTCCCGCGCGGTGAAAAGCCGAATCCGCAGCGCGAGAAAAACGCCAAGGCGAGTCAAATCGCCGCCAAGCTGGCCGACAATCAGATGATTTACTTTCTCGACATCGGCGACAAATTTCTGGCAGCCGATGGCACGCTGACCAAGGAGATCATGCCCGACTTCTTGCACTTGAGCCCGCCGGGCTACGAAATCTGGGCCTCGTCGATCGAGCCCACGGTGGCGCAGTTGATGGGCCCGAAATAAATCGGCCGGCAAGCCAAATCACTTGGCAGCCTGGCCGGCGGTTGTCCGCAGAAACCAGGCCACGAAGTCGCGAATTCCGTCGGTCAGGGACACGCGAGGCTGATAGCCCAGCAACCGCCGCGCTTTCGTCAGATCGGCGCAAGTCACGGGCATGTCGGAGGCCAACGCCGGCCGCCGGTCGATGATGGCTTTGCGCCCCAGGGCTTGTTCGAGCATCGCCAGCAGGTCGCGCATCGCGACCGGTTCGTGGTGACCCAGATTGATCGCCTTGCCGACCACGTGTTCGGCCTGTAGCGCGGCCAGCAGGCCGTCGCAAATGTCGCTCACGTGCGTGAAGTCGCGGCGCACCGAACCGTCGCCGAACAGCGGCACCGGACGACCGCCGACGATCGACTCGGCAAAAACGCGCATCGCCAGATCGGGGCGAATCCGCGGGCCGTAAACGCTGAATGGCCGCAAGCACACGACCGGAACCTGGTGTAGCTGGTGATAGGTCTGGCCCAGCAACTCCGCCGCGCGCTTGGTGGCGGCATAGGGACTCAGCGGCATTCCCAGCGGCGCGTCTTCCTGAAATGGAACGGCTGCGCCCGCACCATACACGGTCGACGACGAGATCAGCAGGAATCGCTCGACCGGACAAGCCCGCGCGGCTTCGAGCATTGCCAGCGTCCCGCGCACATTGCTCTCTTCATAGACAAAAGGGTTGGCGATACTGGCCCGCACGCCGGCATACGCGCCCAAGTGCACGACGTGCTTTACACGGTGTTTCTCCAGCAGTTCCCGCATGGCCGGCGCGTCGCAGAAGGACCGCTCGACGATCGTGATCCGCGGATTGGCGGCAAAGCCGGCCACATTGGCGCGCTTGAGCGACGGATCGTAATAGTCGTTGAATTGATCGACGCAGACGATTCTCGCGTCGCCGGGGCGGGCCAACAGCCGCTCGATCAAATGGCTGCCGATGAATCCGGCGCCGCCCGTCACTAGAACTGCCATGTGATTTTTCCGAGGAATTGCCGCGTGGGCTTCGATCCATTGTACATGCCGGCGGGGGATGCGCGAGGTGCTCGACGGCCGAAGCGGTTATGGCCGTGTGAACCAATGACGCACGCCCAGCGTCAGAATAATCCGCAGCGCGGACCAGGCTTCTTTCGAGTCGATCTTTGATTTTCCAAGTGCGCGATCGGCGAACGTAATCGGCGTTTCGCCGAATTTCGCGCCCAAACGCTTCAGATGCCACAAGACTTCTTCCTGAAACGAATAGCCGCGCGAGCGAATCGCGTCAAAATCGACCCGCGCCAACAGCGACGTGCGGTAACAGCGAAACGCCCCGCTGCAATCCTTCGGCGAGAGCCCCAGCAGCCAGCGGGCATACGTATTCACGCCACGGCTCATCAGGTGTCGCTTCAGCGGCCAGCCCTCGATCGCGCCGCCGGCGACGTAGCGCGAGCCGATCATGACGTCCGCCGCGGGTGTTCCGTCCGGGTGCTGCATGCCGTCCAGGATGGCCCGCAGATAACGCGGGTGGTGGCTGAAATCGGCGTCCATGTTGAGCACGTATCGGTAGCCGTGTTCGATGGCGTACTTCATGCCGGCGATCGTGGCGGTGCCCAGGCCGAGTTTTCCGGAACGGTGCAGGCAGCGAACACGCGAGTCGGCGGTCGCCTTTTGGTCGCACCACGTGCCAGTGCCGTCGGGCGAGTTGTCGTCGATGACCAGCATGTCGACTTCGGGTGTCGCGGCAAGAACCTCGTCGACCAGGCGAGGAAGGTTTTCGATCTCGTTATAGGTCGCCAGCGTGACGAGCGTGTGATGTGGATTGGCCATGGCGATACCGCGAAAACGCATAAAACGGCGATTTGTGCGCCGAAAAAACCGGCGAACCCCAGAGTTGCGAAGCCTGTCCGCCTATTCGTTCACGCCGTCACCATTTACAATCTAGTGCTGATTGCCCGCCGCTGAACATCCCCGTTCACCCCTTTGCCGCCCATGAGCGTTTCGCCGGAGACCGTTGTTCAGCCGTCCGCATCCGGGCGGGAACGATCCGGGCCTTCCGCGCTGGGCGCGGCCAGCATTTACGGCCGCGCTTTTTGGTGCGCCTATGTCGCCAACACGGCGCTGATGGTAGCAATCTCGCTGATGTACCGGTATGCCGATTTCGTGCTCTATCTGGGCGGCACGGAATGGAACGTCGGGCTGATCGTGGGCATTGGCATGGTCGGCAGCCTGGTCATGCGGTTTTTTCAGGCCTTTGGCATCGACCACTTTGGACCGCGCAAGATCTGGTTGGGGTCGATGGCCTTGTTTGCCCTGAGCCTGTTGGGACACGTCGCGGTGTCCGACGTGAACGGCCCGGCCATTTTCGTGCTGCGCATTTTATACACCACCAGCGTGGCCGGCGCGTTTGGGGCTTCGATCACCAGCGTTTCGCGCAGCTTGCCGCTGGAACGGATGGCGGAAGTCATCGGGTCGCTGGGCACCTCCGGCTTCATCGCCATGGCCTTGGGCCCGCAATTGGGTGACCTGTTGTGCGGCCACGAGACGATCACGCGTGGCGAGCTCAATACGATGTTTTTCGTCGCCGCCGCGTTGGGGCTGTTATCGCTGGTGTGCGCCGAACTGGCCACGCGCCACGAGGCCACGCCCCGCCGCCGCCGCAGGCCGCCGCTGGTCTGGCTGTTGCGCCGATATCATCCGGGCAGCATGTTAATGCTGGGGGTCGTGATGGGGATCGGATTCGTGATTCCCACCACGTTTCTGCCCACCTTCACCAAGGAGCTGGGTATCGAGCACACGGGCACGTTTTTTTTGGTTTACGCCGGCACGGCATTTCTGGCCCGGCTCAGCACGCGCCGCTTTCCCGAGCTCTTTGGCGTGCGTCCGATGATTCTCATGGGACTCGTGGCGCTGACACTCAGTCTGCTTTCCTATTTGCCGGTCACCAATGCGTGGGGCCTGATGGTGCCGGGGGTTTTCGCTGGAATGGCCCACGCGGTGTTGTTTCCGTCGGTCACGGCGCGGGGCAGCGCCGCGTTTCCCAATCGTTATCGCGGGCTGGGAACGAGCGTCATGTTGGCCACGCTCGACGTCGGTGCGTTGGTTGGCGCGCCGCTCGTGGGTCAGATGGTCGAGTACAGCAAATCGGCCCACTTACCGCCGTATTCGACGACGTTCGTCGTGCTGGCGATTGGCGTCATTCTGTCCGGCGTTTTCTACGCCCTGACCGACCGTCGTTGATACGCGCGGCGGCAAACCGCGCGATTATTTTCCGGCGATGCCGCGGTAGTAATCGATCGAGAGGCGCAAACCTTCTTCGAATCCGACCGGCGGCTCGTAGGCCAGGCGCTCTCGGGCTTGCGTGATGTCGGCCAGGCTTTCGCGAACATCGCCCACCCGCGACGGAGCGTGCAGCGGCTGGATCTGCGTGCCGAGCAGAGTGTTGAGAATCGCGATCAGCTCGAGCAGGCTCGTACTGCGGCCGTTGGCCACGTTCAGCGTGCGGCCGGCAACCCGTCTCGCCTCGGCGTCGGCGGCCAGCAGGTTGCCATGCACCACGTTACTTACGTAGGTAAAATCTCGCGATTGATGGCCGTCGCCATAAATGGTCGGCTGCTTGCCGGCCAACATGGCCGTGATGAACAGCGGAATCACGGCCGAGTATTGGCTGTGCGGATCTTGCCGCGGGCCAAAGACGTTGAAATAACGTATGCACACCGTTTCGAAACCATACGTAGCCGTAAACGCCTGGCAATACGCTTCGCCGGCCAGCTTGGCCGCGCCGTAAGGCGAAATCGGGGCGGGCAGGTCGGTTTCGCGCTTCGACGACGTCGGCTGGTCGCCGTATGCGCTGCTCGAGGCGGCGTATACCAGCCGCCGAACACCGGCCTTGCGGGCCTCATCGAGCACCGTCAGGGTGCCGGTGACGCAGGCCGCATTGGTGTCCAAGGGCCGTTCGACGCTGCGTGGAACCGAGGCCAGCGCGGCTTCGTGGAACACGCAGTCGACTCCGCGCACCGCGGCGGCCACGGTCGAGGCCTGGGCAATATCCCCTTCGATGAACTCGATCTGTTTTTCCAGATGCTTCAGGTTGCTCACGTGGCCGGTGCACAGGTTGTCGAGCACGCGCACCCGATCGCCACGCGCTACAAGCGCTTCGGCAATGTGCGAACCGATGAAACCCGCCCCACCGGTGACCAGAAACGTGCGCATGGTGATTTGTGGCCTTCAGCAATCGAGCTTGAATATCCTGAACTTTAGTGCGCAGATTCTACGCACGCCGTCCGATTTGCTCAATCGTTGACCACGATGCAGCCCAGCACACTGGCGCCACAAGCCCGTAGGGCCGTGATAGTCGTGCCGGCTGAGCGGCGGCGGGTGTGAGGGCGGGAAACCACGAAATATACCCCGTCGCAGCGGGCCGCCAGCCAGGTGGTCTCCGGGCAATCGGCCTCGGCCAGACCGATCAAAACCACCCGATATTGGGATCGTAGCGCGTCCCAGCCAAACTCCGACCGCTCGAAGGTCGGAATCGGGCTTTTGCCCCGGGGCACGAAATCCATGCGCTCGACGTTTGTCGGATGGATGACGTCCGGCCAGCGAACCGTGGCCGACATGGCCTCGATCAGGCCAGGTCGCGACGGACAGACCGCTTGAGACAATCGGCCGCGGCGCAAATCGCCGTCGACCAGCAGCACGTTGCCCGCCGACTGCAGGGTGAACGCCTCGGCCAGACGCGTGATCGAGAAACACGTATCGGCCGCGCGGTTGGGGGCGACGAACAACAGCACGCTGCAATAATTCGCGGCCACCTGCTCGCTGATGCGTTCGGCCAACAGGTGGTAGCGTTCGGACAGCTCCGGCGTGGTCGGCAAGACGCAAGGCTCTAGCGCCGGCTGCGGCGGCGCGAGGCGGGCCGGCTCGCTCGGGATGTCCTGCAGCAAGTTCGGACTCGGTGGCGCGTCGGCTAGGGTCGTCAGTCCGGCCGCCGGCTGGATCGGTAGTTGGGGCGGGATCTCCGTTTCCGCGCGGCCTTTCTTCCGGTCCTGCAACGCTTTCAACGCTTCCAGCATACGACTCATGCCGTGCCCTCAACGCGCGTTTAACCGCGGCGCAACCTGGCGAAGAGTTGTCGATACTCAAGCTTGCGCATCAACGGCACCGGCTGCGGCGAGCTGACGGCGTCGTCTTCCACGATGATCAAGTCCGGATCAACCGCGGATCCTTGCGACGCGGTGGATGCGTGTCGCTTGGCGGCGTCAGCCGGCGGAGCGCTAGCCCCCTGCGCCAGATTGCTTTGCGACGCGGTGCCTTTCGTGCCGCCGGGCGTGACCTTGATGATCGGACGTTGAGACTCGCCGCCGCGGGGCCGAGTCGCATGGGACGGTGGGAGCAACGAGCCGAGCTGCT
>JBGQKM010000210.1:0-10887 GCA_041499515.1 Planctomycetia bacterium | reverse complement strand
GGTAATTCGTGGCGATGAGTTGATAGGTATCACCCGGGGCAACGATGTAGGTGGCGCCGCTTTCGTTGAGCAGAAAAATCTTGCCGTCGGCCAAGGTCGGCGATGCCGAAAAACTGCCGCCAAGCCGCTGCCGCCAAATCTCGGTCCCCCCAGTGGCGTCGAGGCACGTGAGCACGCCCAAGTCGTTGACCATCAGCAGGCGATCTTTGATCAACAGCGGCGAGGGGTTGTGCGGCACGCTACGTCGCGCCGTGAACTCGACGTGGCTCTCGGTCACGTCGCCCTGACCGTCGGGCCGAACCGCCAGCAGGGCCGGAGTCCAATATCCGGTGCAGAAATAGACCATGCCATTGCCGGCCACCGGGCGCGGGACGACCGAATGTCCGCCGTGCCGACAGCGCCACAATTCGGCCCCGGCCCGGGGCGCGTAGGCGATCAGCGCCTCGCCCTGGCTGGTGATCAACTGCTCCGCGGCGCCGACCCGAATCAGGATCGGCGTCGAATAGGCTTGCTGCCCGTGGTGATCCGCCTTCCAGCGCTGCTGGCCCGTTTCTTTGTCCAGCGCGATCGTGTACTGCACGTCAGGGCCGTCGCAATTCACGATCAGCAGGTCGTTCCAGACCACCGGCGATCCGCCCGGCCCGTGGCGATGGTCGTATTCCAACTCGCGTGTCCACACGATTTGGCCATCGGTCGTCAGGCAGGCCGTGCCATGCGCTCCAAAATGCACGTATACGTGCTGGCCATCGACCACGGGCGTGGGCGACGCGTGGCTGTTTTTGGCCGCGATGCGCCCCAGATCGGTTTTGCGAAACACTTCCACGTCGTGCAATATTTCGCCAGAGTCTCGATCCAGGCAAATGGCCCGCAGCGACTGCTCGGCCTCGATGGCGGTGGTGAGCCAAATCTGCTGCCCGCTCACCACCGGCGACGACCAGCCGAGCCCTGGAATGGGCGTCTTCCAGCGGATGTTTTCCGTTTCGCTCCAACGGATGGGCAACGCCGTGGCCGACGCGTGCCCCTGGCCGTCCGGCCCGCGGAACTGCGGCCAATCTTCGGCGATCGCCCGCGAAGCAACGAACCCGGCAAGAAGCATCCATACAAGATTCAGACAGCGTGCGAACATTGCGGCGCCTGGGATGATGTTTGGGAATTAGCGAATGATTTTCAGCGTGGGCCGCGATCGTTGCAGTGCGTCGAGCGCCGCCTGGCTGATTTGGGTGCCGCGCACGTTGAGCTCGGCCAGTTGCGGCCAGTGTTGGGCCATCTCAAGCGCAGCGTCGGTGACCCGCGTCTGCTCCAGGTTGAGCACGGTCAAGCGGCCAAGCCGGCCCAGGGCCTCGATGCCCGAGTCTTGCACGGCCGTACTGCCGAGATTGAGTTGGGTCAAGTTGTTCAGCCGGCCGATGCTGTGCATTCCGGCGCTGGTGACGCCGGTTCCCTCGAGCGACAACATCTGCAACTGCGAGCACCGCTCGAGTTTTTTCAAGCCCTCGTCGCTGACCGGCAGGTTGACCAGGTCCAGCGTTTCGAGATTGCGGATCTTGGCCAACTGGGCCAGTCCGGCATCGGTGATTTGCGATTCACCGAGATACAGCCCGCGCAACGCGGGCAGGGTCAGCAAATGGGCCAGGCCCGCATCGCCGACTTGCGTAAAGTCGAGCCACAGCGCTTCGAGTTTCGGCAAGCCTTGCAGGTGGGCCAGGCCCTTGTCGGTGATCGCGTTGTAGGAAAGTTTTAGCGCTCTTAGATTTCGAAGTCGAGCCAGATGCGCGGCGCCTCGATCGGTCAGCTTGGCGTCGTACAAGTATAGTTCTTCGAGTTTCGACAGCCCGGCCACCAGCGCCAGCCCGTCGTCGCCGGTTTGCGTCCAGCAGAGGTTGAGGATTTTCAGCTCGGTCAACGGCTGCAAATGCTGCAGCCCGGCGGCCGACGTTTTGGTGTCGTGCAGGGCCAGGCCTTCAAGCTCCGTGAGCGTGCGCAGATTTCTCAGTCCCTCGTCCGTGACTCGCGTTTGTTGAAGCTTGAGCACTTGCAAGTGGTTCAGTCGTCCGACGGGCTCCAAGCCGACGTCGGTCACTCGGGTGCGCGAAAGATCGAGCCAGCGCAATTCCTCAAGCGCCGCGAGTTGTTCCAGCCCCGCGTCGTCGGCGTTCCAGGTAACGACCAGAAACGGCTTACCCCGCGGGTCGTATTCCGTTTCGAGTTGTCCGCCGAGCGCTTCGACGCTGTGCAGTGCCGCGTCGTGCTGCTGGCGCGTCGCGCCGTTGAGCCAGCCCACCGGCACGATCTCGCGCAGCGAGGAGGGCGCCTTCTGTGTGCGCGTGGGCGATTCGGCGACCACCGCAGTGACGCCCCCCATGGCCGCGCACGCCCAGGCCAACAGCAATTTCAAAACTGTGGGGACTGTCCCAATTTTGCGAAGTCCTCGTAGCAAAATGGGACTGTCCCCTTCTCCCAACAGTTTTGAGACAGGTGGTAACAAAACGGCACGGCTCATGGGCGCTCTTGGGCCATATATTGGGAGATGGTGCGCGAAGTTTTGCGCTGCTTGCCGCCAAAAAACGTCGCCTGTTTCACGGGTGATCGCGGCGCGTTGGGCTGCGTCCGCGGCTTCGGTTCATCGGCCAGAGCGGCGTCTTCGGCCGGCGCCGGGTTCGGCTTGTCGGGACGCTTGAAGGGATTGCGCACCAGTTGCTTGGCGCCAGCCGTGACTTTGCCCCAAGCGGACAACGGCTGCTCGTCCGCGCGTGCCGGCGCGGCGGTAATGCCAAATAGGATCGACGCGATCACTAGAAACGATCCAAGTGTGAGTTTGATCGGGCCCGCTGCCGGCCTTAGTGGCGTCTGAGCAATCCGTCGAGCAATACCCGCGGCCTGCGTGAGGCGTCCAAACGCGCTTGGGATCGGTCTGCTCGTGCACGGTCTGAGAATCATGGGCACGAAATGTCCAAGGGAAGGGCGTCTGAAAAACGTCGTTGGGGGGGCATGGGATTTTGATAACTCGGAAAAATTTTGCGGCGGAAGTGTCGCAAAAACATACGGTCGGGTCCAGACCGGATGCGGCCGCACGCTAGCACGGAAACCGGGCCGGCCGGCTCGGGGGCGCTGCCCGTTGGGATCATCGCCGCTGGCACAATTCGCAACCCCGCCAGATTTTTCTGCTAGCCGAAACCCACGCGTGCCCCCTACAATTTGGGATTCGCCCAGGAACACCAGCGGACGCAAGAGTTGCACCCCCGCCTATGGCTGCCGCCGACATCGTGATCAAGGGAGCCCGCGAACACAATCTGCGGGATGTCAATCTCACACTGCCCCGCAACCGTTTGATCTGCCTGACGGGCGTCAGCGGATCGGGCAAGAGCTCACTGGCCTTCGACACCCTGTATGCCGAGGGCCAGCGCCGCTACGTCGAAAGTCTGTCCAGCTTCGCGCGGCAATTCTTGGGCCAGATGCCCAAGCCCGACGTGGATTTCATCAGCGGGCTGAGCCCCTCGATTTCCATCTCGCAGAAATCGTCCGGGCAGAATCCGCGCTCGACCGTGGGCACGATCACCGAGATCTACGACTATTTGCGTTTGCTCTATGCTCGCACGGGCCAGGGGCATTGTCCCCAATGTTCCCGCCCGATCACGGCCCAAACGCGCGAGCAGATCATCGAGCGGATTCATCGGTTGCCGACCGGCACGCGGTTTGTCGTGCTCGCGCCATTGATTCGAGCCCAGAAGGGCGAGTATCGCGATCTGTTCGTCGACTTGATGAAGCAAGGTTTTGCTCGGGCCCGCGTCGATGGCCAGCTCGTGCAGCTCACCGACCAACTGCACCTCGATCGCCAGATGCGGCACGACATCGAAGTGGTGATCGATCGCCTGGTGGCCGGCGAATCGCGCCCGCGGCTGGCCGAAGCGGTCGAGCTGGCGTTGAAGATGGGGCAGGGGAGCCTGATCGTCGCCACGCAAGATGCGCGCGCCTCGGAACCCGACGAAGGCCCGCCGAAAGAACGCCCGCGCAAACGCAAGAAAAGCGAGCCCGCGGACCAGCCGCCCGTTGAGGGCCGGCCCGCATCGCGCGGCCGCGAGGGCGATTTGCAACTTTCGGCCCACTATGCCTGCACGCATTGCGGCATCAGCTTCGAGCCGCCCAGTCCGCAACTCTTCAGTTTCAATAGTCCGCAGGGCATGTGCACGTCGTGCGACGGGCTGGGCGAACTGTATAGTTTCGTTCCCGATCTGTTGGTGCCCAATGGCGAGCTGTCATTCAAGCAGGGCTGCTTCGAGCTGCTCGGACCGTGGCGCGATCTGGGCCGCTGGAAGCGCCATGTCTATCACGGCGTGGCCGACACGGTGGAACACAAGCACGGCCTGCCCAAGGGCACGATGCTCGACACGCCCTGGAAAGATCTCGATCCGGCTTTGCAGAACCTGTGGCTGTGGGGCACCGGCGACCAGCACATCACGTTCACCTGGCGCAGCGGGCCGACGGGCCACAAATACGGCGGACTCTTCGAGGGCCTGATTCCCAAGCTGTTGGACCGGTATCGCAATTCAAACAGCAAGATGCAGGTCCGCCAACTCGAAAAATACATGCAGGTCATGCACTGTGCCGAATGCGACGGGCAGCGGCTCAATCCACAAGCCCGGGCCGTGACCGTCACCACGCGGCATCCCCAATTCGCCCGGCACGCGGCCTGCTCGTTGCCCGAAGTCTGCGCGCTGCCGGTCAGCGACGCGCTGGAATTTTTCCGCGATCTCGATCTGGATCCGACCCGCGCGCTGATTGCCGGCGAGGTGCTCAAGGAGATTCGCGGCCGGCTGGGTTTCTTGAGCAACGTGGGCCTCGACTATCTCACGCTGGATCGCACCGCGCCGACGCTCTCCGGCGGCGAATCCCAGCGGATTCGGCTGGCCGGCCAGATCGGCTGCGGGCTGGTGGGCGTGCTCTATATTCTCGACGAGCCCTCGATCGGCTTGCACCCGCGCGATAACCAGCGGCTGCTCGACACGCTCATGCAACTGCGCGACCAGGGCAATACGGTCGTGGTGGTCGAGCACGACGAAGACACGATGCGCGCGGCCGACCACATCATCGACTTCGGGCCTGGACCCGGCGTACGCGGAGGCGAAGTCGTGGCCAGCGGCGATGCCGACACGATCGCACGCTCGCCCCGCAGCCTCACCGGCCAATACCTCTCGGGCAAGCAGAGAATCGAAGTGCCGGCGCAGACCCGAACCATCGGCGACAAGTGGCTGAAAATCCTGGGCGCCGAGCACAATAATCTCAAGAACATCGACGTCGAAATCCCGCTGGGCGCCCTGGTGTGCATCACCGGAGTGTCCGGATCGGGCAAGAGCTCGCTCGTCAGCGACATTCTGGTCGAAGCCCTGAGGCGCGATCTCAACGGCGGCGAGGGCTCGCCGGGCAAGCACCGGCGGATCGAAGGACTCAAACATCTCGACAAGCTGATCGCCATCGATCAATCGCCGATCGGGCGGACGCCACGCTCGAATCCCGCCACCTACATCAAACTCTTCGACGAAATTCGCGATCTCTACACGCGCCTGCCCGAGTCCAAGGCTCGCGGATACAAGGCCGGCCGGTTCAGTTTCAACGTTTCGGGCGGGCGGTGCGAAGCCTGCGAGGGCAACGGCTCGAACAAGCTGGAGATGGATTTTCTGGCCGACGTGTGGGTCACTTGCCCGGTTTGCGAGGGACACCGTTTCAATCGCGAGACGCTCCAAGTCCGCTTCAAAGGCAAGTCCATCGCCAACGTGTTGGAAATGGACATCCAGCAAGCCCTCACCCATTTCGAAAACATTCCGAAGATACGCCACAAACTGCAAACGCTGCACGACGTGGGGCTCGACTATCTGAAGCTTGGGCAGCCCTCGCCCACGCTCTCCGGCGGCGAGGCACAACGCATCAAACTGGCACGCGAGCTCGTGAAAAAAAGCACCGGCCAGACGCTCTATCTGCTGGATGAGCCGACCACTGGGCTGCACTTTGCCGATATCAAGTTGCTGCTCAAGGTGCTGCACGATTTCGTCGACGCCGGCAACACGGTGCTGATCGTCGAACACAACCTGGACGTGGTGAAGACGGCCGACTGGATCATCGACCTGGGGCCCGAGGGGGGCCACGCCGGCGGACAACTCATCGCCGTCGGCACCCCGACCCAGATCGCCGCCGACGAACGATCGCACACCGGCCGAGCGCTCAAAGCACACCTGGACGCCGGCACGATGCAGGCCAACGGCAAGGGCCCGACGCCGGCCCGCCAACGCAGCCGCATCGTTCCGCAGGCCAAGGCAATCAAAGTCCGTGGCGCCCGCCAGCACAACCTCAAGGGCATCGACGTCGAAATCCCTCGCGATCAGATGACCGTTTGTTGCGGCATGAGCGGCTCGGGCAAGAGCTCGCTGGCCATGGACACCATCTATGCCGAAGGCCAGCGGCGGTACGTCGAAAGCTTAAGCGCCTACGCCCGGCAGTTCGTCGGTCAAATGCAAAAGCCGGCGCTGGAACATATCGAAGGCCTCTCGCCGGCAATCGCCATCGAGCAAAAACACATGGGCCACACGCCGCGCTCGACCGTGGGCACGGTGACCGAGATTTACGATTACTTGCGAATCTTGATGGCCCGCCTGGGCACGCCCCATTGTCCGGCCTGCGACACGCCGATCGGCACGCAGACGGCCGACGAAATCGTCGACAAGATCATGGCCGAGCCGGCGGAGACCCGGCTCTACCTGATGGCTCCGCTGACCGTCGAGGTCGGCGACAAGTACGAAAGCCTGTGGACTGAAATTCGTTCGCTGGGCTACGTGCGGATGCGCGTCGACGGCCAGACGCATTCGGTCGACCAGGCGCCGCAAATCGATCGGCGTCGCAAGCACCTGGTCGAGGTGCTCATCGACCGCGTCACCATCCGCGCCGACGCGCGCAGCCGCATCGCCGATACGGTCGAAAACGCCCTGTCGCTGGGCAAGGGCGTGATGCACGTGGCCTATCCCGACGCCAAAGTGCCGGAGCCGAAATGGCGCGTCGAAATCCACAGCCAGCATTTTGCTTGCGATCGTTGCGGACGCAGCTTCGAGCGGCTCACCCCGCACAGTTTCTCCTTCAACAGCTCGCTCGGCTGGTGTCCGGCCTGCGAGGGTTTGGGCACGCAAACCGGCGCCAACCCCGCGGCCCTGCTGCGCGATCCGAAATTGACGTTGGCCCAAGGTGCCGTCGGCCTGTGGCCCGCGGCCGGCACGACCGTGTTCGGTTGGATGCTCCAGGCGCTTTCGGTCCACGCGCACGTGCCGCTCGATGTGCCGTTCGACCAGCTCAACGCCAAGCAGCGGCGCGTCGTGTTTCACGGCACCGGCGAAGACTGGATCGACGTCTATCCCGACACCCGGCGCAAGAAAAACGAGCGGCCGCTGTTCCGTTTTCAGTTCAAGGGTCTCTATCCGGCGCTGGAAGAAGCCGCGCGGCTCTCGCCGGCCCTGCGCAGCAAATGGGAACACCTGGTCGGCGAAGTCGAATGCTCGACCTGCGGCGGCAGCCGCCTGCGCGACGACGCCTCGGCCGTGCGACTGCACGAGCGCACGATCGAAGAGCTTTGCCGCATGCCGCTCTTGGATCTGCTCAAGCGCTTCGACGCCTGGACGCTGGATGGCCGCGAGCGAAAAATCGCCGGCGAGCTGGTGCGCGAAGTGCGCAATCGCCTGCAGTTTCTGGTCGACGTCGGCTTGGAGTACCTGAGCATCTCGCGACCCGCACCCACGCTCTCCGGCGGCGAAGCCCAACGCATTCGCCTGGCCAGCCAGGTCGGCAGCGGACTCTGCGGCGTGCTGTACGTGCTCGACGAACCGACCATCGGCCTGCACCCGCGCGACAATCGCCGCTTGCTCGGCGCGCTGGAAAAACTGCGCGACCTGGGTAATACGCTGCTGGTGGTCGAACACGATCGAGACGTCGTGGCTGCCGCCGATCAACTGCTCGACTTCGGACCCGCGGCCGGCGATGCCGGCGGCCAGATCGTGGCCCGCGGCACTCCGGCGCAAGTCGCCAAACAAAAGGGCTCAGTCACCGGGCCTTATTTGTCGGGCAAGAAAGCCATCCCGGTGCCGACCAACCGGCGCATGCCGAGTAAATATTCCACCGGGCAAGGCGACGGCGAGGCAGGGCAGGGGACCCGGAAGAAAACTCGCAAGTCTCAAGCCCCGCAAGTTCCGCCCGGCGCGGCGCCCGATCCGTCCGCGCTGCCCGATGCGCCCGGCGGATGGCTGGAGATCGTCGGGGCGCGTCACCACAACCTGCGCGACGTCAACGCACAAATTCCGCTGGGCTGTTTCACGGTCATCACCGGCGTGAGCGGCAGCGGCAAAAGCTCGCTGGTCGAAGACGTGCTCTACAACTCGCTGGCCCGCACGCTGCACCGCGCCAGCACGACGCCGGGCCAGCACGACGCGATCCGCGGCGTGGAACAAGTCAATAAGGTGATTCGCGTCGACCAGCAGCCGCTGGGGCAGACGCCGACTTCGAACCCGGCCACCTACACCGGCGTTTTCGATCTGATTCGGGCCCTGTATGCCCAATTGCCCGAGGCCCGCGTGCGGGGCTATACGCCGCGGCGTTTCAGTTTCAACGTGCCGGGCGGCCGCTGCGAGGCCTGCGAGGGCAACGGCCAGATTTGCATCGAGATGCACTTTTTGCCCGACGTGTGGGTCGAGTGCGACGTGTGCCGCGGCCGGCGCTATGATCCTGAAACGCTGGCAGTGACGTATCATGGCCAGTCGATCGCCGACGTGCTCGACATGTCGTGCGCCAAGGCGGTCAAGTTGTTCGAGAACATTCCCAAAGTCCGCCGCACGTTGCAAACGCTGTGCGACGTGGGGCTCGACTATTTGACCCTGGGCCAGGCCGCGCCGACCCTCTCGGGCGGCGAAGCGCAACGCGTCAAGCTGGCCGCCGAGCTGTCGCGGCCCGACACCGGCCGCACGCTATATCTGTTGGACGAGCCGACCACCGGCTTGCACTTCGACGACATCGCCAAGCTGCTCGACGTGCTCAATCGCCTGGTCGACTTGGGCAACAGCGTGGTCGTGATCGAGCACAATCTGGACGTGATCAAGACGGCCGACTGGGTCATCGACATGGGCCCCGAAGCGGGCGACGGCGGAGGCTTCATCGTGGCCTGCGGCACGCCCGAGGACGTCGCGGCCGCTGCAGTGCAGGCCGCCAAAACGCCCAAAACGTCCATGCGCTCGCACACCGGCGAAGTCCTGGGCGGAGCGATCGCAAAGAGTCCGAAGGCGGCGCGGGCCTGGTTTGATTTTGCGGCCCACGAATCGGAAAAACACGGCGACCTCGACATTGCCGAGGTGGGCAAGGACGCGCGGATGCCCTGGGAAGCCGACGGCCGCCGCTGGCACACGCAAGACCGCGTCGGCCGCAAGGGGCAGCCCTGCCACTGGGACGGGCTGATTCTGGAAAAGGTCGTCGATCGCATTCAAGCGGCCGGCACGTTCGGCGATACCAACTGGAACGCTCGCACGATCGTCGAAATCAGCTCGCCAACCCGGTCCGACGGCTGGTTCATGCACGCCATCACCGGCGAGGAATGGCTGCTGAAACTGAAATTTCGCGTGGCAAAAAACACCTTCAAGCGCGAGCAGCTCGTAGCGCAACTGAATCTCAAACCGCTGGACGATCTGCCCGACCTGCCGGTCTATGGGCACGAGCTGCGCGTGAAGTGCAAGAATCTGCGTGGGCCGTTTCAGGAAGTCCAACTGCAAGTCCACACGCTAGCAGAGGTCGACAAGCCGGCCTTCTGGAAATTCGTCGATGCGGCGATCGCCGGGTTCAACAAGTTCGCCGACCGCGTGCGGCTAAACCCCGAGGACCTGATGCCCTGGAAAGTCCTGGGCCAAAAATGGCATTTCTTGCGCAAGGGTTTTCCGCCGGGCAAGCCGCCGCAGTGGGACGTCGACTTGCTGGAAGAACTGTGCGAACTTTTGCAAGAAACGGCGCCGCAGGGCCAATTCTTGTGGAACAACCAGCAACTGGTCCACGTGTTCGTGCCGGAGCAGCAGGAGCCCTGGGCCACGATTTACACCAAGCGCTCCGCCACGCTCGACCTGGTGCTCACCGGCCCGAAAGGCCGCTTCGCCTTGGGTCGCGTGACTGAGTTGGGCCTGGATCGCGAGTTTCAAACCGGCCCGCAGCGCGACGTGTTGCGATTGCGATTTCAATCGAGCGAGGATTTGGACCGGGGCGACCTGCGGCCGTTTTTGGCCGAACACCTGGCCGGCCTCGCGCGCCGTCCGAAAACCGCCGGAGCCAGCGCTTAACACCACCTTTTTACGGCCGTCAGCCGATCCGTCATGTCCGAACCATTGCTGCCAACTCGATTCTTGTTTCGCTTCGCGGCCAGTTGCCTGTACGACGCCGGGCTGGGCGCGCAAGCACCCCGCGAACTGGCGCCCGAATATCGCCTGCCGTCGCTGGGAGAGCTCGAGGGCCAGCGAACGTTTGCCGACGTGCGGGCCGCCTGGAGCGAAGCGGGCCTGGGCTTCAGCGTGCGCGTCGAGGGCAAGCGACATCCCAACTGGTGCCGCGAAGGCAAGCTCGAGGACAGCGACGCGCTGCAGGTGTGGATCGACACGCGCGACACGCACAACATTCACCGCGCCAGCCGCTTCTGCCACCAGTTTCTGTTCATGCCCGCCGGCGCGGGCCGCGCGTTGGACGAGCCGATCGGCGAGCAATTGTTGATCAACCGCGCTCGCGAAAACGCCAAGCCGGTGCGGCCCGGCACGCTGCAAGCCCGTCGCGAGAAGCGAGTCGATGGCTACCTGCTCGAAGCATTCATCCCCGCCGCGGCGCTGACGGGCTTCG
>JBGQKM010000209.1:0-10944 GCA_041499515.1 Planctomycetia bacterium | reverse complement strand
GGCCCGCGAGGGCGCGAGATTAACGATCGCGCAGACATGATCGGTCGGGAAAGCACCGAAAGATGAGCCGATTTTGCGGGCGGCACACGTTCGCCCGCGTTTGGCGTCACACTGCGTCGAATGGCCTGTCGCGGCTAAATTGCCGGCGTTGGGCAATCCGCGCCGATTACTCCGCGGCCTCGCCCTGCTGGCGCTGCTGCTCGCGTTGCCGTTGGCCCTCTTGGGGCAGCAGCACTTCCTTGATGTCGGTGTCCTTGGGCACGGCGATGTCGAACCAGCCGATCATCATTTCTTCCCAAGTCTGATCGCCCCAACGAACCGGCTTGGAGGCATCCGGATTGGCCGGATTGCCTTCCGAGTTATCGAAGTGCGCGGTGCAGTGCAACGTCGTGCCTTGCGGCAGCTTTTTCGGCTCGACGAATACATAGTTGGTCTGCCAATTGAAGTCGTAACGCGGCATGTTCATCAACGTTTCCTTGCGTCCATCGGGATAGAGAACTTCGTAGTGAAAATCCTTCCCGCGCAAATGCATGTGCGGAAACACCGAAAGCATCAGCACGTCTTTTCCATAGGTGCGCGTCGACTCGACCTGATAAGCCGGATCGCCGGCCGGAATCTCGAAGCCCGCGTTGGTCGCATTGGCCGTGGCCACGCGATACTGGACGCTGGCCGGATCCGTGAACTTGATGCCCACGGCGCTGCGGTCCTGTTGCGGCGAGCCGTTGGGCGTGTAGTGCATTTGAAACACGAGTTGCCAACCGGCCGGTATCAACTTGGCCATGCCCGGCGGCAGAACATAGGGGCGCGTGCCCGGCGCGAAGCCGCACAATTGCCCGAACGACGCCTGACCGCCTCCCCGTCCACCGCGGCCCCGGCCGCGTCGAGCGCCCCGATCGGCATTGCCCTGGTCCGTGGCATTCTGATCGGCCGCGCCTTGGTCCGCCGCGGCCTGTTTTTCGTCGCTGTCGGACTTGGCGGCGGTGGATCGATCCGCGTCGGCCGCGCCTTGGCCGCCATTGGCTTGACGTCCGCCGGCACCGCCGAAGAGTCCCATACCGGGCGGCTTCATGAACACGATCATGTGATGCACGACGCTGCGGTTGCCGGGCATGCACTCGCCGACCTGGACCCATTTGTCTTCGGTGAAACCGGTGTCGACCACGTAATACCGGTAATCCACGGTCCCTTCGGCCGGAACGTCGACCGGCTCGGGCGTCATATAGAACACCTGATCTGGACCGCCAGGCATCATCCAACTGCCGGCGTACGTTTTCGGCTCGGGCAGATCTTTCGGGTCGCCTTCCGGAGCGCCGGCCGCCACCCATTTCGAAATCAACGCCTTCTCTTCGGCGCTGAGCGACATGTCGTTGATAAAGTGGCCGTATTTTGGATCGGGGTGCCAAGGAGGCATCCGCCCATCGGACACCACCTCTTCGATCATCTCGGACCAACCGACCGCTTCCTCATAGTTTTGCAATGCGAACGGGCCGATCTGTCCCGGCCGGTGACATTCGACGCAGTGTTTTTGGAAGACGCGGGCAATTTGATTCGAGTAGGTCACGTCGCTGGCGGCCTCGACTTTGCGCACGCGGCCGATCAGACATCCGATCGCTTCAGTCGTGGGCTGGCTTACGGCTTTGCCTTCGAGCAGTTCATCGAGCGCCGCGGCCAGATCGCGGCGGGTCGTCTTGGGCTTGGCATAGCCGCTGCCGGTCTGGAAACCGTACTGGTCGTCCACGCGCCCGGCATAGCGGATGACTCGCTGGCGATCGAGCACGAACACCTGGGGATTGCGGGCCGCGCCCATTTGATCGGCCAGCGCGTTGTTGAGATCTTTCAGCAGTGGAAAATGGATGTTGTGCAGCTTGGCATATTGGGCCATGGCGCTGATGGCATCCTGGCGATTCGCGTCGACGCCGACGAACGACACCCCTTTGGGCTCATATTCCTTGGCAAGTTCGGCCAAGCGCGGACCATAGAGTTTGCTCAACGGGCATTCGACGCCGAGAAACGCGACCACGACCAACTGCGAGTCCTTCAGCTCGGAAAGCACGTGCGACTGGCCGCGAAAATCTTGCAGCGCAAACGCTTCCACCTGCTTGCCAATTTGAGGCGAGGTAGCGTCCTTGCCCCGCGCGGAGTCCGCCAGGGAGGCGCATAACGGCATGACCAACAGCAGCCAGCACAAGTGTCTCATGGTTCGCTTCCCGAATCGAGAGTGAAGGGTACCGACCGACATGCCTCACGGCTCCCATGATATCGTCGCCTCGGCTCGCGGTGCAATACTTTGTCACGCTCGGTCGCGTTGCGTCGCCGCTGCCGGGGGTCCAAACTCCCCGGCCGGTACGGTCGAAACCCAGCGGGCATCCCCCGGATGCTATGGCAAATCGGGCAGAATAATGGGCCCGGCCATCCGTGTCGAACCGCTCGGCCGCCGAAACCCCGGAACCTTTGTCAGCGACTGGTTTTTAATACTCAGCCGTGCCGCGGGCTCGAAAACGAGTGGGCACGTACGACGAGGCCAAGCGTTGTGTTAAACTAATGAGCATGTCCCAGATGGAGAAACCCAGCCTTGTACGAGCACGTGTGAGGACGCGCATTGGCGGTCAGTGAATCCTCGGCCCAGCGGTACCAGTTGCAAGACCCGGACGTGCGGTTGATGCTCGAGGTGCGCGACGACAGCGCCGCGGCCTTCGACGAGTTGATGCTGCGCTATCAAAACCGGCTGGTCACGGTGCTGGAACATCTGGTGGGCCGGCGCGATCAGGCCGAAGATTTGGCCCAGGAGGTCTTTTTGCGCGTCTATCGGGCCCGCAAACGGTATGTGGCGGGGGCCAAGTTTTCGACCTGGCTGTACACCATCGCCAACCACGTGGCGGCCAATGCCCTGCGTTCGCTGTCGCGACGGCCGGAAGTGAATCTCACGGCTAGGCCCAATGAATCGGGCGGAACCAACGCGCTGGACCGGATGGCGCTGGCCGCCAGCGGAGCGATGCCGACTCGCCAACTGGATAAGGTCGAGCTGCGCGACGTGGTGCGGGCCGCGTTGGCCGGGCTGAGCGAACGGCAACGTCTGGCGGTGCTGCTCAATAAGTTCGAGGGCATGAGCTATGCCGACATCGCCGCGACCATGGAGATGTCGCCGCAGGCGGTCAAGTCGCTGCTGTCACGAGCCCGCGTGAACCTGAAGGAAATCCTGGAACCCTACTTGCAGGACGGCTCGCGGCCGCCGTCGAACTGAGGAACTTTTACAAAACCGCTCGGGACGCTCCCCTGCTCCCAGCGGCCAACGACCGGATTTGTTGCAACGAACGGCCATGACAGAACACGAAAACACGCAACAAGATCTGCACGACGAGCTGACGGCCTATCTCGACGGTGAGTTGGACGCCGAAGGCGTCCGCCGCGTCGAACAGCGGCTGGCGCGCGACGCGGCTTATCATGCCGAGCTGCGGCGGCTGGAGCGGGCTTGGAATTTACTGGACCGTCTGCCGCGGGCCGCGGTCGACGAACGATTTGCAAAAACCACGATCGAGATGATCGCCGTGGCCGCCTCGCATGACGCCGAAGCCGTGCAAGACAGTTGGCCGCGACGCCGTCGGCGTCAACGCCTGTGGGGCGCGCTCGGCCTGGTCTTGGCCGTCGTGGCCGGCTTTGGCATCGGGCACTTGATATGGCCGAATCCCAACCAACAACTGATCGAGGACCTGCCCGTACTGCAGAATCTTGAACTCTATTACCAGGCCGACAACATCGAGTTTTTGCGATTGCTGGACAGTGAGAACTTGTTCTCCGACGGGGAGACCGATCATGCCGGCTAGCGCCACTTCGAGATTTTCTCGCGCGAAGCGAAACGTGGGGGGCCGCTCGGGCGCGCTGTTGATTTTGTGCGGAGCCTGGATCGTCTTGGGGCCTTGCGCCGGATCGGTGCTGGCCGGCGATGATCGGGAGGCGCGGCGGGCGCAGATTGCCGGCTTGCAAACGGCCGAACAACAGGAGCTGCTGCGCAAGCAAGAGCGTTTCAACGCCCTGCCGGCCGAGGAACAAGATCGGCTGCGCGCGTTGCAGGCCGCGCTGGATGCCGATCAGAATGCCGAACGACTGCAGAAAGTCTTGAAGCGCTATCACGAGTGGCTCAAGACGTTGACGCCCAGTCAGCGGGCGGAATTGGCCGACTTGCCCCCGCAGCAGCGCGT
Organism: Planctomycetia bacterium; assembly: GCA_041499515.1. Lineage (GTDB taxonomy): Bacteria > Planctomycetota > Planctomycetia > Pirellulales > PALSA-1355 > PALSA-1355. The sequence goes on along the minus strand of JBGQKM010000209.1, from coordinate 6,748 downwards.
CGAGGCCATTCAACGTCTGCAAAAACAGCAGCAGGCGGCCCGCGAGCGGATGCACCGGGCGGAACTGCTGTCGCGCGAGGACGTGCGCGAGATCGTGCGTTGGACCGAGTCATTTGTATGGGCGCGTCGCGACGATCTTCTTGCGAGCATGTCGCCAGAGCAGCGCAAGAAATTCGAGAAGATGGACGAGTCGCGGCAGCGGCGTGAGTTGCTCTGGGGGGCCTATGGGCGAGCGCGTCGCGAGGGCGGGGGCGGGGCACTCGCATCGATCGACCAGGCCGACGTCGATCGCCTGGCGGCCAAGCTCTCCGATCCGGCGAAACAAGAGTTGGCCAAGGCGGAGACCCCCATGGCGCAGCGGCGAGTCATCAGAACGTGGATCGGCACGGCCATGCGCCGGGTGGAATCGTGGCAGGCGGCGCGCAAGCTAAGCCCGCTGGTCGGGGAGGAGCTTGTGCAGTTTTTGCAAAACGAAGTGCCGCCTTCACAGCGCGACCGGCTGATGAAGCTGCCGCGCGAAGAAATGCTCGAGGAATTGCGCGACATGTATTTCGAGCGTGGGCGCGGCGACTCGTTTCGCGGCGGACTGTGGCTCGATGGCCAACCGCCGGATCGCCCGGGGGGCAACTTCCGCGGCAAGAGCGGCCGCGGGCCAGGCCCCGTGCCTTCGCGGCGCGAACCGACTGACAAAGCGTCGCGCGATAGCGACTAAGCCAGCGTATCGACGCCTGAGCCGTTGGGAAAATGCGCGAACAATTGCGCAAACACCGAGGTCAAATCGAGACTGCCGTTTGCGGTGGTTTGCGAAGAGGCCAAGGAGTTCGCCTGGCCGGGTTGTGCATTGGCATTGCCCAGCAGTTGTGTGAACAACGAGGCCAGGTCGAGGCCGCCATTTCCGCCGACTTGCGACGACGAAAGGGGATCCGACGTCGCGGATTGCCCGCTGGAGCCACCGATCAGTAGCGCGAAGAGTGACGTGGCGTTGCCGTTGCTGCTTCCCGAGGCTTGCAGAGCGGCCAGCAAAGGATCGTTCCGCTGCGTGCTTTGGCTGCCAAGGTCGCCGCCGGCGGTTTGTGATGCGCTGGTCGCACTTTGCAATGCCGCGAGCAGCGGATCCTGCTGAGTGGTGGCGCCGCTGGTGTCATTGTCGCCGTCGGAATCGCCGCCGCTGGCCGATTGCGCCGCCTGGCTGCCGCCGGCGTGATGGTGATGATGGACGCCCTGGATTCCGGGAAATAGCTGCGGATCGATGCCGTTGGCCTTGAGCGTTTGCTGCACCGCGTTTTGAATCGCCTGGATCAAGTCGCCCGGTGTGCTCGACGGTCCAAGATTGTTGACCGCGTTGGTGACCGCAGTCTCGACCTGGCTGCGAAGATCGCTCAACGGCGTCGTGACGGAACTCGATGCGGCATCCGCCGCTGTCAACGGATCGGAGGCCGTGGCGTTCGGGATGTCGGTCTGACTGGCCGTGCTAGCCGTGAGGAATTGGTAGAGCTGGGAATTGCCGGGACCAATATTTCCGATCTGCGTCATGGCACTGCCTCCTTGCAAGTGGCTGCGGCGGCGGTAGCGACAAGGCCGCAGCGGATGGGCAAACCGCCTATGCCGTACAATCGTCACGGTACGTGCGTATTCATAAATCTTACCAACTTGTAACGTTCGCCTCGCCGCGCCAGCAGCAGCGTGCCAGCAGCGCGCTCATCGTTGGGCGTCGTGTCGCGCCGTCGCTGAATCGTTCATTGCTGGCCGGCGCTCGTGCTTATTCCCGGCATCCACGAGCACAAGTAGTACGCCTTGGGCGAAGCTAGTTCCAGGACCGCCGCCAGGTCGATCGGCTGCTTGCGGCTTTGCGAGCCCAGGAAGATCCGTTCCATCAGTCCAAGCGGCCGCTGGTATTTCACGACTCTCACGTCGTCCTTGTCGAGTTGAGCCAGTTCGATCGCCCGATCGATGGCGTCCTCGATAAACCCAAGCTGGTCGACCAGATGGTTTTGCTGGGCTTGTTTGGCCGTGAAAATCCGCCCGGTGAACACCACGTCTTGCAAGGCCTGGTCGGCACGCAGCGCGGGCCGGCTGGCCAGCACGATTTCCTTGAAGTCCGCGAAACTCGAATCGACCAGCCCCTTGAGAATCTGCTGCTCTTCGGCCCGGATCGTTTCCGGAAATTTGCGCGTGGGACTGCCCATCATTTTCAACGGATTGCTCGCGATCGAGTCGTCCTCGACGTTGAGCTTCTCCAGCAGGCCCGACAGGTCGTAGTGCGGAATGATCACGCCGATCGATCCGGTCCAGGTGGTGGGTTCGGCGTAGATCGTGTTTTCGGTGTCGCCGGCAGCCATGGCGACGTAATAGCCGCCGCTGGCGGCGACGCTTCCCATGCTGACCACCAGCGGGATTTCCTTGTCCTGGGCCAGTTTTTTCAAGTGATGATAAATATAGTCGCTGCCGGTGACGGTTCCGCCGGGCGAATCGACCCGCAGCACGATGGCTTTGACGTGTTCGTCGTCGCGCACGCGGTCGATCTGTTTTTTGACGACGCCTTCGTCACCCAAAATGGCGCCTTCCAGCGCGATGATGGCGACCTTGTCCGTGGCCGTCTTGCTCAACGAGTGCCATCGTTCTTGCAGGTCGCCTTCACGCTCGTCGTAGCCCTGGAACGCGCCGACGGCGATCAGCACGAGCAGGAGGAGGACGGCCCACTTGAAGCCCTTGACGATCCAGTTGGTGCGGGGTGGTTCGAGAACGACGCGGATCGGGCGCTGAGTCTGTTCGGCCACGAGTTGTGCGCGGGCCAGGTCGTTGGGGGGCGTGGGTTGGGCATCCATGGCATTTTCCTCGAGAAGGGGGCGGCATTGGCCTGATAGCAACGCGGGCGCACGCGCGCACCGCGAGGGTGGAAAAAAGTTCCGCCGTGAGCACTATATTCATGGCCCAAGCAGGCGGAAAAAGCAATGCCCCGCGGCCGCTGCTCGGGGCGAGCCGATCGCGCGGGCCGCGGCATGGTGTTGCCAAAACAAGCCTCCCAGGGGTAAGCTACGCCCACCAAATCATGACGATCGCGTCGGCTGCGGCTGTTGGGGCTCCTGGAGGGTTTACGAGTGTTTGTCGCTGCTTCGAGCGAGTGTTTCCGCAACTTATCGCTGGATGGAGTCCTGCAACGGCTGGTCGACCTGGAATACACCAGCGTCGAAATCGCGATTCACGAACACGGCGGCCAGCTCAAGCCGTCGGCCGTGCTGGCCGACTTGGACGGCACGATTGCGAGTTGTCGCGAGACGTACCGTCTGACCATCTCGGGATACAGCGTCGATATCGCGGCCGGCGGCGATCTCTACTACGAGCAATTCGCCGCTTGTTGCCGGCTGGCCAAGGCCACCAAAGTCGTGGCACTCACCGTGCCGGCCGCCGAGCTCGGCACGCCGTTCAACGCCGAAATCGAACGCCTGCAACAACTCGTCTCGATCGCCTCGCGCGACGGCGTGCTGGTGGGCGTCAAAACAGAAACGGGCCGCATCACCCAAGACCCCGACACGGCGGTGGTGCTATGCGATAACGTCAAGGGGCTGGGCATCACTCTGGACCCCAGCCACTATATCTACGGCCCTCATGCCGGCGGCAGCTACGACCAGGTGATGAAGCACGTCTACAACGTCCATCTGCGCGATACCAGCAAGGACAAGCTGCAAGTCCGCGTGGGCCAGGGCCAGGTGGAATACGGCCGGCTGATCACGCAATTGGCCAAGTTCCATTACAACCGCGCGCTGGTCGTGCACATCGCCGAAATGGAAGGCGTCGACCACGCAGCCGAATTGCGCAAAATGCGGCTGCTGCTGGAAAGCCTGCTGTAGCGGGCTTGGGCTTGTCCGGGGAAGTCGGGCTGGGGACTGCAAGGCGGCTTGAGCGGATCGTGCTTGGCGTCACCACGCTGGTCAGGCCGGCCAATATCGCGTTGCGTCGGACCAACGGATCCAGAAACGACGGTGGGCGCTCCGCATTGCCCGACCCGGTCGTCGGCGACCACCAGCCGCGGTTCTGCGGGTAGGTGCCCTTGGGATGCTCGGCTGGATCCCATTGGGCTTCATGCACGTTTGAGATCGCGGCACGCGACTCCGCTTTCGCGCTCCGCAGGCTACGGAGCTTGCTGTCGTGCCGCGCAAAGGTTTCGGCGAGTCCAATCGCTTTCTGACCTCTTATCCTTCGCTACTTATTCTTGGTCAAAAGCCGGCGCCTGCCACCTCTCCCCCGGCCAAATCAGAAAGATCATCGACGAATCGCTCTTTCGAGTACATCGCGCGCCAGCCGCCAGTTCCCGCGTACCAGCCAGAAAGTTCACTATGTCTCTGCGCAGTAAGATCAACGACTTTTCCATTTGATGCCGTGAATGCGAGTCTGAGAAGGCCCTCATCGATGGCCTGAAGCAAGTAGAATATCGTATCGTCTACGATGTCGGGTATCACGACACGTGCGAAATCGACGGGTGCTTCCTCGCTCGCTGCCTTTACCCAACGCTTCGCGACTGGATACAGCGCGGTCGGCAGCAGTGCCCTGTCATTGCTTTGAATGGAAGCATCTCTGACGTGTTCAACAAGCATTTTGGCAAACTGTTCTATTTCATGAATCATTGGTCATTTACCCCATGGAATTCTTGTTGGACCAGACGTGCCAGAGCGTTTCAACGCATCGATCGCTTGTTTCACGGTAGCGCGAGCCACGTCAGATTTCAATCCACCACGAACGAGAGCTTCCGTCTCAATTCATTGCGAGCGCGCGAGTTCGCGCTTCGCTCAGGCAAATTCGATCACGCCTCAAGGTTGCCAGCGTTTTTCTCCCATGGATAAAAATCAAAAGAGTAGCCAGCGGCATCGATCAGCGTCCCGTTGTTGACGGAGTATCGGTCGAAGAATGCCTTGAACCGCTCGCTAGCCAAGATTGTTCCCGGTAAGCCGCGTGCGTAGAAGGCATCCTCCCCAGACCACGTGCCTTCCTCCAAGACGATTCGCGTGGTCCTTTTCACAAGTCCAATGCGGCACTCTGGGCACGTAAAGGGTTCCTCATGAACCAGTTTTGACGCTTCTACGTCGATGGCGGCTCTGGTGCGGGCGATCGCGACGCAATAGTAGCGCGGTGGATGCGATGTGATTTTTGATCCCCCGCGCCGAATAACTTTCACGATGTCGACTTCGTTGAAACCCGAAAAGCCAACAAGCCCTTCGCTCTTGAAAGCATCTGCCACGCGCTGGGCGACCAGTAGTTCGTTGCCCGGCCCAAAGGCGATGTCGCCGAAATCTTTACCCCATACTTCCAGTTCCGCGCGGTAGGGGGGCAGCCACGGCAACATTCCAGTGAACCCTCCGCAAATCGGGCACGTTGGCGCTTCGCCGCGATTCACGGACCCGCTCTTGGAAAAATCCGTAACGGCTGCTCCGTCGGTGTCGCGCGGGCTGCTGAGTACGTAAAATTTCACTTACCACCTCCAAATCCCTTGGGAAAACGATCACGGAGGTCCCGTTTGTTGTATCTTCGCTTGAGCCACTTTTCAAACTGGGCGGGAGTTGCCTTTGGGTTGTCCTTCACCCATTGCCGGACTTCCTGGTCAAGACTCCGATGCCATTGTTGGTAGCCTTTGTGCGAGGCTAAATCCTTGGCTCGGGTAGCGAGTCTTGGGTCTCTTAGTCGATATTGGCCACCTAGTCCTGGAGAGTCTTCCAGAGCATTGTAAATTGGCTGTGAAATCGCGTGGTGGTGTTGTCCAGTTAGCTCCGCCGCACGGCTTGGAAACTTGCCCAACGCTTTTTTTTAGCGCGACCTTCCCGAGTTGGAGTACGGCCGGAGCCGCCAAGGCAATGTCAAACTCGATTCCCGTCGGCGTTAGCCCGGCCGGCGAGCCGCCCGCGTCGAGGGCGCTTCCGACCTGTTCGATGCCGCGCCCGCTGATCAATGTCTCGCCGGGTGTCCACGTCGAATAGACAACCTTATCAAACCCTGAATCGTGGTATTGCTGTTCCAGGGCACGCAATTGGCCCGGGAGCTGGCGCACAAGCTCCTTAGCCGTCTCCAACTCCTCTTTGGCCTTGGTCAGGTTCCGCAGGTGGACAAGCGCGTAGAGACCGCCCTTGCGAAGTTGTGCCTCTTCATCGGCGATGAGTTTCGGCAATTGCGTGATATCGCGGCGAGCTCGCAGTAGCAGGTTATTCGTCTTCCACCAGGCGTTGGCCAGTTCGAGCATCCCGGGCGGCGCGTTGTGCTTGTCCACCACCTGCGGCTCGCCCTCAACGTCGCCAGGATCTAGCGTGCTGCTGCTGCCGCCGCCCGACCCGCCTGTTGTCGCCCACCAGCCAGGGTTTGGGGGTCCTGCGAGCCGTGGATGTTTGGCCGGATCCCACTGGGCTTCATGCACCGCTGCGTCTTCGGAAAGCCACTTCAGGCGCTCGTGCGTTTCGCTCGCTTCAGCCTGCAGCAGACTACGGAGTTTGCGTTCATGCTCTGGAGAGATCGCAGCCAGCCATTCCAACTGCTTACGCTGGGCCCTCGCCTCCGCTTCCTCGCTCAATTGGCCACGCACTCGACGTGCGTCCTCCGCCGAGATTTGGGCCAGCCACTCCAGGTGCCCGCGCATAGCCCGCGCATGTAACCGTTCACACCCCGGGGTGAAAAACTGGTCTTCGCGCAGCGGCGGAAATTGGCGACACCTTGGGCATGTCGCAATTGCCGATCAATCCCGAGCAACTGGCCGCGTTGCCGCCTGAGT
>JBGQKM010000208.1:0-10972 GCA_041499515.1 Planctomycetia bacterium | reverse complement strand
CGTCGAGTCCGAGTTTTGGCATCGGTTCCCTTCAGATTCCGCCTCGCGACGGACACCCTGACCTAGCCTCGCGGTTCCGGTCATCACGGCCCGCAGAGAACTCTCATCTCCGAGACTCAAAACATGCCTAGCAAACAAAAAGCGGCGCCGATCTGGAGAGATCGGCGCCGCTGGCGAATTCCACGGTTTTAGCCGCATCCGGCGCGGCGCGAGGGCCTCTAGGGGCCAATGCCCGGCAAAGCCCCGCTGGCCTGGGCATTCTTGAACGCAGCGCCCAACAGGCGAAGCACCCCTTCCTCGGCCTCCAGGCGAATGGTCAGGGTACTGGACTTGGGCATCACGACCAGTCGCACGTGGTCTTTGCCCTGCGACTTGGCCAACTCTTCGGCCATGCTGGCCACGACCGACTCATCCTGCATCGCCGAGGCGAATTGAAAAATCGGCGCTAGCGAGACGTTCAACTGGAAGGGTGGAAGCTGCTGGCTGGCTGTCGCCTTCGACTTGTCGATCAGGCTCTTGCAAAGTTGTAGGCTGTCGGTACCCGCGGCAAAATAGACGCTCTTCGGGCCGATGCCCACCGCCACGTCGAGTTTGTCTCCCAACACCTTCGAGACGTTTTCACCCTCGGGCACCGGGATGACCATCGTGTGGAAGCGGACGCCGTCATGCGTGGCGGCATCGAACTTGATGCCGGGAAAATCCGGCTCCTTTTCCATCAGCTTGGCGAATTTCTTGAGCGCCTCTTCCAGCGACTTCGGGTCGGCGATGTACACTCCGCCCGCCAAGGCCATCGACTTGTCGCTCAAGTTCAGCGTGGCCCCGGCGTCGATCTTGCCGTCTTCGAACGTCGCTTGCACCGCGTCGAAGATCTGGCCGACGATCTCTTTGGCCAACTGCTTCGAGGCGTCATCGGACAGTTTACTTTCGGTCTCGACGTGCGCCAGCGCATGCGAGCGGATCGTCTGCAGACCGGTCACGAACTGTTCGGCGTCGCCCTTGGCCAGCTTGGCCGTCAAGTTGAGCGAAGCAGCCGCCTCGGGTACCAGAAATCCGGCGAAATTCGAGGAGGTGTTCTGTACTTGCGACAACTGCTTGGCCGAATCCGTGCCGGACACGGCCGAGAAAGACAAATCGACGTGGGCACTCTTGGCCTTCAGATCGAAGGCCAGCCCCAGCGTAAGTTGATCGATGTCGTTGATCGCTTTGGTCAACGCTTCGATTTGCTTTTCGACCATTTTCTTGCGGGTAGCGTACGCTTCGTCGTTCTCGTCCTCGCCGCGCGCAAGGCCCGCTTCGACGCCCATTCGCAACTGATCAATCAGCATCGTGCGGAACAGGTCGGGCACGTTCTGCACGTAGAGTCGTGCGGCAACGTCGTACGACTTATCCAACCCGCCCAAAAGTTTGGTCGCGTCCTTGGGAAGGTCGGTCAGCGCGTCGGTCGATTGGGCCAGAAAGGCCCAGCCGTTATTCTCCTTGACGAAGAGCTTTTGGTTGAAGACGTTCAGCTCGAAGATGTCGTTGCCGGCATCCTGGGCTTCGCCGATGATTCCGGCCAAGGCCTCGAGCAACGTTTTGAGATTATTGACCGGCAGAATCAGCATCGGCTGAAACTGCAAGCCATCGGTCGTGAGCGTGACGCCCAAGGGCCGTTTCTTGTCCAGGCCGTTGAGGCCCTGCCCTTGAGTGAACAGTTGAATCATGCCCTCCAAGTTCTTGTCGAGGTCGGGGTTGCCGGCAAGATCGCCAAGAAACGCAACGTCGGCCATCAAGCGGTCATAGCTGGCAATCGCCAGCACGGCGACCGGTTTCACGCCGGTGTCCTGGACGGGAGCTTCATCCTTCGCAGCACACCGCAGCGCCGATCCGGCGAGCAAGGCTACAGCCAGCAAGGGTAGGAATATTCTTTTCACGTTCGTTTTCTCCTGGAAACTCTCGAAGGAGGCTTCAAAACACGCAGAACAAGGCCAGAGCCGCACGACGCGACTCCTGCGCCTTATACCCTGCGAACAGCCGCTGGGTTTTAAGGAACTCGATGGTCGGCCAGTTCCGAACCAAGCCACTCATATTGCGAAGCCGGCTCAAACCGCCTGCCTCGCGGAGCTTAATCGTAGGTTATGGCACGCCGCGCGCCTAGCAAGGGCGCCGGGATAGCAAGCCAGAACGGCCCAAAAACTTGCCCGCGCACAACCACGATAACAAAGACGACTCGCGCGCGAATTCAGCGTGCGAACCCAGAAGAACCGCCCAGAAAACGGGGTCCAGAGAAAAAACGGCCCCCATGCGTCGCGCCGACCACTAGCGCTCGCGGAACGTGATGCGGCCCTTGGTCAGATCATAGGGGGAAAGCTCGACGCGCACCCGATCGCCCGGCACGATCCTGATAAAATGCTTCCGCATTTTCCCGGCTACGTGGGCGATGACCGAGTGTCCACCGTCGAGTTGCACGCGAAACCGCGTGTTGGCCAGTGCTTGCGTCACCACGCCTTCAACTTCAAGTGCCTCTTCTTTTGGCTTTTGCGTCATACGCGACTCCCCAACGGGTTATTGGAAACAGAAACCCCACGATATAACTACGACACGGTATCATCATAACTTTTACTACTGTTCCGTCCAGAGCAGACCCTGCGACCCAGAGCAGACCCTGCGACCCAGAGCAGACCCTGCGACTGCCATTTCCCGGATCCCTGGGAGTCCAAGTCTAGCTTACGCCGGAGAGCCCCTGGCGGGTGGCTTCAACAACTGCCCCGCTCGATTCGATACCCACCGACAAGCGAAGGGTGCCCCCGGTGATCCCCAGCGCCGCGCGGGCCTGTGGCGTGAGGGCCCGATGGCTGGTTGATTCGGGATGGCTCAGAGTCGTGCTCAGCTCGCCCAGCGACGGACAAAACGGAATCTGCCGCGCCGCGGCGATAAACGCCCGAGCCGCCTCGGTTCCGCCGCGGAGCGTGAAGGTCACGATCGAACCAAAACGATCGCCAAACTGGCGCCGCGCCAGCGCGTGGTCAGGATGCTCGGGCAAGCCCGGATAATAAACGACTTCGACCTTCTTTTCGCCGGCCAAGAACTGGGCAACCGCCAGGGCGTTGGCGCTGGCCCGCTCGATTCTCACGGCCAGCGTCCCCAACCCGCGCAGCGCCAACCAGCAATCGAACGGCGCGCTGGCGAGTCCCCACGTCGACAGCACCACCGGCACGCGTTGCCAGCGATCGGCCGGACCGCACAGCAGACCCAAGATCACGTCGCTGTGGCCGTTCATCGTCTTGGTCACGCTTTCGATCACCCAGTCGGCGCCAAACTGTGCCGGCCGGCAGATCGCGGGACCCGCCAACGTGTTGTCGGCCAACAGCGCAGCCCCGCCCTGATGGGCCAACGCAGCCAGCGCCGCCAGATCGGCGACCCGCACCAGCGGATTGCTGATCGTCTCGACAACTACCAATTTGGTGTTTGACGCCAGGGCCTTGCGCACGGCGTCCAGATTTGACGTGTCGACTACGGTGCTGGCGATGCCCCACCGGGCGGCTTCGCCAGAGAGCAGCGAAAGCGAGCGGCCATAGAGCTGGTTGCTGACCACGATATGGTCGCCTGGCTCGAGTTGCGACAACACGGCCAGAGCCAGCGCCGCCATGCCAGAGCTCGTGATCGCGGCCCGCTCGGTGCCGTGCAATTGACGACATTTTTCTGCCAGCAGATCGGCGTTGGGGTGGCCGTCGCGGGCATAGACGTAACCATGATCGCGGCCTGTCAAGAGGGCGTCGGCCTGCTCGGGATCGCGGCATTCATAGACGCTCGACAAATAAACCGGCGCTCTGTGCGGCTCGGTCGCCTGTTTTCCCAAATGTTGCGGTCGTGGGCAGAGATCGTCAGGGTTTTCCATAGTGTCGCGATATTCTCCGGCTCGGAAGAAGTTGCGTTCCAGTATAGCCGCGGCCCAAGCGGCCACACACCGAAAAAACGCGCCGTTGGGGCGATGGGTGGCCCCGGCGCCGACGCGCCGCTATGCTTTCTCGAATGGCCGAGAGCTCGTCCCCGTTCGATCCGCCGGCGCAAAAGCACCACCAGTTGGAAAAAGTACTGGGGCTGTTCTCGGTCGTGGCGATCGTGGTGGGCGAAGTGATCGGTTCGGGCATTTTCTTCAAGCCACAGCAAGTCGCCCAATACACCGAAGGCTTCGTAGGGCTGATTCTCTCGCTGTGGATCCTGTGCGGCCTGGTAAACCTGTGCGGCGCGCTGGCCATGGCCGAGCTCTCGGCCATGTTTCCCCACGCTGGCGGAACCTACGTCTTTCTACGCGAAACTTACGGCCGGCTGTGGTCGTTTTTGTGGGCATGGGCCGAGTTCTGGGTCATTCGCAGCGGCGCCATCGCCGCGTTGGCCGTCTACATGGCGATCTCGCTGGAAAAAATATTGGCCGATTCTGGTTGGCCGGACGTCCGCGGACACCAAAAGTCGATCGCCGTCGGCGCCATCGCCTCGCTGGGATTGATTAGCATTTTGGGAACTCGCTGGGGCGGCGCGGTTCAGAACGTGGCCACGGTGATCAAGGCGGGCTTTGTCGCCTTTCTCGCCCTGCTGCCCTTCATCGCCATTCGTTCCGAGCCCTTCGAGCTGGGAGCCCTCTGGCCAGGTCGCGTCGACCACGGTCTGGTGATCGGCATCGGCTCGGCGCTGGCCGCCATCATGTGGGCCTACGATGGCTGGGGCAACGTGACCGTGGTGGCCGAGGAAGTCCACAACGCACGTCGCAACGTGCCGCTGGCGCTGATCATCGGAGTGATTATCCTGATTCTGCTCTACACGGGCGCCAACCTCGCCTATCACCTGACGCTGCCTTCGAGCGTCATCATTGCGGAAGTCTGCCCGGCCATCGCCGTTTGCGAGCGGCTGCTGCCCGGCTTTGGCGCCAAGTTGATGCAAGCCATGCTGATGGTTTCGCTGTTCGGCGCGCTGAGCGCGAATATTCTTGTCGGCCCGCGCGTGCTGTTCGCCGTGGCTCGCGATCATCCGTTTCTCAGCCGCTTCAGCCGCATCCATCCCACAACCCGCACGCCGGCCTGGGCGATTGCTAGCATGTGCACCTGGTCGAGCACTTTGATTTTACTGGGCGGCCTGAGTTGGGATCCGAACGTGCAATTGTTCGACATTCTGACCGAGTGGACGGTGTTTGGCGGCTCGATCTTTTATTTTTCAGCGGTCGTGGCGGTGTTCATTTTGCGTGCCCGCCGGCCCGACGCCGAGCGCCCTTATCGCACCTGGGGATACCCGTTGACGCCGGCCGTGTTTCTCGGCTTCTACGTCTTTCTGTTGGCCAGCATGTATTGGGCCCGGCCGATAGATCGCATGATTGGGCTGGGCCTGATCGCGTTGGGCGCCATCGCGTATTTTCTCTGGGGCGAACGAACGCCGGCTCCGCAACTGGCACCCGAGGAAAAATGAACCTGGCCGGCGTGTCACGGACACTGACCGAAGCGCTCGTCGAGCACTCCTTGATAGAGGGCCGCCAACCAATTGCCGGCTGCGACTTGCGCCGGCGGCGAGACGCCGCCCGGTGGATTCAATTCAGGCGGCATCAGCAGCGTGCAATCGGCCGCCGCCGCGAACATTTCGCGCACGCGCCGCAACAGCCGTTCGTCGGGCACCAGAATCCGGCTGGCATTCTCGGCCGCTTGATCCGCCAGCGTTCGATAGCGCGCGTCGGTCTCGTACTCGATTAACTCCGGGCCCCACGCGTTCAGAACATAGGGTACGCCGGTTTCAAGCGCCAATTGCCCCTGGACCCAAATGTGCTGTGCGTGAATAACGTGGGGATCGAATCGGTCGATCTGCGCATCGAGATGGCACCGCAGTTGATCTCGATACGCGGCCAATTGACTGTCGGAGAGCGCATGAAACGCCAGGTCTTGCGACGGGGAAAACTGCGGAACCTCAAACGCCAGGTCGGCAGTCGCATCACCCGCGTTGCACACGACGCGCTCGATAGCGAGCGTTTGGTCATCCCGGTTCTGGCTGTCGACGATCAGCAAACGAGTTTCATGCCCCGCGGATTCAAGCGACAACGACCAATTCCGCACCAGGGGGCCAGCCTGCGACTGCCCAAGCGGAAAGTGGTGCATCAACAAAATGCGCATCGGCGGCCTGCCTGTTCCAGAATCCGGCCCAACGAGTCCGGCTCAGTGTAGCTTCGACCGTCTGGCGGTGCCACGCGAACGACACCGCCATCGCCATCCAAGAGCGGACCCGTTACCGAGTTCCTGTTGCCTGCGGCATGTGCCCTTCACGCCTTCGCACCGCGGCGGTTGTGCCGCCCGGGACGGATTGCGGATCAGGCAATGTGGGCCGGACAAGACATGCCGCAAACCCACCCCCAGGGGATGACCCGAGTCCGGTGACAGCGTCGGTCGGCAGAATTCTGTCTGAAATCGAAGCAACCGCTTGAAGGCCGCTGGTCTTCCTGTTCAACTATTAGATTAGGGAATAGCCCCTGTCCGCTTTGGCGAATAGAAATTGCCAAACGTACTGGGGTTGGATGCCAGCCCAACGCAGACCCGCACGGAACGGTTCGCACACGAGGCGCAAGACCCCGACGGCTCGAATCGCCTGCCAGGTTGCGGACGCGGGAGCGTTTGGGTTCTCAAAGATGCTCGCTCGGCCGTTGGTCGTCTATAATCTATTGGGTTTAGATGTGACGCCTTTACCAGTCATTCGGCTGGGGGGTATGGTTTGTACTTTGCGCTTTAAAACAAGCTACGCTTGAGGGATAGGTTCAGCGCCTCCTGATCCGATACCAATCATGGGCGTTGGTGCGCTGATGTCGTCGGCCCAATGTTAGCCTGGCTTGTTACGTCATGAGTCGCTGGTAATTTGCATGAGCACTGAACAGTCGGTCGACCCGGAACTTGTCGAACAGACAAAACAGCAAATCCGCAATCTGGTGCGCGAGATTTCCCAGATTGCCAAGTCCGAGGTTGGACCGCAGGAGTTTTACGATGCGGTGCTCAATCGCATCGTCTCGGCGCTGGCGGCCGTCGGCGGCGCGATCTGGACCGTAACCGAGTCGGGCCAACTGACGCTCGAATATCAAATCAACCTGCGCGAAACGCGCCTTGCCGAGAGCGAAGAGAATCAGGTCAGCCACGGACGCTTGTTGCGCAAAGTGATCACCAGCGGAGAGGGCATGCTGATGGCTCCCCACTCGGGAGCCGGCAATGCCGAGGAAGGCGCCAACCCCACCGACTTCTTGCTGGTATTAGGCCCGCTGAAGACGGCCCAGGAAACGGCCGGCGTCTTGGAAATTTTTCAACGCCCGGGAAGCAACGTCACGGTGCAGCGCGGCTATCTGCGGTTCTTGCTGCAGATGTGCGAGTTGGCCAGCGAATATCTAAAATCGCGCAAGCTGCAGCACTTCACCGATCGGCAGGCGCTGTGGGCTCAACTCGAGAGTTTCACGCGTTTGGTACACAAAGGCCTGGACCAACGCGCCACGGCCTATACCATCGCCAACGAAGGCCGCCGGCTGATCGAATGCGATCGCGTCAGCGTGGCGCTGTGCAAAGGCCGCAAGTGCGTCATCGAGGCGGTCAGCGGGCAAGACACGTTCGACAAGCGGTCCAATACCGTCGCACTGTTGCGTCGGCTGGCCAAGGCGGTGGTCGCGACCGGCGAAACCGTGTGGTACACCGGCGACACGTCGATGATGGCGCCCCAAGTCGAAGAAGCCGTGCAAGAATACGTCGACGAATGCCACTCCAAGGCCGTGGCCGTCGTGCCGCTCAAAGCGCCGCACGACGTGACCAACCCGCTGGAACAACCCAAGGTGCTCGGCGCGCTGATTATCGAACAGATCGAAGACAGCCGCCCGCGCGAGGGCCTGTCGCAACGGATCGAAGTGGTCAGCGACCACAGTTCGATCGCGCTGGCCAACGCGATGGAACACAACGAACTGTTCCTGATGCCGGTTTGGCGTGCGCTGGGAAAATCGACCTGGGTGGTCGAGGCCCGGCAATTGCCCTGGACCATCGCCGCTTCGGTGACCACGGTCGTGGTATTGCTGATTTTGTGCCTCTGGCCGGCCGACTTCGAATTAACCGGCAAGGGCATATTGCAGACCGCGTCGAAACGCGAGGTTTTCGCCAACCTGGACGGCATCGTGACGGAAGTGCTCGTGAATCACGGCGACATGGTCAAGAAAGGCCAGGTGTTGGCACGGATGCAAAACGTGGATAACGACGCCAAGATCGCAGTCACCAGGGGGCAATTGCAACAAAGCGAGCAACAGCTATTGTCCACCGCCAATCGCTTGAGCGAATCTGGGCTGAACAAAACCGACACGGTCCGCTTGGTGGGCGACCAAAGAAAGCTCTATGAAGAATTCAAGGCCTACCAACTGCAATTGCAACTGCTCGAATACAAGAAGGCGCAGCTTGTCGTAACCAGCCCGGTCGACGGCCAGGTGACCACTTGGAAGGTGTACACTGAGTTGATCAACCGTCCGGTGCAGCAGGGCAATCGACTGATGACGATCGTCGAGCCGCAGGGCGATTGGGAATTGGAAGTCCAGATGCCGGAAGATCGGATGGGCTTCATCAATGACGCCCAGGCCGCGTTGGGTCAGGATCTGCCGGTCAAATACATCACCGCCACCAATCCCGGCGTCACGCACATAGGCAGCGTCAAGGAAGTTCATCGCAGCGCCGAAGTCCGCGGCGAAGAGGGCAACACCGTGCTGGTGCGCGTGGCCATCGACAAAAACGACGTCCCCGACCGCCGCCCGGGCGCCACGGTGACGGCCAAAGTCCACTGCGGCCGCCGATCGATCGGCTACGCCTGGTTCCACGATCTGGTCTCATTCGTGCAGGCCAAGATTCTGTTCAGAGTTTTTTAGGATCCGACGGTCCGTGGCGCCGCGCCCGCCGATCCGTTGAAAGCGGAGGTCTACCATGATAGTGAACTCGCTCGTGATGGCCCTGACTTTAGCGTGGGCGGCCCCGCCAACAGCGAGCGCCGAGTCCGCGGACGATCCGGTCGCCGAATGCACGCTGGCCTCGATCGAGGACCAGGAAGTCCCGGGCGCGGACCCCGGCGTGTTGGTGATGATGATCGCCAAAGAGGGCATGAAAGTTACCAAGGACATGGAAGTGGCCCGGGTCGACGACCGTGAATCCCAGGCCCAATTGGTGGTCAAGCAACTTGAGTACGAAGTCGCGCAGCAGGAGGCCGACAGTCAGGTCGAGATTGACTTCGCGAGAGCATCGGCGGCGGTGCAGAAAACCGCGTACGATAAAATCAGGCTGGTCAACAAGGGAGTTGCGGGGGCCATCTCGAAAATTGACGAGTTACGTGCCGAGCTCGAATGGGAAAAAGCCGAGGCCGGCGTCGCCAAAGCAAAAGAAACCAACGTCTCCGATCAATTGAAAGCCCGCGCAAAAAAAGCCGAGGTCGAGGCCGCGAGAGTCTCCGCGAATCATCGCGTCATTCGCGCGCCGTTTGACGGCGTGGTGGTCAAAGTCTCGAAACACGTCGGCGAGTGGGTCTCGCCCGGCGATCCGATCGTGCAAATCGTGCGCGTCGATCGACTGCGGGCCAGCGGCACCCTCAGGGCCACGGAATGGGGGCCCGCCGAGATTGACGGGCGTAACGTGACCGTCGAAGTGAAACAGCCGCGCGGCCAGACGGCCAAGGTGTCGGGCAAAGTTGTCTACGCCAGTCCGGTGGTGGTGCTCGGACAGTTGCCGATCATTGCCGAAATCGATACTCCTTTGGATCCCAATGGGCGACCATTGGTGCACGCAGGGTTGGTAGCCACGATGACGATTCACGTCAGTCAGCCGGTTGCGCCCTCGGCGCGCGAAGCGGCCCCCGGCAAAGCGCGCGACAAAGGTCCCCGCAAAAACTGACCCTCTGCCCGCGGCGCGAACGCGTTGCGGCAGCCCTGGCGATTCGAGCCGTTTCGATGGTCACTTTAGCCGACAGTTTGGTTTCCAGTTCCGCGCGGGCGCTCCCGATGCGGATGCGACCCGACTTGACGGCCTTGCAGCAGCGCTACCAGGGACAGATCTATTGGGTGCTGAAGGAGCCGGTCGGCCTGCACTACTTCCGGTTCCAGGAAGAAGAGTTCGCGATTTTGAAGATGCTCGACGGCCAGACGAGCCTCGATGAGATCAAGATCGAGTTCGAACGTCTCTTTCCGCCGCAAAAAATCACCGTGGAAGAGTTGGGGCATTTCGTGGGCATGCTCCACCGCAACGGCCTGGTGATCGCCAACGTCTCCGGTCAAGGCGAGCAGCTTAAGAAGCGTGGGACCGAGAAGAAGTGGAAAGAGTTTTGGGCCGCGGCCAGCAACATTCTGGCGCTGCGCTTTAAAGGCATCGATCCGGACCGGATTCTCAATGCGCTCTATCCCAAAGTACGCTGGTTCTACAGTCTGCCTGCCCGAATCGTATGCGCGATCTTGGTGCTGTCCGCCTTAATGCTGGTGATGGTGCAGTTCGACACTTTCCACACCAAATTGCCCACGTTCCATCAGTTCTTCGAAGCCAGGAATTGGATCTACCTGGGCGTAACGCTGGGGATCACGAAGGTCATTCACGAGTTCGGGCACGGTCTGACGTGCAAGCATTTCGGGGGCGAATGCCACGAAATGGGCGTGATGTTCCTGGTGCTTACGCCGTGTTTGTATTGCAACGTGTCCGATTCCTGGATGTTGCCCAACAAGTGGCATCGCGCCTGGATCGGCGCCGCCGGCATGTACATCGAGATCGTGATCGCTTCGATCTGCACGTTTTTGTGGTGGTTCAGCGAGCCGGGCATGCTGCACCAGTTATGTTTAAGCACGATGTTCGTGTGCTCGGTCAGCACCGTCATGTTCAATGCCAATCCGTTGCTGCGCTACGACGGCTATTACATCCTGGCCGACTTGATCGAAATCCCCAATCTGCGACAAAAGTCCACCACGATTCTCAATCGCAAATTGGGT
>JBGQKM010000207.1:0-11049 GCA_041499515.1 Planctomycetia bacterium | reverse complement strand
TTCTTACCAGGGGCGGGTCGCCTGCAACAATATGTTTGCGGCGGAGCTGATTGCCGTCAATTACCTCGCGATGCCGCGCTGCATCTTCACCTCGCCGGAGGTCGCTAGCGTCGGCCTGACCGAACAGGAGGCGCGCGAGCAACGGATCGAAGTCCGTGTCGGGCGGTCCGACATGATCGACAACGACCCAAGAATCACCGATGGCAGGATTGCAGGCTGGATCGCATTGGCGGCATTCTTAAACTTCGTTGGAATGTTTCTGGCGCTGGTTTTGGCGGGGCTTGTGATTTCTGAGGTCACGACGATCCGGGCTCAACATCGCTTTGAAGAATTCCAAGAGAGCCAGAAAGCCGCAGCCGAAAAGTCGGCCGAACAGTTTCAAGAGAATCTGCGGCAACAAAAAGAATCGACGGAGCGTCTCAAACAGCCGCCGCGAAAGAAATGAGGCCGCCCAGCCCAAGCCACCGACCACCACAGTCCTAGGACACTTCCCCCTAGTCGATTTAGCCGCTCCTGGCGTTGCGCCCAGTGGCCTTGGACAGGAAAGCCCTGATCCACTCCGAAACGCTCAGGCCCGCTTTCTTGGCCGCTTGTTCGTAGGCTTTCCGCTCTGCGACCGTAAGCCGCAGTTCAAGCCGTTGGCCGAGCACTTTGTCGGGGGTTTTCGGGGGTCTGCCCTTGGGATTGCTCATACGGGCCATTGTACGGACAGAAAATCTTTTTGCAAGCCTATTGACGTCCGTACAATTGTACGTACAATACTGGTAGTGAAAGAACACACGCCAGATATAGGGGAGCAAGAAATGGACGCCAGACAACAACGTGGACTAGAAATCGCGGCAATCTTCAAGATCACTCAAAAGGGCAAGGTTTGGATTTGCCCTTCACAATCTGGCAAACGCAAGTACACGGTCTGTCCCGATAAGGAGAATCCGCATTGCAGTTGCCCGGACCATGAAGCCGGGTTTAAGTGCAAGCATATTTTTGCGGTTGAATTTGTGATTCAAAGGGAATTCGCGTTCGCAAGCGACGGTGCAACGGTCACGGAAACAGTGACCATCAGCCAAACGGTCAAGCGCAAGACCTATTCGCAGGACTGGCGCGCCTACAACACGGCGCAGGTGAACGAGAAAGACACGTTTCAGGTGCTCTTGCGAGAATTGTGCAACGGAATCCAAGCGGTTCCCACGGCCAGCAAACGCGGCCGTCCGCGAATTGAACTGTCCGATGCCATCTTTTCGGCCGTGTTTAAGGTTTACTCGACCGTCTCTGGTCGCCGGTTTATGTCGGACATGCGCGATTCGCACAGCAAAGGCCATATTGGTCGCGTGCCTTGCTATAACTCAATTTTCAATGTATTCGAGTCCGAGGGCACCTTTGACGTGCTCAAGGCGCTGGTGGTTCAAACCGCTCAGCCGCTCAAGGCCCTAGAGGCCAGCTTTGCCTGCGATTCGTCAGGCTTCTCGGGCTGCCGCTTTGATCGCTGGTACGACAAGAAATATGGAGATGTCCAAATCACGCGGGCTTGGGTTAAGGCGCACGTCATGGTCGGGGTCAAAACCAATGTCATTACCGCAGTTGAGATTTTCGAGCAAAACACAAACGATTGCCCGCAGCTCAAGCCCTTGCTTAACACGACTCGGAAGGGGTTCGAGGTCAAAGAAGTATCGGCCGACCTTGCATATTCTTCGCGCGACAACCTGGAACTGATTACGGATGGTGGCGCGTCGCCCTTGATTCCGTTCAAGCGACACGCCACTCCCCGGCTGGGTGGATTGTGGGCCAAGATGTTCCACTACTTCCAGTTGCATCGGGACGAATTCGATGCTCGCTACCACCTGCGGTCGAACGTCGAATCGACGTTCTCGATGGTCAAGGCAAAGTTCCGGGATGGCCTTCGATCCAAGACCAACATTGCCATGAAAAACGAAGTGCTGGCGAAGTTCGTCGCCCACAATATTTGTTGCTTGATTCAGTCGATGCACGAGTTCGGCGTCGACCCGGTTTTTTGGGCAGAAAAGCCGGTTGCCCAAAAAGTCGCCATTACCGGCTAGTTATTAGGCAAAGCCCTATAGGGACTCCTGCGAAGAGCGACCATCCCCGCTGCACGGGGCCCTCGGGCTCCGGCTTGGGCGGGCAGCATTGCGGTGGCGCGCGGCGGTTAACAGCGGTCGCTGGCGCGCAAAATTCAAGAATTACTGGGCGATCCTGTTTGACAGCCCTCGGCCGAGGCATTAAATTGAACTCCATCTGTTGCTGGGGCTTGTCGTTACAGCAAGTCCCCGTTGAAGAGGCGTCGTATTATTTTTTCATTCTTACTTTTCCCCAGGGAGGTGACAGATGGTCACCAGATCGTCAAAGGCACGAGGTTTTACCCTCGTCGAGTTGCTGGTGGTAATTGCCATCATCGGCGTGTTGGTAGCGCTCTTGTTGCCGGCCATTCAGGCCGCACGCGAAGCGGCTCGGCGAAACTCCTGCCAGAACAAGCTGAAGCAAATCGCCACCGCGTTTCAAAACTTCGAGAGCGCGAACAAGAGGTTTCCCCTGTTGACATGGGGGACGCCGTTCGCGGGCAACCCTGGCCTCAACATTCCGCAGACGTTTGTTCCCAACATCTGGAACACGGTGCCCGGCACGATTACCGGGTCCGCCGCCTCGCCTCAGTCGGGCTATAGCTGGATGGTTCGCCTGCTGCCATTCATTGAAGAGGGCCCGGCTTATATCAACCTGAGTAACGCGTCGTCGAAGTTTACCTATCCGGCATTTCTCATGCAGGGTGGCGGTCCCGCGGTGGGTACCAAGAAAGGCTCCGGAGTGCGGTTCAACTTCGGAGGTCCCGTAGCGGCCCCGTGGTGGCGCCATCCGTCCACGCTCGACTTGGACGAAGTTAAATGCCCTAGCTTTTCGGGCGATTCAGCTTCGACCGCGACGGCCTACTACTCTCCATTCAGCAGCGTGAATCAAGTCGATGCGCCCCCACTAAACGGTGGACCTGCGACTCCGTGGCAGGTTACGATCACGAACTACAAGGCGATGACTGCCACGCATTTTGGTTGCGTGCAGAATCCGATTAACATTACCGCGGTCAACATGATGAGCGCGGAATATCCCAACGGAATTATTATTCCGCCGATAAACGCCGCGAGTCAGGGGATCGCAATTCGCCAGATTCTCGACGGCACTTCCAAGACGATCCTGGTCGCTGAATCCAAGGAACAGCAGTATTCATCGTGGTATGATGGCACTTGCGCCTGGGTCGTGGCCATCGCGATGGGCACTTCGGCGAGTCTGACTAACGCCAGTAATGCCAGCGGTCTGACACCGATCCAGCCGGTCCGCACGCTGGTGCAAAGCGCCAGTGGCACTTTGACCACTTACTATTGGGGATTCCCGGCGGGCGGCGGCCAGACCGCTTTGAACTACGGTCCCAAATCGAACCCGCAAATGCTATTCACCCAGACCGGAACCGGCCTCTTGCAGGGCAAATTCAATAACTGGTCATGGGGGCCAAGCAGCGACCACGCCGGCGGTGTCGTGATGCACGCCTGGGCGGATAACCACGTTTCGGCGCTAACCGATGACATGGACGCGACGTTGTACATCCAATTGGTCACGAGGGCTGGTAAGGAACCCGCAAGCGATCCCTCTCAATAAACAGAATCGCCTATCTGAGCTGCCACCCAGGCAGCTTAGACTGGGTTTTTTAGACTGGATTTTCAGCAGGCTGCTCCGGACTTGAGATTCTGGAGCAGCCTGTTCCGTTGCTGGTCCGGCTCCCAAAGGCATCGACTGTGGCCATGACCGAAGTCCCTCTGGAAATCGACTGCCAAACCGTTCACGCCAAATTGCTTTCAAAGCAGGATTTTCTGCTGCTCGATTGTCGCGAGTCCGACGAGTATGCAATCGTGAACGTCGCCGGCGCGCAACTCTTGCCCATGAGCCAGTTGGCCGCGCGTCTCGCTGAGCTGGAACCCTATCGAGACCGCGAAATCGTGGTCCATTGCCATCATGGAGGCCGCAGCCTGAAAGTAGCCCATTGGCTTCGCGGCCAGGGCTATGTCAAGGTCCAGAGCATGGCCGGCGGCATCGACCGCTGGGCGCAGGAAATCGACCGCTCGCTGCCACGCTATTGACGCCCGGGCAAGTCCGCTCAGCGCGGAGTCTTGGCATACGGGTTGAGATGCAGTTTGGCGTTGATCTCGGTTTTCAGCCGCTGGAGCACCGATTGCTTGTCGGTGGCTTGCAGGATCCGCGTGACGACGGCCTTGGGCGCCTCGCCGCCCCACGAGGCACCGTGCTCGAAGTAGTATTTCGCCGCCTGGCCGACGATATATGAACCGTATCCGGCCGCGGCGCCTTGCGGCAGGGCCGTGAGCACGGTGCCCGATCCAAACGTCAGCCCTTTGAAGAGCGACGCGGCGACGTGCGTGGCCATTTCGCCCAGCATCACCCAACCGGCCGCTTTGAGAATCGATTCAATCAACTGCCGCGCATTGGTCCACGTCAACGACATGCCATACATATGCGCCAGCGTGACGACCATGGTTGCGTCCACGGCGCTGCCGCCCAGCACGTCGGCAACCGGCAGCGGCGTCAACGCCACGCCGATCGACTTCATCGCGGCATAGCTCCAGATGATGGCCGTGGCTTGCTCGTCGCGCATGCGAATCTTGAGCGTCGCGATCCGGTCGCTCTTGTCCGCGGCGTACATCGCGGCGTTGAGCGCCAGCAGAGCCTTGCCATCGCGGGCCAGGACCTCCAGAATCCGCGCCTTGAGCGCCTCGACTTGCGGAGGCGGCTGGCGATACTCACTGCGCGTCGAACCGTCCGTGCCCTCGATCACATACTCGCGCGGCAAGGGATCGGCCGCCGTTTCAATCACGTCCTCGGGCCCCAGCATGCCCCGCAGCCGGCTATCGCCAAGCGCTTCCTTGAGCTGGGCCCGCTGTTGGGCCGTATAGTTGTCGCTCTTGTTGAACACCAGGATCATCGGTTTGTGGCTGGCCGCCAGTTGAGCCAGCGCCGAGTATTCGGTGTGATTCAAATCGGAATCGGTGACGAACAGGATCAAATCGGCTCGGCTGGCGGCGTCGTGCGCCATCGCGGCCCGCTGCACGCCGTCCACTTCGTTGATGCCCGGCGTATCCACCAGCACGACCTGCGATTGCTGGAAGCCGGGCACGCAATAGCCGCAGCCGCTCCACGACACGCTCCAGATCTCCTTGGTCCAGCCGCCGCGGACATCCACCTCGGCGACCGCCTGGCCCACCAGCGCATTGATCAGGGCCGACTTCCCGGTGTCGATCTCGCCAAACAACACGATCTCGACGCGGCCTTGCTCAAGCTTTTTCGAGATGGCCTCCAGGTCGGACCATTCCTGGGCCAGTGCTTCTCTTTCCGCCGGACTGCAACCGGAAAACTGCGCGATCGCGTGCCGCACGCCGGCCATGGCATCGGCATAGTCGCGGTCGTCGCGCCCTCGGGCGTCGTCGTCGGCTTGTGATTCCAATGGCCGGGAGTCGGGCTGCGTCATCGCTGTTTTGCTCCTAGACGCGCCAGGCCGGTTTTGACCAGTTTGGCCAGTTCCTCGGGCCGCGTGACCTGGTCCCATTGAGCGCGGGCCAGGCTGGCCCAACCGGTTTCCGGAGGACGCATTTCGTTGCGAAAGTATGCGATAAACACTCCGCCGATCCAACGCGTTACCAGCACCTGCACCAGGCCCTGCAAAACGCCGCCGGCGATCGTACCGACGCCGGGCACGCTTTTGAGCAGCGAGGCGATGCCACTGGCCATCGCCGGCGCCGCCAGATTCGCCCCGGCCACCGAAACGAGTTGCTTGCCCAATTCGCTCATCAGTTTTCCGATCGTGTCCAAGTCGATCTTTTGCCGGTAGACGCGGGCCAACTGCAACACCATGTGCGACGTGATCCCCAAACCGGCCGCCAGATCGACCACCGGCAACGGGCTGAGCGCGGCAGCGGCGCCGGCTTGCCACATCGACCGATCGACGACTTGCGCCGCTCGGCTGTCCAGTTCGGACTGCACCTGGGCTTTGGCTTCGGCCACCAGCCCGCGCGATTGCAGCAGCAGGTTGGCCAGCAGCAAGTCGCGGCCGTCGCGCGAGACCATCGAGCGCATCCGTTGGGCCAGGGCCTGAATATCGCTTTCGACTCCCACCGACTCGTCGGTCTGCGAGCCGTCGGCCAGGACGCGCGTGCGAATTCGGGCCGCCGGCCGCGCCCGCAAGGCGACGACGTTTTCGCGCGGCACGAGCCGTTGCACCTGGCCGGCGATTTGCTCGAGCAACAAATCGCGGTCGGCCGGCCGGTACCAGTCCTCTTTATTCAGGCAGACCACGATCCGCTTTTCCATGGCCGCGAGCGTCTGCAAGAATCCGAGCTCGAAATCTTTCAGCGGGCCGTCGCTCACGAACAGCACCAGGTCGGCGTCGCGGGCCGCCTGTTTGGCCAATTCCTCGCGACCGGCGCCCTCGATCTCGGCCAGGCCGGGCGTATCCACCAGGATCACCCGATCGTCGCCCGGCCAGGGGATCTCGTTGCGCGTGACAGTCGTGCCCCCTTTGACGTCGGTGCGAAACACGTCGCGTCCGGCCAGGGCATTCAACACCGATGACTTGCCGCCCGACACCGTTCCGAAAGCCACGATTTCGAGCGTTTGTTTTTCGAGCTTCGTCTGCAGCGCGTCGAGCGAACGCCGTATCGGTCCGCGCAGCTCGGCACTCAACGTGGCGTCGTCGGCCAGCGCCTGACCCTCGGACAAGTGAGAATCGATCTCCGCTTGCTGCTCGCGCCGCGACATCTGGCTGGGATTGCGGGCGTCGGCTTCGCGGTGGCGAGTTTTGGCACGCGTATTGGCCAGTAAGGTCCAACCGGCCCAGCCGGCCAACGCCAGAAACGCCGCGCCGCTGAACCCCACCACCCCCAAATAAAAAGTTCCCCACACGGGGCTGAAACGCGACGCCTGCTCGTACTCGGTAATCACTCTGGGCACCAGCCCAGCGAGCAAATACCCCGCGGTGGCCACGACCATGAGCAGCAAAATGCCTGAGATTTTTCGGTTCCAAGCCATCGGCAAAAAATCCAAGAACCCGGCGTCGGCCACGGCAATCCCTGCATTCTACCGGCCCGGTCGCGCCGGGCACCAGAACAGCTCTGGCACACGGCCCTCGCGTTTTCCCGCATTGCGGGCCCTGGTCCCTTGCGGCCCCTAAAGGTTTTCGTAGAACTAATTCACGTCTTGGACTCGGACGGTCCCCATGATGGTAAAACCTCGATGAAAATTACCGCGATCGAAACGCACATTTGCCATGCCCGCATGCGAAATTGGATTTTCGTCAAAGTCGTCACCGACCAGCCGGGTCTGTGGGGCTGGGGCGAAGCGACCCTCGAATGGCACACCCGAGCGGTCACCGGGGCGATTGAAGATCTGTGCCCGCTGCTGATCGGCGAGGACCCGACGCGGATCGAGCATCTCTGGCAGATGATGTATCGCCAGCATTTTTGGCACTCCAACGGCATCGTGCGCGGCACGGCCATCAGTGGTATCGACATCGCGCTGTGGGACATTCTGGGCAAGATCCACGGCGTGCCGTGTCATCAGCTATGGGGTGGGCCGGTGCGCGATTTCATCCGCACGTATTGCCACTTGGGCGGCGGCAAGATGGAAGATTTTTACGTGGTCGATCCGGCCGACGCCTCGCGCTTTGGCGAGTTGGCCGCTCGGGCGGTGGCCGATGGATTCACCGCCTTCAAGTCCATGGCCGTGCCCTCCACGATGCCGATCGAAGGTTTGCCGCCCGTGCGTTATGCCGAGGCCTGCGTGCGGGCGATGCGCGAGGCGGTCGGCGAGAAGATCGACATCATGGTCGACTGCCATGCCCGGCCGTCGCCGCGGATGGGCCTGATTCTGGCCAAGGCCCTCGAGCCGTACGGCCTGTACTGGTTCGAAGAACCGTGCTGGCCCGAGAGCGTGGCCGGCCTGGCCGACATTCAACGCGCCGTGTCAACGCCCATCGCCACCGGCGAGCGGCTGGTGAGCCAGCACGCGTTTCGCGATCTGATGGAACAGCGGGCTTGCAGCATCATTCAGCCCGACGTGACGCACTGCGGCGGTTTGAGCGAGGCGCGGCGCATCGCGGCAATGGCCGAGGCCTATCGCCTGGCCATCGCGCCGCACAATCCCCAGGGCCCGGTGAGCACGGCGGCTTCCTTGGAATTCGGTTTCGCGACGCCCAGCTATTTGATTTGCGAAGCCGTGCATCTCGACGTGCCCTGGCGCCAGGACGTCGTCAGCGAGGGCTTTACCGTCGAGCCGCGCGGCCGGATCGTGCGCCCCAGCCAGCGCCCGGGGCTGGCCATCGAAATCAACGAAGCCGAAGTGAAAAAACACCCCTTCCAGCAAGAAATCCTGCAGCGCGAGTTTTACGCCGACGGAGCCGTGGGCGATTGGTGAGCGAAGGTCTTGTGCTAGCCACCTCGGCAAATTACTTACCTGGTCCTATTAGCTCGCAGCAGGCCGTAGAGCGTCAACACTAGCGCGATCAGGATCGTGACGCTGCACACCAAAAGCAACCCGGTGACGGCCGGATGGTCCGAGCCCTGGGGGGCCGGAAATTTCTCGTTGATGCTGGGCATCAGGCTCGAAGAGTAGCCGATCACGGCGCCCACCAGGCCGGCGGTTCCGTTCGTCCAGGTTCCGATCTGCAATGTCAGAAACCAGATTTTAAAGGCCGTCGGCGAAAGCCGCATCTCGCTGACCACAAATCCCAAGGCGATCATCAGCACGCCGTTGGCCGTGTACTCGATATGGGCCATCACGATGGCGCGAAACCACGCAACCGCCGACGGCGGAATCAGACCGACCAGGCAGCCAACCGTGACTTGCAAAACTCCCAAGAACTAAGTCCAACGCTTGAGCGCCGCTTTCAATCCGTCCACGTCATCCTTAGCCTTACTCATTGCACGCTCCTCGCGTAATGTAATACATCGTGGCGATAAAAAAGCGGTGCAGGTCCCGCGCGGTGGGGCAAACGTTCAGCCGTTCAGCAACAACAGCAACGCTCCAACCAGCACGCCAAACAAGGCAGCCCAGATCGTCGAGTCGCTGCTTCCTGGCGTGGGTCGCGGCCTATTTGGCCGCGGCGACCGGCGTGGCGGGCATATATCCCGGCGCGGCGGTGAACGTCGCCACGGCCGCTCCGTCTTCGGCGTTCCAGATGCGCACTTCGCCCGAGAAGCTGCCGGCGGCGACTCGTCCGGTGCCGGGATGATAGGCCACCGAATACACGGCGTCGGTGTGCCCGGCGTAGGTTTTGAAGGGTTTGAATCCCTCGACGCGATGCTGCTGGACCGTTTTGTCGCCGCAGGCGCTGAAGATTTTGTCCTGGAACGTCGCCAGGCCGAACACTTCGCGGCCAAAGCCCGCGATTTCGCCCTTCTTGGCGCCGTCGTCCGGATTCCAGGCATGGATCTTCTTGTCGGCGCCGGCGGTGAAGATCAGTTTTCCATCGCCGCTGAATCCGACGCCGAACAACTGGTCGCCTTGCCCCGAATAGGTCATCAACGACTCGCCGTTGGCCGCGTTGAACAATTTCGAAGTCTTGTCGCGGCTGGCCGAAGCGATCCGGCTGCCGTCGGGATTCCATGCCAGGCCCACTACCCAGTCGGCGTGATCTTCGATCAGGATTTCCTGTTTGCCGCCGGCGACGTCAAACACGCGGATCGAACGATCGGCCCCGCCGACGGCCAGTTTCGTGCCGGCCGGATTGAAAACCGCGCGGTAAGCCACGTCCGGCATCGTCCCCAGCTCTTTCACCAGCGTGCCCTGCACCGGATCGAACAGTTTGACTTCGCCCATGCTGCCGGGCGTTCCGCCGGCCACCGCCAGCAGCTTGCCATCGGCGCTATAGTCGAGCGAATAGGTCCGCTCCGCGACGTTCTTGATCCGCCGCAACAGCGAACCGGTGTTGGCGTTCCAGATCGTGACTTCATGATAGCCGCTGGCCGCCAACTCCTGGCCGTCGTGGTTGAACGCGACGGCCGTGACCGGCACCGGCCGGCGATACGCGGCCGGCGGATCGGGCTGCGCCAGCTTGGGAATGATCGAAGCCAACGGCGCGTTCGGGTCGGCGCCGTCGTACTTGGCTCCTTCGGCAATCCAACGCCGCACCAGTGCAATCTGCTCGGCCGAAAGCGCGTCGGCCTCCTTGGGCATCCGGCTGTCCGCGTCGGTCGAACTGATCAATTCGAGAACCTGGCTCTCCTCCGGCTTGCCGGGTTCGATCGACGCCGACTCCGACTCACCCGGCTTGAGCACCAGATTGTAGTTGGCGACCTGATAGCCTCCCTTGGGCTCGGGGGCGCCGTGGCAAGCCTGACAATTCTTGACCAGGATCGGCGCGATGTCCTTGCTAAAGCTCACCGGCGCCGGCCCATCGGCCGCCGCGACAAAGCCGCCCACGACAAGCCACGCAAACAGGCCGCAGGCCACCGCACAAACTCTCAAGATAGTTGGCACCGATAAATCTCCACTCGGGTCGACAGGTCTAGTGCTGGAACAAAAACTCGTTGGCGTTCAACAGGGCCCAGCACACGTCCTCCAGCCCGCGCATCCGATCGCCGGCATGGTCGATGTGTTTGGTCGCGGCGGCCATTTCCGGTTCGCTTGGCTTGCGACACAGGGCGGCCAAATATAGCTCGCCGATAATGTCCTCGTTCGACTTGCCGGCGGCGGCCAGCACGCGCAAGCGGTTTTTCTCGTCGCGCACTTTCGAGTGCACCAGCGGCCCGTTGATCATTTGCAACGCCTGCGACAGGTTCGAATCGGTCGAACGCTCGCACGCGCAAGCCGTTTCGCGGGCCGGCTGGCCGAAGACCTTGAGAAAGTCGCTGTCGACGTCCGGGCTGGGCAACTGCGTGGCACGGGTTCCGGCCGGCAGTCCGCTGAATTTCTCCGAGACGCTGGTGACCTGGCAAATCGCGTCGAGCAATTGCTCGGCCGCCAGCAGCCGCGTATTGGCGTGCGAAAAAT
>JBGQKM010000206.1:0-11056 GCA_041499515.1 Planctomycetia bacterium | reverse complement strand
CGAGGCGATCTTCGAGCGGCCGCAGCATCCCTACACGCAGAGCCTGCTGAAGGCCGTGCCGCAGTTGAACCCCCGGCGCCGGCACCGCGCCGCCGTGCTCACCGGCGATATCCCGAGCCCGCTCGACATTCCCAGCGGCTGCCGCTTTCATCCCCGCTGCCCGTTGGCCTACGAACCGTGCCGCACGACGCCGCCGCCGGAGCTTGACCTGGCCGGGCACAAAGTTCGCTGCCACGCCGTGGCCGAGCACTCGGCCCAAGGAAATCCCGATCCGCTGGCGATCAGTCAGATGATCGCTCGCGAGATGATCGCCCGAACGCCCAATGATCTTGCGGCGGGCTAACGTGCGGCGGACAGTCAAGAAAAGTTCAAATTCGCCGGTGGCGCGAGCGGGCGGCTGGGCTGGGCGAACTTGGTGCCGGATGGGGGCAAAGCAGGTCGCTGAGCAAGCCTTGGGCGTCGCTGGCGTTGGCCGAGAGCCGCAGCATCCACAGCGATTGAAACAAGCCGGTCGAGTCGAAGAGGTCGCCCGGAAAACAACCCAGGATGCTGCTGGCGATTCGCGCGTTGGCGTCCGGATTGGCGGCGGCCGGCGATAGCCTGTTTTGAAAGGCGCTGCGCAACGAAACCAGCGTCAGCCGCCAGGCCTGCCGTCCACTGGGATCCTGACGTTCGATCGCCAGATCGGCGGCAAAATCTTGCGCTCTCTCGGGCTCGACCGCAAACTCGCGCAGGTCGTACTTGCCGCCAGTGTGCAATAGACCGCCGATCAAAACGTCGGTCCAACGCTCGACGCGGCGCCGCAAGCGGTTTAGTGTCATGGACTGTTGCGTGCCGAGGCCCTGGCCGTGCAACAGGAGTGCCATGGCGCGGTGGCGGGCTTCCATGTGCGAAGCCAACACGCTGCGCGCGATGGGCTCGGCCGCGTCGGTTTGCGTTCGGCGATCTCGAGCCACCAAAACGGCGCTCCACACGCGCGTCAACATTTCGCTGACGAAGATCTCGTCGAGTGCCGCGTGAATATCCACCCAAGCATCCAGATCTTCGCGTGATTCTTTGACAGACAGCGTCGCATAGATCTTGAGCGCTCGGTTCCAGCTTTCGAAGCGGCACTTGGACGTCGACCAGTATTGGTCCAAATGGACGGGGCTCGGCGCGGACGATCCGCCGACCAGAAGCGGTCCATTCAAGGCCACTAGTCCGGCTATTTCGACCAATTCGCGAACGTGCATGGCGGTATCGAAGATCGAGAGCCGGAGAAGACAAAACAACGAAGCGACAATTATTTCCCGATAAAGCCAAGCGCCGGCATGAGAGCCCGAGGGGACCAGGGCTCTCATGCGGCGCATTTGGCCGGGGAGGGTTCCGTGAAGTCAGGAGGTCTCAGCAAACCGATCGTGGAAATGGGGATGGCGGTTTCGAGAGGGTTCTTAAGGCAAACCCAATGCCACCGCGGGCGGCCGGGCGGGAATAGTGACTTAAAGAGATTGCCGGCCACTACTTACGCGTCGAAAATCGTTTTCGCCGCGCATTGGACGAGAGCCGGCACGTTGAGAGAACGCAACACGCGCCCGGAAAAAAGATGCCGTGGGGGTGCAGGTCGGCGAACCGCTCGGCGCTCTAGCGATCCTGGTCGGGGACGGTTTTGAGGATCACCGGCGAAACCACGGGCTTGCATTCGCTTGTCCCGATCACCGCATCATTGACGTGCAGGCCGGGAGCCATCTGGCCGTCGTCGTTCACGAAGATGTCGTCGTTACAACCCCAGGCTTTACAGGTCGTCAGGTATTGGACGTGCCCATCTTCGAACAGCACGTTCTGGCCGCAACCCCCGTGATTGAGCGAGTGGTACGGGGGCCGGCTGTTGGGCGCATCGGCCATGATGGCGAATGTCCGCCGATGCAGGTTCCGCGTCGGCTGGTACTGGCCGTCGACGACGTAGCCGAGATTATAGCCATAGCTGCCCCCTGCTTGCCGTTGCAGTTGGATCAATTGTGCTCCCTCGGCCGTTTCCCACTCCCGCGAAGTGGGCACGCGGAATTCGACCAACTGATCGGCCAAAGACGACGCTGGGCAGACGACGACTTGCGGTCCGGAAATAAAGCCGTGCTCCAAAAGCCTCGTGGCATACACGCCCGCGACCGCCAGACTGCCGTCGGTCGGCACATTGGGAAAAAAGCCGTTGTGCAGCGCGCTATAACTGGTCAGCGCCATGCCGATTTGTCGCAGATTGTTTTGACAGCCGGCCAAGCGCGCGGCAAAGCGGCTTTGGTTCAGGGCCGGAAAAAACAGCGTGGCGGCGGCGAAGAAAATGCCGGCGGCGACCACTAAATCGGCCAGCGTCCAGCGGCTCCGCAGAAAACCGCCGGCCGGCGCCAGCCTGACCTGGGATTGCGCGGCCACGAATTCGCAGGTCCGATCCGCCAGGCCCGCGGGCGGATCAATATGCTCTTTATCGGCGGCCAGCGGTTCCAGGCAGCGCGAGATCAAGTCCAATTCACGCCGGAGTTGCGCGTCTCGGCCCAGTTGAACCTCGACCTGTTCCTGCTCCGACGGTTCCAGAGCCCCCAGCAAATATCCAATCAGATGATCTCGCATGGCAATCACTACGACGGGTTGGAGTTTTCTTGGTCCTGCATCCATGCCTGGTTGAGTTTCAAAATCGCCGTGTGGAGCCGGCTTTTCACCGTGCCCACCGGGATATCCAGGATGTCGGCCGCGTCTCGGTACTTGAGGCCTTGGTAATACACCAGGTTGACTGCCGCTTTGAACGGTTCGGGCAGTTCCTCGACGGCCTGGCGAACCCATTGGCGTTGTTGGGATGTTTCTGCGCGGGCTTCAGGTGCGGGTTCCTTGCTGACCAGCAGATCGATCAAAGAGCCTAAGTCATCGGTGCCTTCGCGCCGCGTTTCGCGGTCCAAACTGATGCTACGATGACGTTTGTTCCGCCGCTGCGCGTCGATCGCCTGGTTGGTGGCGATCGTGTAAAGCCAGGGTCGGAATTTTCGACCTTTTTCGAACTGGCTGCCCTTCAAGTGAACTTGCAAAAAGGTTGATTGAAAAACGTCTTCCGCCATGCTGGCGTTGCCCAGGTAGCGCCGCAGGTAACTGAATAATTCTCGCTCATAGCGGCGCACCAACTCGTCAAACGCCAGGCGATCCGCATGATCGCGGTAGGCCAACAGCAGCGCCTCGTCGGACATTCCTGCCCGATCGGCACTTTCCGTCGACACGGACGAGTTTCCTCTGACCTTATCCATTTTTCACTACGGGGACTTGCCCGCGAGGGTTCAACCAATCGGTAGAAAAACAGCCTTTTTTATGCCGGACCCAAACAGGGTCTCCGGTCATTGTAACAGACACGCGCCAGCCGAGATGGGCCTCAACCCGTGCGAAATCGCGCGCCAGTTTATCTTGTGTGCAAGCGCTGCGCCCATTATAATTTGACCCCTTGAGCATCGGTTTTCCCCGTTCTTTTGCTCAAGGGGTTGCCAGCGCGACGCGTCCCGCGCTTAGCCACTGAGCATAGGAAGCGGTTTCGAAGGAGGGAGACAAGCATGTATCTGCACAGGATGGCATTCCGAGGCGTTCCCGCGCTGGCGGCGTTCCTGAGCGTTTTTGCGGCCCCCGGCCGGGCCGCCGATGGATTCGATAATTATGGCTCCGTACGCGACTTTCTGGTGGCGCATACCCGAGTCGTCGAATTGACCGGCGAGCACGGCGAGCGCGTGGTCATTTGCCCGGAATTCCAGGGCCGGGTCATGACCTCGACCACCCGCGACTTGGAGGGGCCAAGTTTTGGCTGGGTCAATAAAGAGTTTATCGAGCGCGGCGAAGGGGACCGGCATTTCAACAACTTCGGCGGCGAAGACCGCTTCTGGCTCGCGCCCGAAGGGGGGCCGTACAGCCTGTGGTTCGCCCCCGGCGCCGAGCAAAAACTGGCCAACTGGACCACTCCGCCGGCCCTGAACGAAGGGGCTTTTAAGCTCGTTTCCAACAAGGAAGATCCGAACTACCGTCTGGCCCGCCAGTTGAAGCTTCGCAACGCCGCCAAGACGCAGTTCGATTTGGAAGTCGTCCGCGAAATTCGCCTGCAAAAAATTCATCACTTCGGAAAACTCTTCGGCAGCAACGCGCAAAACGCCTTGGAATCGGGCAAGCTGAAGATGGTTGGCTTTCAGACGATCAACACGGTGATCAATCACGGCCCAGCCATGACCCCCGACAAGGGCCTGGTGTCGATCTGGAGCCTGGGCCAGTTCCCCGCCAGCCCGCGGACGCAAATCATCCTGCCTTACCAGCCGGGTGATGAGGCAACCCTGGGACCGATCGTCAACTCCGACTACTTCGGCCTCATTCCGCCCAATCGACTGCGCATCAGTCCCGAGGCTATTTGGTTTTCGGGCGACGGCAAATTTCGCTCGAAAATCGGCGTGCCGCAGGAGCGGGCCAGGCCGATTGCCGGTTCGATCGACCTGCAGCACGGCGTGTTGACCCTGGTGCACTACACCATGCCCTCGGAGCCGGCCTCGTTGTCTTATGTCGACAACAACTGGGGCGGCCAGGAAACGCCCTTCGTTGGCGACGTTTTCAACAGTTACAACGACGGCCCGCCCGAGCCAGGCCGACCGGCGCTGGGGGGTTTCTACGAGCTCGAATCGCTTTCGCCGGCTCTGTTATTGCCCACCGGAAAATCGCTCACCCATACGCACAGCACGTTCCACGTCGAAGGCGAACCCGCGGCGCTGGCCCGCGTAGCCAAAGCGGCACTGGGCGTCGACCTGAAGGTGGATGAAATCGCGTCCAAAAAACGAAGCGATGAACCTGGCGACTGATCGCTCGCTGCTGTCGCGCGTCCTCGAGCCTGAGGTGATGGACTCGCCCGAGGAGGCCAGCGACTACGACGCGATGGACCATGGCGAAGTGAACCGCCGCTTCGTAGCCGATTTTCTGCTGGCCCAGCGGCAAGCCGGTCTGCCCGCGGACGCCCAGATTCTCGACCTGGGAACCGGCACGGCCCTGATTCCGATCGAGCTCTGTCAGCAGAATCCGCGAGCCCGCCTGGTGGCGATCGACCTGGCCGCTCCCATGCTGGACCTGGCGCGCGAAAATGTTTCGCGGCGGGGGCTGAGCGAGCGGATCGTCCTGCAGCTTGCCGACGCCAAGCGGCTGACGTTTTCCGACGCTCGTTTTTCGGTGGTGATATCCAACAGCATCGTGCATCACCTGCCCGAACCGCGCACGGCACTGACCGAAGCCCTGCGCGTGCTGAAGCCGGGTGGGCTGGTGTTTGTGCGCGATCTGGCGCGACCCCGCGACGACCGGCAGGTTCGACATTTGGTCGATGCCTATGCGGCCGGTTGCAACGACCACCAGCGGCAACTTTTCGAAGCGTCGCTGCGCGCCGCGCTGTGCGTCGAGGAAATACGCTCGCTGGTGGCGCAGCTTGAGTTCGATCCGGCCAGCGTGCAAGCCACCAGCGAGCGACACTGGACGTGGAGCGCCGTCAAGCAATAAAAACGCCGCGACGAAGTTTTTCATCGCGGCATTTTTGTTTTTCGAATCGCGTGGGCTGACGCTTTCGCAATCAGTCCTGATCGTGCTTTAAAGCTTGCGGACTTTGACTTTCGCGGTGCGGTCAACCGTGTAGGCGCTGACAAACACGAACAACACGCCGGCCAGCGATACGGCCAGGGCCGACCAGGCCAAGCCGGCGCCCAACGACATACCGTCGGGAATCAGTGCCCACGAGGGACTGGCCAAATACGCGATATTCAAATCCTGCGCCACTCGCTCGAGACCATCCGGAGCGATTGAGGCCCAAGGCGCAAGCAGTCCGACAATCGCCACGGCCAACGCCAATCCAAACAGCGCCACGCGGCCGGGCGAGGTCGAGCGGCTTTCCGCGCCGGAGGCCAACGCAGCCACCACGGCAAGCGTGATGAGCGCTTCGCTGACACCAATCACCGCGTGAACGCCAAGCATCGCCGAAAACACGTCGGCCAGGCCATGCGTGCCCGAGGCGGCCAGTTCCAGCGAGCATAAACTGGCCGCGGCCAGCACCGAGCCGAAGCCCGCGGCGGCGGCGCCCAGCAGTTTGCCGTTTGTGCCCGCGACATAGCGCGTCGCCAATGTATAAAGGCCCGACGCCACCAGCGTGGCAACCACGGCCATGTTCAACACGTTCGCGCCCAATGCGCTTGCGCCTCCGTCGCCGAACAGGCAACATTGCGTGGTCAGCACCACGGCCATTGTCCACATCCCGCGCCACGGCCCCAACACGATCGCGGCCAGCGCCGCGCCGAGCACGTGGGCCGAGGTGCCCGCACCGATCGGAAAGTTGACCATTTGCGCGGCGAAGACGCCGGCGCCGGTGGCGGCCATCGAGACGCTCGAGCGGGAATTGTCCATCTGTCGCAGCCTTGCGAACCCAACCCCCAGGGCCGCGGTGGCGGCCAGCGTTGAGACCGTGCAGACAGGATCCGTCAGAAAGCCGTTCGGGATGTGCATGAGTCCGCTCCTTGCCGTGAAGAAAGTCCAGCCGCCGGAAACCTGAGTATCCTAAATGCCCGCGGTCCTTGCAAGCAATTTCGCCGGATCGAAAACCAACAGCTCGGCTTGTGGGGATGCCAGCAGGCAGCCGTCGGCGTTGGATTTCGCCCGACCCCGACAAATCGCCAGTTGCCGCCAACGGCCCGTCGTGCGATATTCTCCGTTTTGCGGGAACTTTGCCGATTGCCGCATGCAGGCCGCCAGCCTCAAAGTAGGGGACCGTCCTGGCGTGGTACGGTTGGGCCCTGCGGCCGGAATTTTTAACGCGGGAGAGAAACGTCCATGTCCGAGCGAGTATTCAACTTTTCCGCCGGGCCGGCCGTCCTGCCGGTCAAAGTTCTGGAAGAATGCGGCCGCGCCACCGTCGAGCTGCCCGGCCTGGGCATGAGTGTTTTGGAAATCAGCCACCGCAGCAAGACGTTCGCGGCCGTGCTGGCCGAGGCCAAGACGCTGCTGGCCGAACTGCTGGGAATCCCCCAGGGTTACACGATCCTTTTTCTGCAAGGCGGGTCGAGCCTGCAGTTTTCGATGGTCCCGATCAACCTGCTGCGCGGCACCGCCAAGACGGCCGACTACATTCTCACCGGCACCTGGGGGGGCAAGGCCTTTCAAGAAGCCCACCGCGAAGGGACCGCGCGGGCCGTGTGGGACGGCAAACCGCACAACTACTCCTACCTTCCGGCCCAAGGCGAATTGAAGTTCAGCCCGGACGCCGCCTATGTCCACATCACGTCCAACGAGACGATTCAAGGCGTCGAGTTCCCCGCCGAGCCCGACACCGGCTCGATCCCGCTGGTTTGCGACGCCTCGTCCAATTTTCTCTCCCGCCCGATCGCGGTCGATCGTTATGGCTTGATCTACGCGTGCGCCCAGAAGAACGCGGGCATCGCCGGCCTGACGGTGGTCATCGTTCGCGACGACTTGCTGGAGCTCATGCCGCAGGAATTGCCGGTGATGCTCGACTACAAACTGCTGGCCGCCAACGACTCGCTCTACAACACGCCGCCGGTGTTCGCCATTTACGTGCTGTTGCTGGTGGCCCGCTGGCTGAAAAACGACGTCGGCGGCCTGGCCGCGATGGCCAAGATCAATCGCGAAAAGGCCCAGTTGATCTACGACGTGTTGGACCAGCATCCGCAGTTCTATCGCGGTCACGCCCGGGCGGACAGCCGTTCGATGATGAACGCCACCTGGCGTCTGCCGAGCGAGGAACTCGAAACCGCCTTCATCAAGCAAGCCCAGTCGCGTGGGCTGGTCGACCTGAAAGGCCATCGTTCCGTGGGGGGCATACGCGCCTCGATGTACAACGCCATGCCCCGCGAAGGCGCCGCGGCCCTCCGCGACTTCATGCTGGAATTCCAGAAGCAGCACTAGCCAGTCCACCCGACGTCCGTCGCAGTTTCGCGGCCCCTTCCGAGCAAAATGGGAACACCCCTTTTCTCGGGTGCGACTTTGCTAGAATTCCTGGATCGGTTCGGCCGGGCGGCGTTCAATGCCCCGGCTTGCGGCGCGCCGTCATTTCACGACATGCAACCCGAGTGCGCGGGCGCGTGCCTTGAGGATCGCGCAAAGGCTGGCACTCTCGCTGTGCTCCGCCGCGATCGCATCAATTGAACTCACAATTTGCTCCGCAGCCTTTAGTCTTATGGCAACGTTCAAACTATCCTCAAGGAGCAGGTCATCCAGATCGTAGTCGGCGGCGTTTCGGTCGTCGCGGAGAGATCGAAGCATCCTCCCAACAGCTACCGCAGGCGCGACATTTGAATTCTCCAGGCATTGCGGCATTTTTGTGTGTGCTTCCGTCGTGTTTGACCTGAAGCGAATCCCACAGCCCACCAAGAAGTCGTGAGCGACGTGATATGCCGCATAGTACGCTCGGCTAACTGATGATCGCAAATCAGCAGCGTGCGGGCTTTCTGACAGCCGTTTCGCAGAGGCTAGGAATTCATGCCCGTTCATTTGCGGGTGTCGATCGACAGGCGAAATGCACTTCTCAGACTAGCCGGGACCTCGGACAGTCTTTCGTGCCAAAGATTGTAGCGATCTAAAATGTCACCCAGCTCTCCATTGTCAACGACACGAAACGTAAAGTGACGATCATTGTCGATTTCGGCATCTTCGCGCTCCAGGCACTTGAATGGCCCCGCGAATACTTCATGTGTGATTCTCTTCACTTGTTCCAGAGCACAAAAGACTCCAGAATAGTTCCGCTGGTTAGTGGACTTAGTGATTGCAGAGACAGTGCAAATCTCCCCGGCGCTGGCCTCGCCGCGAAATCCTGAAGGGTTAAGAAACACTCCGGCCGTTATCGCAGAAAGTGTCGTGTTTCGGACGAGTTCCGACCCCCACGCCGCCACCGACTGCGCCGCTGACTGGTCGAATGTCTTAACAAAGCTGCCGTTTGTTGACTTAATCATCGGCAACCGCCTGCTCGCGATCTCGGGGAGCCTCTTCAACCAAGAGCGATATCGACTGGACCTCTCGTCCATTGGCAATTACGTGAATAAAGTGATCGCCCGGCTCGGCAAAAACAATCCCCACACTCGTAATGATTGTGGCACCAGTCGAGCGTGCGGGATCGGTTGGGTGCCGCACAGTGTTGAGTTGCTGATCGCCCGACACCTGAGATCGCACACCGTTAGGTCGCGTGAGATCTAATCGCACAAGTTGCGGCAATCCAATTTCTTCCGGCGTGACCCTGAACTTGGCCACGATGCAGAACTGCGTGAATACCGGGAAGGAAGGGGCTGCAATTCTGTCAAAATCCACAATTGCAGCCCACAATTGACCCTCGGTCGAGTGGTCTGCGTTCATTGCTGGAAATGCAAACGCCAGTTCCATTTTAGCCCTATCGGCGCCGACAATGTCCCCCAGATGACTTAATGCTAACACGCAGAAGCACCTGGAGCAAACCCGTTTCCGGCCGTTGAGCAAGCTGCGTTTTCATGAGTTTTCCGGCTGAATTCCCAGAACGCCCGCCCCCTGTTCCAATGCCGGAATGAGCGAAGGGTAACTAGCTGAGATGTCGCGCAAGCCGGCGGTGCTGTGAAGCGCTCAGGCGCATCGGCCTCCGCGATTCTTTGTAAATCTTTTCCAGCTCTTTAAAAATGGGACGATCCTGGATCAGATAAGGGTTCATCAAAGCCCCCCAGCGGAGACCAGAAAGTTCCGGCCACAACCTGATGACCCATCACGCAGCACGCGAAACCCAGCTTGAGCGGAAAGGCCGGCCGGGTATGATGGGGCGTTTATTCCGGTCCGAAGAACGGGTAATGCTTCGATTAACCAACATTGAGGAAAGAGTTCGGCTCCCCACTAGCCCGAAGCGCTAGCGAGGGGATTCGGATTCTCCCTCGCTGGCGCTTCGGGCTAGTATAAGACGTTCCTCGTTCCTGCCTGGAATTCGCCTGACCCTGCTGGCCGCTCACGACTTTTCGAGAGGCGATTGACGATGGAGACTCAACTGGTGGTTCTGGGCGGCGGGCCGGGGGGATATGCCGCGGCGTTTCTGGCGGCCGATTTGGGGATGCAAGTCACGCTGGTCGAAGCCGAACCACGGCTGGGCGGCGTCTGCTTGCTCAAAGGCTGCATCCCCAGTAAGGCCCTGTTGCACGTGGCCCGCGTGATCACCGAATCGCGCGAAATGAACGACTGGGGCGTCCAATTCTCGCCCCCGGCCATCGACGTCAATACCATGCGAGCCCGCAAGGAAAAGGTGATCCAAAACCTGTCCGGCGGACTGAAGCAACTCGCCAAGAAACGCAAAGTCCAGGTCATCCAAGCCCGGGCTACCTTTGAAAACTCGCAGACGCTCAAGCTCGACGCCGGCGATCCGGCCACGTATAGTTCGAATCGCCTGACCTTCGAGCACTGCATTCTGGCCACCGGCTCTCTGCCGGCGATGCCCTCGGCGTTCAAACTGCCGACCGACCGCGTGATGGATTCGACCGGCGCGTTGGAATTGCTCGACGTGCCCGAGAGTCTGCTGGTGATCGGCGGCGGTTACATCGGGCTGGAAATGGGAACCGTCTACGCCGCCCTGGGCACGAAAGTCAGCGTGGTCGAGCTCACGCCCACGCTGCTGCCGCTGGCCGATCGCGACCTGGTCAAGCCGCTGCACGACCGGCTCAACAAGCTATTCGCCGGCATCTACCTGGAGACGAAAGTCACTTCCTTGTCGGACAAGGGCAGCGCCGTGGAAGTTGGCTTCGAGGACGCCCAGGGTAAGCGCAGCGAAAAGTTCAGCCGCGTGCTGGTCTCGGTCGGACGGCGGCCGAATAGCACCGGACTGGGACTGGAGAACACGCAGGTCGAACTCGATGACAAGGGTTTCGTGGTGACCGACGATCGCCAGCAAACGGCCGATCCGCGCATTTCGGCGGTCGGCGACGTGGCCGGAGAGCCCATGCTGGCCCACAAAGCATCGCACCAGGGCAAAGTCGCGGTCGAGGCCCTGCTCGGCGAGCCGGCGGTGTTTCATCCGCAAGCCATCCCGGCCATCGTG
>JBGQKM010000205.1:0-11092 GCA_041499515.1 Planctomycetia bacterium | reverse complement strand
CTGGACGCTGATCAAACGGCGCCACGAGCGGGCCCACAAGCTGACCATGCTCTCGGCCTTCATCGTCTCGATCGTGTTTCTGACCTGTTACCTGATCTATCACTACCGAGTTGGTCACGTCGTGTTTGAGGGCCCGCCCATCGCGCAATGGATCTATCCTTGGATTCTCTGGCCGCACGTCATCTTGGCGGCTACGATCCCATTTTTGGCGGGCGTCACGATTTTTTTGGGCCTTACCGACCGGCGACGAAAACATCGTCAACTTGCGCGTTGGACTTTTCCGATATGGCTCTATGTATCCGTAACTGGCGTCATCATTTACGCGATGCTGTATCACCTCTACCCAGCCTCGGGCCAGAAGTCTATAATCGACCCCAGTCAGGCGGGCTCGGCCGCGATGCTGACGGGCGAACCGAAGTAAGTGATAAAAACGACATGAATACTCGGGCCATGATTTCTCGTGCGATCGTCGTGGCGGTGTGCTTGGCCGCATGGTTTGGAGCGGCGAGCGTGGCGTCGGCTTGTCCGAGCTGTCAGCAAGCGCTCAGTTCGGACACCTCGCAGGGCGATTTGGCGCGCGGCATCTACTACAGCATCCTGTTCATGATGTCGATGCCCTTTGCCATCGTCGGCACGTTCGCCTCTTTGGCCTATCGCGCCGTCAAGCGCGAACAACGCCGCGTGGCCGAAACCGATCCCGCCCGAGATCAGGATCGTCCATCCAACGGCTCGTGACGCTGCTGGGGCGCGATCGTGCCGGCGTGTCTTTCTGCCGCCCACGCAGGCTGAGGTCGACTCAATCGACCGATCGCTGCTGGCCGTCGTTGTCCGCCGGATCCGGCGACGTCGGATCCCAAAAGTGGTCGAACCCCATCCACAGGCTACGCGCGTAGCGAAAGAACCAGAGAGGAAACGCCAAGGCAAACCCTGTCACGACCCACAGGGCCGCTTGCGGCGACATGACGTCGCTGTAAAACAGCGCGAAATAGAACAGAGTGACCAACCCCGCGGTCAGTCCGTAGTTGACGTAGATCGATCCCAGAAAATAACCCGGCCCGCGTTCGTAATGCAGATGGCAGTTCGTGCAATCCGTGTGCATGCGGATCCAATTCTTGAACAGCGGCTGCTGGCCGCAACGCGGACAGCGCAGCCGCCACGCGCGACTGACCATCGTCCAATAGCTCGCTGGTCGTTCCTGGCTCACGCCGTCGCTCCGTGTTGGTTGGTGTCGCTTGCCGTAATCGATCAGTCAACCGCGCCGCAAAAAACCCAAGCGACTCAATCGTCCGTTGCCCCTGCCGGCAGGCCTTGAAGACGACTTCCGCGCAGCAAGTTTAACTTTTCCCTTAGCGTGTCGGCTTTTGCAATTGTCCCAGGCGCCTCGGGGAATTCGAACTTTCCTGGTTCCAATAGCACTTTGATTTCCAAGTCGGCGTCAAGACGCCCGAGCAAATGCTGTGGGTTATGAGGATTGAGGCTGCGATTCTTCGCGGAAAGATGGAACGGGAATGGGTACTGCGGCTGCGATTGACCAGGCGGAATCGCCTGCACACCTAATTCAATTATTTCGTCGGGCAGCGATTTCAACTCGAAGACGCCATCCGCGCGTATTGGCGCGATTGTGTCATCGCGAGGGCCATCTCGGTAAACGCGCACGTGCAGGTGTGGCGGCAATGGCCGGCCCTCAGAAATCATCACACGGCCTTTCAGCCCGTGGCCGGGGACTATGGGGATGTCGCCAAAGTCCAAATCGTCCTGGTCGGCGGCCGTCACGAGGATGGCCGGCACCGTACCGACTTCTTTGACGCTGTCGATTTTGCCATAGAGGCAGAGCTGCTGATCCGGCGTGACATGGGCAATGACGAAGCGGCCGTCGTCGTCGGTAACAGCTTCCCAGGGGCCGAACCATCGACCCGAGAGGTGCTCCGCCCAGCACACGCCGATGACGATGCCGCTTCGCGGCTGACCGGCATATACGACCCGGCCTCGTAGCGTAGCCCCTCGAACGAGTGTGAGCGTGCCATTACCCAGGCCGCTGGGAACGTTGTTGAAATATTGTGGAACAAATCCTCTCGCGCGAACTTCGAGGTGAAGAGCCGTTACGTGTTTCGTGCTCGGTATCCGATACGTCCCCTCCTGGTCGGTGATTGTCACTTCAGCGACTTCGTCCATCGGTCCGTGCAATCCGGTATCTCCTTGCATGTACCCGCGCGGCGTGATGATCGCCCCTGCGACCGATTTTCCGTCAGGGTCAACGGCGCGCCCCCATACGTCGTTTTCCTCGGCCTCGATCGTCTTCAACACCGGAGACGAAAGAACAACCGTCAACGAACCCTTACGCGCATCGACACTAGTTATGAGGCGGGCTCTGTATCCTTTTCGCGCCACAAGGAAATCGAATACTCGGTCGCCATCGACATGTTTGATCGTGAAGCGACCGGCGGCGTCGCTGAAGCCATATTTCAGGCAGTCTTTGTCGCTGAACTTTGACACGAGAGGTTTTCCGCTGGCCGGTTCAACCGAAAAGTTGACGACTGCCGCGCCGGCGATCGGATCACCATTTTCAGACTTGACGAGCCCCGTGAGCGTGGCAATCGGCGTGGAAGGCCATTTTGACTTGCTCTCTTGGGCCAGATTCGATTCACCGCACAACAAGCATGCGACCGCAACAATGCTGCGGGCCAGGCAATGCCATCGTCGGCTCGGCACAATGTAAAACGCGACCTGCGCTCCAAAAAGCCGTTTCATGGCTGCTTTCTGTTCCGGGTGACCAGTTCGGTCGATACGTGAGGTCAATCCATATATCGTATCCATTAATCGCGGGCCGCTCGCATACCAGGTGCTACAAGAAGGGATTGATGGACCGGTTATCGCCGGTCGGGCGTGCGCGGCCGCTGGCCATGCAATCTGGCCCCAGCGCCCGGCCGCCATTATGATAGGCGGGCGGTGGTGGGATGAAAACGCGTGGGAGTTTATTGGACAATGCGCAGCCTGGGTCGATCCCTTCAGCTTC
Organism: Planctomycetia bacterium; assembly: GCA_041499515.1. Lineage (GTDB taxonomy): Bacteria > Planctomycetota > Planctomycetia > Pirellulales > PALSA-1355 > PALSA-1355. The sequence continues at coordinate 8,079 of JBGQKM010000205.1, read as the reverse complement.
TCGGATTAGCGGTTCCGCCGCTGGGCATTATTTTGCAATTGTCGGACCGGATCACGCTGGGTCAAATGCTCACGATGCTGGTGGCCGCCGTGTGCTCGTTCGGAATCGGCCGCATTGTCGAAGGCTATGCCCGCTAAGGCGCGGGGCGCCTTTCTGGCCTATGGTCTGCTGGCAGAAAACCCTGTTTTCAGGGGTGCTAGTGCCCGGTGAGCAAGCCTTTGGGCCGCGAAGCGGCGGTTTTCGTTCTTTCCGCCATGCGCGTTAAGTTCTATAATTTACTAAGGCGTCTAAATGACCGCCGCATCAAGTGTTATCGCTGAATTCTCCCCCAGGGCGCGGGGGTGAGGGCTCTGGAGCTTGTTATGCTTCGCTGGCAGCCGCACGCGCGAAGGACCCTGCGCACGAGCCAGTTCCGTCGAGCCCGTGTGGCAGCGTGTTTTCTGGGGGGAGGGCTCCTGACGCTGCTGTTTGCGCCGGCCGCGCTGGCCCAATTCTCCCCCGGGCCGGTCGAACTCTCCAGCGCCGTCAGTCTCGACGAAGCCGATAGCGCCGTGCGAGCCCACCTCGAACGCGTCAAGGCCTATGTCGCCGATCGGCAATGGGACGAAGCGATCGAAACTCTGCGTCAGGTCATGGAGAATCACGGGACCAAGATGATTCCGCTCACGCCGACGCGTTATCTCGGCCTGAGCGATTATTGCCACGTGCAAATCGCGTCACTGCCCGCCGAGGCCCTGGCCCTTTATCGCGAGCGAGTCGATCCGCTGGCAAAGAAATGGTACGACGAAGGACTGGCCCGCCGCGACACGGTCCCTCTGGCCGAGGTCGTCGACAAGATGTTTTGCAGTTCCTGGGGCGATGATGCGCTGTGGGCCTTGGGCGAAATGGAATTGGAACAAGGCCACTACGGCGCGGCCCGAAGCTGTTGGGAGCGTTTAATCGAGGTTCCGCCGGGGCGCATTCCCGCAGCAAGTTTCGACGCGGCGCGCGGGCAACCCGACTTGCCGGCCGACGTCGCGGCCCTACTCGATCACTGGTACACGAGCGACCCGGCGGCTACACCGCCACTCTACCAATTGCGCGGCGACGAGATTCTGCCGGACGACGCGGCAGTGGAGATGGTAAAGTTTTGGAAGAGTCGGCGGTTCCCCCTGACGCGATTGACTTATCCCGGTACGAACCTGCCGGCACGCGATGTCCGCGCCCGCCTGGTTCTGGTTTCGATCCTGGAAGGATCGCTCAAGCGGGCGGCCGACGAATTGCGAGCCTACCAGCGGCTCCATCCCGGCGCCGAAGGACGTCTCGCCGGGCGCCAAGTCAAATATGCCGAGGCCCTGGCGACGCTCATCTCGGAGGCCGAAAGCTGGCCCGAGGCAAAGCCCTCGGAAGATTGGCCGACCTTTGCCGGATCGCCGGCCCGCAATAAAATTGCCCCGCGCAATCTCGACCTGGGGGCGCCGGCCTGGCCGCCGATCGCGTTGGGCGCGCCGCTGGCGGCCGATTCGGCCAATGCGCGGGCCTACAGCCTGCGCCGCATCGGCGAGGACGCGCAGCGACTATTGAGTTATCACCCGTTGGTCGTGGGCGACCTGGTGCTGGTCAACAATCACAGCGAGATATTCGCGTTCGATGCGCGAACCGGCTTGCCGGCCTGGCCCGGCGATCCGAAGCGACCGCCCGGCGAGATTTTTGTCGACGAGAGCGCTTTGGCTTCCGCCGGCCGGTATCGCGGCCTTGGGGCGTCGCGCTTCACCATGACGGTCTCCAACCACAAACTGTTCGCCCACGTCGGTTCGCAGGTCACTTGCCGGCAATTGGAATCGTTCGACAGCCGCAGCCACGGTTATCTGGTGTGCCTCGATCTGGCGGCGCAAGGCCGCATGGTGTGGAAACCCGACGGGCGAATTCTGCCCGACGACGACAAGTGGGCATTCGAGGGCTCGCCGGTCGTGGACGGGTCCGACTTGTACGTGGCCATGCGCAAGAGCGACGTCCGGCCGCAGGCGTACGTGGCGTGCTATGACGTCGAGACCGGGCGTCGTCGTTGGCGCACGATGGTCTGCGCCGCGGAAACCCCCGGCGGAGGCCAAATCGATGAGATCACGCACAATTTGCTGACGCTCGAGCAGGGGACGGTGTATTACAACACCAACCTGGGCGCCGTGGCCGCGTTGGCGGCGCGCGACGGTCGATTGCAGTGGGCCACGCTCTACCCCCGAGCGAAGAAAGCCAGCCCCGACGGCCAGGACAAGCGCACGGCCCACTTCTATCGCGACCTGAATCCCTGCGTCTACCATCGCGGCACGCTGCTAGTGGCCCCGGCCGACTGCGAATCGATTTTCGCGCTGGACGCCTCGAACGGCGAATTGCTGTGGGAGAGCTATCTGCCGGAGGACGTCGTGCACTTGCTGGGCGTCGGTCACGGCAATCTTCTGGCCAGCGGCGACACGCTGTGGTGGATCGACGTCGAGCGGGGCAAAGTCGTCAAACGCTGGCCCGATACGACCCCGCTGGGCTACGGACGCGGAATCCTGATGGGCGACCAGGTGATTTGGCCCACCGCCGGCGAGCTGTACGTGTTCGATCAGGACGCGTCGCTGTTGCGGCAGACGCCGCGCGATCCGATCGTGCTGTCGCAGCGCGGCGCCTCGGGGGGCAACCTGGTGGCGGCCTACGGTCTGTTGCTGATCGCCACGCCAGAAGGTTTGTTCGCGTTTCATCAGCAGGGCCAGGCGCCGCCGCCGGCCGGAGAGAACCTGGCCCGCAAGAGCGTGCAAAACCGGCCGGCTGGCGGGCCCGGCTCCGACAAGATCGATGATCTGGCAGTTCGACCCCAGGCGCCTTGAGGCGGGACGGAGTTCGCGTAAAGGGTGCGAAGGCACTACGACAGACGGGCGGGAAACGCCGCGGTTTTTCAGAACTGAAAATTTTACTTCTCGACATCGGAACACTCCCATGCTTCAAGACGACGACGTCCAACGCGTGCACAAGCTCAACGAGGCCTTCCGCCGGATTACGGCCGAACTGGGCAAGGTGATCGTGGGCCAGCAACACGTGATCGAAGAACTCTTGATTTCGATGTTTGCGCGCGGGCACTGCCTGCTGGTCGGCGTGCCGGGGCTGGCCAAGACCCTGATGATTCGCACACTGGCCGATTCGCTCTCGCTGAAGTTCAGCCGCATCCAATTCACGCCCGACCTGATGCCGGCCGACATCACCGGCACCGAAGTCATTCAAGAAGACAAGGCGACCGGCACGCGCGCGTTCCGGTTTTTGCAAGGGCCGATTTTCGCCCACGTGATCCTGGCCGATGAAATCAACCGCACTCCGCCCAAAACGCAGGCGGCCCTGTTGGAGGCCATGCAGGAACACCAGATCACGGTCGGGGGCAAGCGCCATCGGCTGGAAGAGCCGTTTTTCGTGCTGGCCACGCAGAACCCCATCGAGCAGGAAGGAACGTATCCGCTGCCGGAGGCCCAGTTGGACCGGTTCATGTTCAATATTTTCGTCGACTATCCCGACGAGGACGAGGAATTCCAGATCGTCAAGCAAACGACGACCGACGCGGAATTTCAGATTACGCCGACGCTCACCGCCGAAGAGATCGTCGAGCTGGGACAAATCGTGCGCAAGGTTCCGGTGGCCGACCACCTGATGCGGTACGCGCTGCAATTCACGCGCCTCACCCGCCGCGAAAAAGGACCCGTGCCCAATTTCATCCAGGACTATGTCAGTTGGGGCGCCGGTCCGCGGGCCAGCCAGTTTTTGATCTTGGGCGCCAAGGCGCGGGCCGTGCTGCACGGCCGCTATTACGTCAGCGGCGACGATATTCGCTCGGTGGCCTATCCCGTGTTGCGGCATCGGATCATGACCAACTTCAACGCCGAGGCCGAGGGCGTCAAGCCCGACGACATCATCCGCCAGTTGATCGACATCATTCCCACCGACGAGAACGAGGCCGCGCAGAGTGGAAAGCAACCCCAAATTTTTAAATCCGCAGACGCTGGCTAAGCTGCAAGGCTTGGAACTGCGGGCCCGGTCGATCGTCGAGGGCTACGTTTCGGGCGTGCACCGCAGCCCCTATCACGGCTTCTCGATCGAATTCGCCGAACACCGCGAGTACACGCCGGGCGACGACCTGCGCTACGTCGATTGGAAGGTCTTTGGCAAGACCGACAAGATCTATCTCAAGCAATACGAAGAAGAAACCAACCTGGTCAGCTACATGCTGTTGGACACCAGCGAGAGCATGCGCTATCAAAGCGCCGAAGCGCCGTTGTCGAAGCTCGAATATGCCCAATGCGTGGCGGCGTCGCTGTCGTATCTGATTTTGCAGCAGCAAGACAGCGTGGGCCTGATCACCTTCGACGACGAAATCCGGGCCCTGGTCCGGGCCAGCAGCAATCCGTCGCACCTCAAACAGTTGCTGCACGTCATGGAGACCTCGCAGCCGCGACGCAAGACGCACACCGGACCGATCTTTCACGATCTGGCCGAACGGCTCAAGCGGCGCGGCCTGGTGCTGATCCTGAGCGACTTGTTCGACGACGTGCCGTCGATGATGGCCGGACTCAAGCACTTTCGCCACAGGCGCCACGAAGTGGTCGTGTTTCACGTGCTCGATCCGGCGGAGCTCGAATTTCCGTTCCGGCAAACCACGCTGTTTCGCGGGCTGGAGGCACTGCCCGACGTGTTGACCGATCCGCGGGCATTGCGGCGGGCGTATTTGGCGGAATTCGGAAAGTTCCAGCAGGCTGTCCGCAAGGGTTGTCGCGCCCAGCACGTCGATTACGTGCTGTTGCGAACCGATCAATCGTTGGAAATCGCGCTGTCGAGTTACCTGGCATCCCGAATGAACCGTGTGAAGTAACAGTCCCCATGTTTCCGTTGTTTCTGTTATTGGCGTTCGGTTTCGGCAACATCCTGATGTTGGGATGGTTGGCTGCCGCCGCTGCGCCGATCTTGATCCATCTGTGGAACAAGCGCCGCTATCGCGAAGTGCCGTGGGCGGCGGTGGAATACCTGCTGGCGGCGCTGCGCAAGAACTCGCGGCGGATGCGGCTCGAGCAATGGCTGCTACTGCTGGTCCGCACGCTGATTGTCATGCTGCTGGTGTTCGCCGTGGCTCAACCGTTTCTGGAACAACTGGGGTTGAACTTCGTGCCGGGCCAACGAACCCTCAAGGTGCTGGTCGTCGACGGCTCGTATTCGATGGGTTACAAACCGACCGACAAGAGCCGCTTCGAGCGGGCCAAGCAACTGGCCACGCAAATCGTCGAGGAGAGCTCGCAAGGCGACGCCTTTACGCTGGTGCTGATGGCTTCGCCGCCGAGCGTCATCGTCGGCTCGCCCTCGGTCGAGCCGCGCGAGTTTCTGGAGGAAATCGAGAACCTCAAGCTGCCCCACGGCGGCGGCGATCTGCCGGCCACGCTGGTTCAGGTCGAGCAAATCCTGCATTCCGCCGAACACTCGGGCCTGGTGCGCAGCGAGGTCTACTTCTTCACCGACCTGGGACGCAACAGTTGGGTGCCGGACTTGAAGGACACCGAAGCGGCCGATTATCGCCGGCGGCTGGAGCGGCTGGCGCAAGAAGCGTCGCTGGTCGTGATCGATCTGGACCCGAACCGCGGCGAAAACCTGGCGGTCACCGGCATCGCGGCCAACGAACCGTTTGCCACCACGGCCCGCGAAGTCACGTTTTCGGCCCAAGTGCGCAATTTTGGCACGCAACCGCGCAACCATCACCTGGTGGAGCTGCACGTCGACGGTCAGCGCATCAAGGAGGCCTACGTCGACGTGGCGGCCGGCGAACAATCACCGATCTCGTTTTCGCACCGCTTCGATACCCCGGGCGATCACGTGGTCGAGGTCCGATTGGGTCCCGATTTGTTGGACATCGACAATCATCGCTGGCTCTCGGTGCCCGTGAAAGATCACCTCCGCGTGCTGTGCGTCAACGGGAAACCGGCCTCAGGCGGTCTGTCGGGGGCCACCGACTACGTGGCGCTGGCGCTCAACCCGGACGCGGGCGACACCAGCGTGCCCAGCATCGTGCAGCCCGAGGTGATTCCCGAAAGCTCGCTCTTGGAGCGCGACTTGACCCGCTACGATTGCATTTTCTTGTGCAACGTCGCGCAGTTCACGTCCAACGAAGCGCGGGTGCTGGAGAACGTGTTGAAACATGGCCGCGGGCTGGTCTTTTTTTTGGGCGACCAGGTGCTGGCCGATCGCTACAATCGCGAGCTCGGGGGAGAGCAGGGGGTCCGCGTTTTGCCGGCCCAATTGAAGGAATTGGTCTCCGAGGCCCAATATCACTTCGATCCGCTCAACTACCGCCACCCGCTGGTCAGCGTGTTTCAGGGACGCGAGCAAGCGGGGCTGCTGACGACGCCGGTCTATAAGTATTTCCGCCTGGCGCTGGCGGATGACTCGAAAGCCCGGGTGGCGCTGGCCTTCGACGGTGGCGATCCGGCGATCGTGGACGAGGCGATTCACAAAGGTCGCTCGATTTTGATTGCCACCGAAGGTTCGCTGTCGTCGGTCGATCCGATTAGCAAGAGTCCCTGGACGACGATGCCCGCCTGGCCCAGTTTCGTGCCGATCGTGCAAGAGATTCTGGCGCTGGCGGTGCGCGGGCAGATGGCCGAACACAACCTGGAGGTGGGCCAGACGCTGGGCGACTCGCTGGAAGCCCTGGCAAGCCGGGCCGCGGTCACGGTCACCAGCCCCGGCGGCGCGCGCGAGGAAGTGCGCATGACGCTCGACGCGCAAGCCAGCGGTTGGTCGTTTTCCGACACGCGCGAGAGCGGCGTGTACCGCGTCGAGCTCGGCGCGCCGCTGTCGCGCCAGGAGGCATTCGCGGTGAACGTCGATACGACCAGCGAAAGCGACTTGACCAAAGTGGCCCCCGACGAGCTGCCCAAGGAATTCACGACCCACAAGCGGGCCGATCTCGACGAGTCCGATTCGCCCAGCATCAGTCGCCGCAGCGGATTGCACAAGAACTTGCTGTATGGCGTGCTGGGATTGTTGTTTGCGGAAGTCTTCCTGGCCTGGCGATTTGGACATACGACGCGATGAGCGGCATCCTTCCCAATTGGCTCGAACGATGGCTCGGCGTCGAAGCCGCCAGCCCCGGCGAAGGCACGCTGTGGACCCTCGAGAACACTTGGGGCTGGGCCCCTTGGGCCACGGTGCTTTTGATCATGTTTGCCGTGGGCTGGGTCGTTTACTTCTATGCGCGCGAGGGCACGGCGGCGGGCCGGCTGGCCAGGGGCGTCCTGGTGACGCTGCGGCTGGCCCTGATCGCGATCGTGGTGTTCATGATCGCCGAGTTCACGCTCTCGCTGCGGCGCACCGGCCTGCCGACCGTGGCGATCCTGGTCGACGATTCGGCGAGCATGGGCATCGACGATCGTTACGACGACAAAAAACTTCACGCGCTGGTTTCCAGCCGCGTCCAGGCCGCGGGGTTCGAGCTGGCGACCCGGCTGAACCTGGCCAAAGCCGTGCTCTTGGACAAGAAGACCGACGTGTTGGCCGCGATCGCCAGGCGTTATCGGCTGAAACTGTACTTCGTATCGAGCGCTGCACGGGCCCAGCCGGGCGCGGTGGCGGAAATGCGCGACGCGGTACGCGCGGCGGAACCGCGTGGCGACAGCAGCCGGCTCGGCGGGGGGCTGCGCTACGTGCTGAGCGATCTGCGCGGCACGCCGCCGGCGGCCCTGATTCTGTTGACCGACGGCATCAACACCGAGGGCGAAAGCCTGATCGACGCGGCCCGCTATGCCCGACACAAGGGCGTGCCGGTGTTTACCGTGGGACTGGGCAGCGAACAGCCGATGCGCGACCTGGAGCTGGCCGATTTGTTGGTCGATGAGGTGGTGTTTGTCGACGACGTGGTGAACTTCGAGTACAAACTCAGCGGCAAGGGATTCGCCGGAAAGACCGTGGAAGTCGTGCTCCGCGAAAAAGACCATCCCACGGCGCTGGCGCAAATGAAGGTGAAAATCGACGAGGATGGCAAGCCGCAGCGGCTGCATCTGCCCTATCGGCCCACGAAAGTCGGCGAATTCGAGT
>JBGQKM010000204.1:0-11108 GCA_041499515.1 Planctomycetia bacterium | reverse complement strand
CTTTCGCGTTCTGACGCGGGACGACGTCTCCAAATCCTCCCGCTGATATCACTTGATTGCTAATACAGTCTCTCCACTGATCTTGCCCGTCTCACGCACTTGGCATAAGCTGTGCCTTCACGGCGAAGTCGCCGCACTACGCGGATCAAGGAAGATCTGCTAGCACGGAAGCAATTTGAGAACTCAGTGGTATGAAACCAAACCGGCAGGTGCGCGTTATCCCTTGCGATGACGAGTTTTCGGACCCGCCGCCGGCGGCCGGCTCGTCTTATCGCCAGCTCTCCTCGGCCCTCAAGCGCGCGATCGTGCGCACCCGCACGTGGCTGCTGCACCATCAGCACGCCGACGGCCACTGGGTCGCCGAGCTCGAGGGCGATACGATTCTCGAGAGCGAATACATTCTGCTGCTGGCATTCCTCGACCGGCACACGAGCGAGACGGCCCGCAAGGCGGCCCAGTATCTGTTGCACAAACAGCTCGATTCAGGCGGCTGGACGACCCATCCCGGCGGCCCGGTCGACGTCAGTGCCAGCGTCAAAGCCTATTTCGCGATGAAGCTGACCGGACACGACCCGAGTTCCGCTCCAATGCAGCGGGCTCGCGCGGCAATCCTGGTCCACGGCGGCGCCGACGCGGTCAACAGCTTTACGCGTTTTTATCTGGCGCTGTTGGGACAAATATCCTACGACCAATGCCCGGCCGTCCCGCCCGAGGCGCTGCTGCTGCCGCACTGGGCCCCGATCAATCTGTATAAGGTCAGCGCCTGGTCGCGCACGATCATCGTGCCGCTGTCGATCATGTCGGCTTGCCAGCCGGTGGCCCAGCTCGATCCGCGGTTGGGTATCTCGGAACTGTTTCTCAAGCCGCCCCACGAGTGGCCGCCGCTGCACTGTCCCGGACAAACCGGGGGCACGGGCCTGTTGAGCTGGGACCGTTTTTTCCGCTCGGTCGATCGCGGTCTCAAGTTCTGCCAACGCCGCAATTGGCTGCCGCTGCGCAAACGGGCCCTGGCCGCCGCCGAAAAATTTGTCGTCCAGCGATTCGCCGGCAGCGAGGGCTTGGGCGCCATCTTTCCGCCCATGATCTGGAGCGCCATCGCGCTGAAATGTCTGGGCTATGCCGACGACAGCCCCGAAGTCATTTACTGCCGCGAGCATCTGCAAGGACTGCTGATCGAAGAGAACGACACGATTCGCGTGCAGCCGTGCAAGTCGCCCGTGTGGGACACCGCGATTACGCTGCGCGTCCTGGCGGCCAGCGGCCTGCGGCCCGATCACTCGGCCTCGCGCCGCGCGGTGGAGTGGCTGTTGAGCCGCGAAGTCCGCCGCCCGGGCGATTGGTCGAAGACCGTGGCCGCCGAGCCGGGAGGCTGGTGCTTCGAATATGCCAACGAGTTCTATCCCGACGTCGACGATACGGTCATGGTCCTGATGGCGCTGGAAAGCCAACTCGAAAAGGCTGAAGCCACCCCCGGCGCGCTTCCGCCGGGTCTGCAATGGATCGACCAGGCCACCGCGGCCACGGCCGGCGAAGCCCGAGCGCACATCGCCTCCTGGGACCAACTGGCCGGTGCCCGCGACCGCGCGCTGGCCTGGGTATTGGCCTTGCAAAATCGCGACGGCGGCTGGGGCGCGTTCGACCGCGACAACAATCACGAGTTTCTCTGCCACGTGCCGTTTGCCGATCACAATGCCATGATCGATCCCAGCACGCCCGATCTGACCGGACGCGTGCTGGAAATGCTCGGCCAGATCGGACGCCGTGTCGGCGATCCAGTGGTCGATCGGGCCGTGGCCTACATGCGACGCACGCAGGAAGCCGACGGCAGTTGGTTCGGCCGCTGGGGGGTCAACTACATCTACGGCACGTGGCAAGCCCTGCTTGGGCTGTCGGCCGTCGGCCTGGCCGCGGACGACCCGGTCGTGGCGCACGGCGCGAATTGGTTGTTTGCCTATCAGCAGCCCTCCGGCGGATGGGGCGAGTCGCCCGACAGTTATGCCCAACCCCATTTGCGCGGCCAGGGGCCGGCGACGGCTTCGCAAACGGCCTGGGCCGTGCTGGGCCTGATCGCCGCCGGCCATGCGCGCCACGCGGCGGTGACGCGCGGCGTTCACTATCTGCTGGGCAAGCAATGCGAGGACGGCACCTGGCACGAGCCGGAGTTTACCGGCACCGGCTTCCCGCAGGTCTTTTACCTGCGCTATCACTACTATCCGATTTATTTCCCGCTCTGGGCGCTGGCCCAATGGGCCGTCGCGGCCGACGACGCCCCTGCCCTGGCACTGACGGCCGCGGCGGACGGCGAGGCATTGGCTTTCGGGTCTTAACGAACATTCCCGCACACGATCTGGGAGAGTCCGGATGCGTTTCCCATTCTCGCTGACACGGACGATGGCCAGTTATCTTCTGAAGAAGAAGCTATCCGGCGAAAAGAAGTTCCCGCTGGTCTTGATGCTCGAACCGTTGCACGCCTGCAACCTGACTTGCACCGGCTGCGGCCGCATCCGCGAGTATGCCAGCACGATCAAGGACAAGCTCACGGTCGACGAATGCCTGGCTGCAGTCGACGAGTGCGGCGCGCCGTGCGTGAGCATTTGCGGCGGAGAGCCGATGATCTATCCCTGGATCGAGGAGCTGGTGGCCAAGATCCTCGAACGCAAAAAGCACATTTACTTGTGCACCAACGGCATGTTCATCGTCAAGAAGCTCGCCGGATTCAAGCCGACCGATCGCTTCTTCTGGAACGTGCACTTGGACGGCATGGAAGAAAGCCACGACAAGGCCGTCGAGCGCCAGGGCGTATTTGCCGAGGCAATCGAGGGCATCAAGGCCGCCAAGACCGCCGGCTTTCTGGTGTGCACCAATACCACGGTCTACAAAGAAACCAACATGCACGAGATCGCCGTGCTGCTGAGCTATCTGACCGAACTGGGAGTCGACGGGTTCATGATGTCGCCGGCCTATGGTTATGCGGCCGTGCAAGAGACGAACCCCGAGGGGGCCGAACAAATCTTCATGACGCGTGAAGACATCCACGCAAAATTCCGTGAAGCGAAAAAGCTGCTGGCTTCTTATAAGCTTAACACGTCGCCCGTGTACCTGGAGTTTTTGCGCGGCGAGCGCGACCTGCGCTGCGCCGCCTGGGCCAACCCGACGCGCAACCTGCTCGGCTGGAAAGGCCCCTGCTACCTGATCACCGACACGCACCACAAGACGTTCGACGATCTGTTGAACAAGACCGACTGGGACAAGCTGGGCCGCGGCAACGATCCGCGCTGCGAGAACTGCATGGTCCACTGCGGTTTCGAGCCGGCCGCCGTGCTGGGCGTCAACCGCCGCTTGGGCGACACCCTGAAAATGGCCCTCTGGCAACTCGGCTAATCATTTCCGTTCTGGCTCAAACCAGATACGTTTGCCGCAGGGTGCGCAGCAACTCGACGATCGGCTTGGGGCGGTCCTGAGCGTCGAACAGGCCGCCGTACGCAAAGGCGTGGGGTTGGCTGTCGAGCAGTTGATTCCAGATCACCGCTTGCACCGGCTGCTTGGCCAGCAGCACCGGCAGATACTGTTCGGCCCAGGCGCATTGCGCTGCGGCCGACAATTCGCCCGAGGGAGCGTAGTTCACTGCTCGCGCGGTCGAGCGGGCCCGCGGATCGGCCTCGGCGCTGCTCGGCACGCTCAGCGAAATCAACAGCGGCAGTCCCAGCGTGCTCCAGCGATCCATTTGCCGGCCGAACTCCAGCACGTCGCGTGGCTCGGTGCCGCCGTGAGCGTAGCCGATATTGATTTCCAGCCCGATGCCCGCAAGTCCCAAATCGGCTCGCGCCAGCGCATCGGCAAAATGCAGCGGTGAAAGTTCGCAATCTTCGCGGCTCATGAAGGCGCCCCACGGTTGATCCACCGTGATGATCACCGGAGCGCGCGGATCGACGCGGCGAATGCTCTCGACCGAGAGCACGGCCAGCCGCAGACGTTCGTCTTCGCCGTGCGCGAACTCGTTGTTCGTGTTCAATCGCGCGGCGCACTGCCAGAGTTGCACCTTGCCGCGATAGCGGGCCACCACGGCCTGAACGTGTTCGGCCACGCACGAGCGAAAATTGTCTTCCTCGCCGGCGCCCCACAGGTACATCCAATCGGGCAGCGACCACTTGTCGATTTCCAATAGCGGCCCGCTGCAAATCTTCCAGCCTTGCGCGCGGCACCACTCGATTTTCTCGTCGCACGACGTCCAGTCGCGCTTGCCCTCGCGGGGTTCGATGTCGCGCCACACCAGCGGCACCATGGCCGTATTGAAGGTCGGGGCAAGCTGCCGGCAAACGGCCTCCGACACACGCGCGCCGCCGGCGTTGAAACCCCACAGCGTGTTGAGCTTGCCCGTCTGCTGATGCCGGGCCGAGAGGGCCTGTTGAACGTACGCGTCGCTCAATAGACGCATGGCGTCCAGCGCCAGGCGGGTGGCCAGCAGGGCGCGGTCGGCGGCGGCTTCGGCCTCTTCCTGGCGGGTCGCGGCCCACGACAAGTGCTCGTGCGCCGCTTTGATCGGGGCGCGAATGCCCGCCGGCGGAACCATGCCAGAGGAGGTCCAAGCCGCCAGTTGATTGCGCAATCGATGCAGCGTGCCGCGCGCCAGCTCCACCTGCAGGTGGTAGGGCCGCTCCCGTTCCATCAGGCAGGCGGTGGACAAGGTCAGCTCACCGTGGCCCTCAATGGGACAGGGGATGAAGAAATTGCCCGAATCGCTTTCGTTGCGCTGCACGACCAGCGTCTGTTCGGACCACGAAGCGCGGCAATGCCAGGGGATTTCGTCGAGACCGGCCAGGTACGCCCGCTCGGCGGCGTCCGGGGCCAGGCGATCGCGCCGCGGCACGAGAAATTTCATCACGCCCATCGGCTAGGGCATCCTGGAAATATCAGCACGACCCCCCTGCCCTGGCGGCGCGTCGAGAATGGGTTTGTTGGTCGCATGACGCCTCGTACTCGGAAGGTGCCCCCACGCGAGTCTACCGCAGCGGCCAAACTCATTCAACCGTCGCCGGGTCGCCCGCGAGAGCCGCCAGCGCATCCCCGCGGTCGGCGGCCATAGCCGTCGGGAGCCATTGTGTTATACTCGGGCCGTCGACCAAACCGCGTCGGTTTCGCAATTTCTCAAGCCTCCGGACGGCTCCATGAATTCCACACAAGCTCCCGTGCTACGCACGTCGTTGGCCGATTTGCCGGTTCGCCGCGGCAAAGTGCGCGACATCTACGACCTGGGACGCGAACTGCTGCTGGTGAGCACCGATCGTATCAGCGCCTTCGATTGGATCTTGCCCAACGGCATTCCCGACAAAGGCCGGGTGCTGACGCAAATCAGCGCCTTTTGGTTTAAGCGGCTAGGCGAACCCAATCACCTGCTGACCACCGACGTCGACGCCATGGACTTGCCGCCGGGCGTGGATCGCGCGCCGTTGGCCGGCCGCAGCATGCTGGTGCGCAAGACCCAGGTTGTGCCGATCGAGTGCGTGGTCCGCGGTTATCTTTCGGGCTCGGGCTGGAAGGAATACCAGAAGAACCAGAGCGTCTGCGGCATCCGGTTGCCAGACGGGCTGCACGAAAGCGATCAGTTGCCCGAGCCGATTTTCACGCCGGCTACCAAGGAAGAAAGCGGCCACGACATGAACATCGCGCTGGCCCAGATGATCGAGCTGGTCGGGCGCGACACGTCCGAAACGTTGCGCCGCCGCAGCCTGGACGTCTATCAGCGCGGCGCCGAGTATGCGCGCGAGCGCGGCCTGATCATCGCCGACACCAAATTCGAGTGGGGCCGCGTGGGCAACGAGATCATACTGATCGACGAAGTGCTGACGCCCGACAGCTCAAGGTTCTGGCCGTTGGATCAATTCTCCCCGGGCCGGCCGCAGCCGTCGTTCGACAAGCAGTATGTGCGCGACTGGCTGGAGACGACCGGCTGGGACAAGAACAGCCCCCCGCCCGAGCTGCCCGCCGAAGTGGTAGCCCAAACCCGCGCCAAATACATCGAAGCCTACGAGCGTCTGACCGGCCAGCCGTTCGCGTGGAAGTAGCGTCGGTGGCGAAATCGGCCGTGAATGGCAGTCCGGCTTGAATGGCTTGCGATCGATTCCAGGAAATCCCCTGGTTGACAGCAGAAACCGTCAGCGGTAATATGGTTTGCGTCACAAACTAGTTTTTGGAGACGCCGCCATGAGCGATGTGTCTGACCATCCGCTGGATATCCCCCGCGGCACTCTGGCCGCCATCAACAACGCCCGGAACGCGGCTTGGCGGGCAAGACGCTATGTCGAGGCCTCGCGCGCCGACGCGGTTGTCGGAATCGCCTTGGATTTCGTCGGGCTGGGGGCGCTTCACGCCGATATCCCGTGGTGGCTCAACGGCCCGGCGTTGCTGCTGGCATTGACGGGGGTTTTTCTGACGTATCGGTTCCTCTGGCGATACCTGCGAGGCGGCCGCCCCTGTGCGGTGCGCGATGCCGACAAGGATTGCCACCAGGCGCAACCCGGTCGCCTGGTGATTCGGTTCCTCATCTCGATGGCGTTCGTCATTTCTGGCTCTGTTGCCTTTAATGTCTCGCGACCTTTGCTGGGAGATGACTGGTATTACGGCATCATGGTCTGGAATCTCCGTTTGTGCGTCACGGGCGGTATCGTCTTTTTCATCTACCGATTCATGCGAGTCACTTTCTGGGAATACCTGGCGTTTGCCGTGGCGATTGCCGGCACCTGTGGACTCTATGTGGCTGCTCCATCCTTACTCCGGACACTGAGCGCTGGTGATAAGAAGTTCATTCTAAGCGCGTCCCTGGTGTTAGCGGCCAGTGCGGCCGTGTCGCTGATCAAGCGGCGGAGGCGACTCGACTCGCTCGAGGCGACTGAAGACATTCCACGAAGTTCAAACTTGCAAGAGCTCTCATGAGTCGGTCAGCCGGCAACGGACATAATGGAACGCTCGACCCTTTGATTCACGAGTCGTCCCGCCTGATGATTATCTCGGTTCTCAATGAGGGACCGTGGATGGAGTTTGGCTTCGTGTTGACGACAACCGGCCTGACCAAAGGCAACTTGTCGACGCACATGGCCAGGCTCGTCGCGGCCGGTTACGTCGAGGAGTGGAAAGAATTCGTCGACCGCAAGCCGCGCACCAGCTATCGTCTCACGCGCCGCGGCCGCGAAGCCTTTCGCCACTATCAAAAAACATGGCGCCAACTGACCGGTGGCAAAATGCGTTGACCAAATCGCCCGCCAAAAAGGGGGCATTCGACTTTTTCAAATAAAGTCGAATGTCCCCTTTTTCGTTCCTCCTTTTTGATTCCTTTTGGTCCCCCGCGCCCTGAAGACGGAATGTCCCCTCGGTTTCCTGAGCAAAGAAGGGGAGGGCCAATGGCCCTTTTCCACTCCTCCATTTATACTGAGGGCTCGAAAGACCAAGACTGCGACTTGCATCCTTCCGTATTTGGCAGGAGATCTCGGTGAAACGGCAATCCTTCGGGCACGCGCATTCGGCGGGTATCACGCGGCGTGAGCTCTTGCAGGTCGGCTACTGCGGCCTGCTGGGGATGGGCCTGCCGTCGCTCCTGGAGCGACAGGCAAACGCCATGACCAGCTCGGATGCTCCGTCGGGCGACAAAACGCCGGTGGGCAAAGCGAAGTCGGTGATCTTGATTTTTCTGACCGGCGCGCCGAGCCATATCGACACCTTCGATATGAAGCCTGACGCTCCGAACGAGGTGCGCGGAAGCTTTCAACCGATCGCCACCAAGGTGCCCGGAATCCAGATTTGCGAACACTTGCCGCTGTTGGCGGCGCGGGCGGACCGTTTTGCGATCATCCGGTCGATGACGCACAATCTTCCGAGCCACGAGCATGCCACGCACATGCTGTTGACCGGCATCGACCAGATGCCCCCCGGCTCGACCCACATGGCCTCGCGGTTCGATTGGCCCTGCTATGCGTCGGGGCTCGACTTCGTGCATCCGCGAACCGACGGCGTTCCGAGTGGCGTGATGCTGCCGACTTATTTGAACAACGGATATGGGTTCTCGGGCCAGGACAGTGGTTTTTTGGGGCCGAAGTTCGATCCGTGGCACATCAAGCAGGACCCCAACGACCCGAAGTTTAGAGTCGAGATCACCAGCCTGCCGGTGGGCCTGACGGCGGAACGGCTCGGCCAGCGACAAGCCTTGCTGGGCGAAATCGAGCAGCAGCGTCGCTCTCTGGCCGGCCTGGCGGAACGCGCGCCTTTTGCCGACCTGCAGCAACAGGCTTTTTCGGTGCTCACTTCCGGGAAAGTCGGCCAGGCCTTTGCCATCGACCGCGAGCCGGAGGCTGTTCGCGATCGTTATGGCCGGCATCTTTTCGGCCAGTCCTTGCTCTTGTCCCGGCGGTTGATCGAGGCCGGGGTCCCCATCGTGCAGGCCAACATGGGGCGCATGAACAACTGGGACACGCACAATAAGAACTGCGAGTCGCTCAAGTCCAGACTGTTGCCCCCGCTGGATCAGGCCGTCTCGGCCTTGTTCGATGATCTCGCCGCGCGCAATCTTTTTGACGAAACGCTTGTTGTCATGGTGGGCGAGTTTTCTCGAACGCCGAAGCTGGGAGGAAACCTGGGCACGGTTCAGTACGATCCCAGCGGGCGCGACCATTGGGCCGGCGTGTTCTTTGCCGTTCTGGCCGGCGGCGGGGTGCGCGGCGGTCAAGTGATCGGAAGATCCGACAAGATCGCGGCCTATCCGGCTTCCCAAGGATATTATCCCTCGGACCTGGGCGCCACGATCTATAACGCGCTGGGCGTCGACCCTTCAACCCAAGTTCGCGATCGACTCAACCGCTCCCTCCACTTGAACCATGGCCAAGTGATCGCCCCCCTCTTCACCGGATAATCTCCGATATCATAGAGAGGTGCCTCGGACAGCGGCGTTAATTCCGCTCGGGCTGGCCCAGGGGGCGGACGCCGCGGATGCGGCCTTCGGGGCGATGGCGATCGAGCGACACGGGCTCGGCCGCATCGAACACGCCCAAATTGCCCGCCTCGTCGCGCACTTCCAGCCGCAGATAAATCCGGTCGGGTACGCGGCTATCCAAACGCCAGTGGTAGTTGCCGGTGTTCTCCAGGCCCGAGGCAATCGGCGTCCAAGGACCCTGGGCGGAGCTGCCAAAGGACAGCGTAATGGGACGCGGATCGAGCACGTCGTCGCTGGCTTCCCAACTGATCACTAACTCGCTGCCGTCTGCGGCCACCAGGGCGCTTATGATCCGGCCGGTTGGCTTGGTCAGGTCGATGCCGATCCAAATGTCGGGCGTGTCTCCTTCGGCCGGCTGCCGCCCGCCGAAACCGCTGCCGCTCTGCACGACCACGCGAAATCCATACACCCCGTCGGCATCGACGTTCACCGGCATTGGGCTGCGATTGTCCGAATCGACGCCAAAGCTGGACCACGTGCGGCCGCCGTCACGCGTCCCCCACAGCTCGACTTTGGCAATGCCCGAGGGTCCCACCGAGTCGATCTCGTATTCCAACTCGAACGACCGCGAGTTGACCATGCGGGCTCGTTCTCCGGCCGGGACGAGATTGAAATCCAAGACCGAACCGGAGCGTGCGGCGCGATAGCTTTGGCCGATCGGCTGTGCCGGCACGCGCTGGCCCGTTGCGCGCGAAGCGTCGGGGCCGCGTTGTTCTGGATTGGCGGCATGGGCCAACGGATCGGAGGTTGCTCGATCGGCCGGCCAACGCGTGGGATCGGTCTGCGTCTGGTTGGGCCGCCACGAGTCGGAAGTCGCGCCGCGCGCCACATCGCCCTGCGGCGGCGTATCGCTCGGTTTGATGAGGGCCTGGCTCACAGCCGGGTTGCCCGCCGTGTCCATGACTTCGGCCCGCACCGTGATCACGCCGCCACCGGCGGCGGGCCACCAGGTGGCATCGCCGGTGAGCGTGTGCCGCATGGCCGGCGGCGCCGATTCCACCGCGACCCGTTCCCAGGTGCCGGTCGAGCCGACCTGATAGTCGAGCTTAAAACTCTCGGGCTTGAGATTGGGATCGACCGCCTGCCAGTGGGCCAATAGTTCGCCGGCCGGGCCGCGACTGGCCGACAACTCAAGCCGCGGAGCGACGGTGTCCACCGTCACTTTCAATTGCGGTTGCAGCAAACCCTCGGGCCGCGCGGTTCCTTGTTTGTCGACCGTGCGGATGCTGTACCAGTATTCGCCATCATGCGGCGCGCGAAAGACGAACGCCCCCTTCTCGGGCTTCACCTGGCCGGCCTGTTGCCAGGTCGTTCCTTGATTGGTCGAGACGTGCAGTTGGACGTCGACCGGCTGTTGACTGGGCGTTTGCGCCGGTTCGATGCGAAACGGAATCGTAAAGGCATTCTGCCGCGTCGCGGTGACGATCGGCCCGCCGGCCGGTCGTTCGGCCGCCGGTTGACCCTCGGGCGCAGCCGCAGCCGTTGAACCGATCGTGGCCAGCAATAAGGCGACGGTGGCAGTAAGTGGTCGTAGCCGCATCATGCGTGCTCGGCGAATTGGTCGCTCATGATTTGCCTCGGGACGCGCGCGCAGCATCGAACGCTTTACGCACGCTCTTTGGGTTATCGGAAAGCGCGACCTTGCCGCTTGAGCAGGAGTTAGCGACGGGTCCGAAAAGGGAATGCTGGCAGGATGGGTAGGATTGTTGGTACGCCGAAGGCCATGCGCCGGCTCCGCTAGCCCGCGCGAGTTTGTCGCACGATTTCGCAGAACTGTTTGGCAAGTTTTTCAATATTGGCCAGGTCGCCGGCGGCCACGGCCTTGGGATCGACCAGCGAGCTGCCGACCCCCAAAGCATAAGCCCCAGCGCGCAAAAACGACGCGGCCGTCTCCAGGTTCACGCCGCCGGTCGGCATCAGGCGAATCTGCGGCAGCGGGCCGGCGAGCGCCTTGAGATAGGCCGGGCCGGTCACGTCGGATGGAAAAATCTTGACGATGTCCGCTCCGGCTTCCCAGGCGGCGAGCACTTCGGTCGGCGTGAAAGCCCCCGGCATGACCAGTTTGTCGTAGCGGCGGCAGAGCCGGATCACGTCGAGATTGACCGTGGGCGACACGATGAATTCGGCCCCG
>JBGQKM010000203.1:0-11221 GCA_041499515.1 Planctomycetia bacterium | reverse complement strand
TGAATTGGTTCAGGTAAAAAAGTTGGCCGATCAACTCGGTGGCGCTGCTCGTCTCAAAGAACTGGCGGCGGCGTTGGAGCGGTTGATGTAGGTTTCTTCGGATCGTTTGAGGACGAGCACATGGCGACAAGCAAGAAGAGCGACGGTTCCGGGACAACCAGGCCGGAAGACATCCAACGTCATTTCGCTGAAGCCGTAAATTCTGGCAAGATCGATGCAGTTCTTGCGTTGTATGCGCCAGAAGCAAGACTGGTCGTCCCGCCATCTGGGCCAGTGGTTACCGGACTACCAGCCATTCGGGAGGCTCTTGAGCGTGTGCTCGCCCTCAAAGGGAAGATGGTGCTCGACACGACCTATTGCATTCAAGCGGGAGACGTGGCGCTTCTCAGGGGAAAATGGCGTCTCACCGGCACGGGGCCTGATGGCAAGTCGATCACAATGGAAGGCGAATCAGCGGAAGTCGTACGGCGGCAGCCCGATGGCCGGTGGCTATACATCGTTGACCATCCTCGGGGAGCCGACACCGGTTGAGCCGTGTGTTGGCTTCCGCTTATTTTCGCAACTGTCGTGCCCAGAGCGTCAACCACAAGGCGACCAATGCCATTAGCCAAACGCTCATTTTGAAAACCACCAAGGCCCAAAACCAGATTTTCTGGACGAAAGCCCAATCCAGTTGAGGCCCCAGGAGCGACAAAAGCCAAGCAGGTTCAGCGGCAATGACAACCAGGTAGGCGATCCAACTCAAGAGGAGCAATGCAGCGGCGATCAGCACCACCCACCAACCGGCGACTGCTGCGGCCCTGACTCTTCGCTCGAAAACGTCGCTCATGGTAGCCTCCAGTCTCGTCCTCGCCGCTTGTTCCTGCGAAGCTTGCAACATGTCGGGATCAACTATCCAACCTTCGAGTACATCGACCCCGGAGGAATCCCGTAGCCGCGATCAATTGCTGCAATTACCGCGCGGGCGGCTTGTACCGCAGCGCGTCGACTGCACACGTGGAGATGCTTTGGCTTGGTCGCTTGCTCGCGAGCCAGATCGAGTTCGCACTTAGCTTTGTCTAGCGTTGTCGCCAATTTGGTCAATGCATTGACACTAGCCGCTTCCATGATTTACCTACCTTAGTTCGGGCCGATCCGATCGCCGGGCGCGAAAGGTAGGAGAACCGCAGCCGCCGCTTGGATCGCTTGGCCAGTCGGTTTTGAACCCGGCACGCCGTCCCGATGGCCAATCATTGTACCGCGCGATTGGGGCAACTGCAGGCGTGGTTTGTGACAACGGTTCGAACCGCCGGAGCTTTTACATTTCTTCTCCGCGGTCTATGCTGTTTGACCTGGACCATGACGTTTGGCGGCGGTTTGCCTCGTCCGGCCAGGATCGTTCTCAACATCCTGTTTGCGAGCTTAATATGACAACGGCAACGCCGGACGAATTCATTGCTCGCTGGAGGGGCTCAGCAGCTGCGGAGTTGGCCAATTCGCAGTCCTTTCTGAAGGAATTGTGCTTGCTTCTGGGTGTTCCCGAACCGGATCCGACGCAACAGGATGAATCGTTCAATACCTACGTCTTCGAGAAAGCTGTCCTCTTCAACAATGGCGACGGCACGACTAGCCCAGGCCGCGTCGATCTGTACCGGAAGGGTTGCTTTGTTCTTGAGTCCAAGCAGGGCGCCGAACGCAAAGCCGCCGAGCTGGCCGAGGCGCTTGCGACCAAGGCCAAACTAAAGAGATTTCGCCTGGGCACCGCCCAGCGCGGAACGCCGGGTTGGGAGCAGGCGATGGTCAAGGCTCGGCAGCAGGCCAAGCGCTATGCAGAGGCGCTGCCGGACGAATGGCCGCCCTTCCTGGTTGTCGCTGACGTCGGGCACTGCTTCGATCTGTACGCCGACTTCACTCAGTCGGGAAAGAATTACGTTCCATTTCCGGACCCACAAACTTATCGGATTCGACTGGATAGCCTCGCGGACGACGAGATCCGCGACTGCCTGCGGCGTATTTGGCTTGATCCGCATGACCTCGATCCAAGTCAGCGCAGTGCCAAAGTTACTCGCGAGGTGGCCACGCGTTTGGCAAAACTCGCAAAAAGCCTGGAGAACGATCACTCGCCGGATGTCGTGGCTGGGTTCCTGATGCGATGCTTGTTCACCATGTTCGCGGAAGACGTCGAGATCGGCGGTCTGTCAGAAGACAGCTTCAAGAACTTCCTAAAGGCCCGCCGCGGCAAGCGCGATACATTTGTTCCGATGTTGTCGAATCTTTGGCGAGAGATGGACACCGGTGGTTTCTCGCTCATCCTGGAGCGACAGCTTAAGCAATTCAATGGCGGATTGTTCGCAGATCATACGGCATTGCCGGTGACGGATGACCAGCTGGAACTGCTAATCGAGGCCGCAGAAGCGAAATGGAACGACGTCGAACCGGCTATCTTCGGCACTCTACTGGAACGGGCCCTCGATCCCGTTGAACGCCACAAGTTGGGCGCGCATTACACGCCCCGGCCATACGTGGAACGCCTAGTAATGCCGACGATCATCGAGCCGCTCCGCGACGAATGGGACACCGTATACGCTACGGCCGTCTCCTTTTACGAGGCCGGGAAAGCGTCTGAGTCAGCCAAGGCTGTACGCGCCTTTCACGAGCGGTTGTGCGAGACCCGCGTGCTTGACCCTGCCTGCGGCAGCGGCAATTTCCTTTATGTCTCGCTGGAGCTGTTGAAGCGGCTGGAAGGTGAAGTGCTCAAAGCGCTCCGCAACTTTGGCGATCACCAGCAAGTGCTGCTCACGATCGATCCGCATCAGTTCCTTGGCATCGAAGTCAATCCGCGAGCCACGGCCATCACGGACCTGGTGTTGTGGATCGGCTACCTACAATGGCACTTTCGTACGCGTGCCGAAGACGAACTACGGGAGCCGATCATCCGCAATTTCCACAATATCGAATGTCGCGACGCCGTGCTGGCCTGGGACGACATCGTGCCGGTCGTTGACGAAGCCGGCAATCCTGCCACTCGCTGGGACGGCCGCACCACGAAGCCCCATCCGGTCACCCGTGAAGAAGTGCCAGACGAAACGGTTCGCGTTGAGGAATTGCGGTACATCAACCCGCGAAAAGCGGAATGGCCGGAGACGGACTACATCGTGGGTAACCCGCCGTTCCTTGGCAAACTTTATATGCTGGATCGCCTAGGTGCATGCTACGTCGACGCTCTCCGCGAAGCCTACGCAGGGTTTGTCCCGGATGGATGCGACTTCGTAATGTACTGGTGGTTCAAAGCAGCCGAGATGGTCCGGATTTGTGCCATCCGTCGTTTTGGATTGATTTCGACGAAGAGCATCTCGCAGTCGCTTAACCGAAGAGTTCTTCAACAAGCGTTGGCGGGGGAATCCAACCTTCGAATTGCTTTTGCGGTGCCAAATCACCCGTGGGTCGACTCGGCAGACGGTGCCGCGGTCCGTATCGCGATGACGGTCGCCGATTCGACGACCGGTGACGGACGTCTTGCTATGGTTGTGTCCGAGAAGGAGTCCGCGGGCCTCGAGCGCACGGTCGAGCTTCGCCATCAGTACGGACAAATTGGAGCGGATTTGCGAATCGGCCCCGACGTCCTCGGAACTGCGCCGTTGAAAGCTAACGCTTTGATTAGCGGGACCGGACTTATTTTAGGAAATCGTGGCTTCGTCCTCACATCCAAGGAGGCAAGCGATTTGATTGCGGTGAACGACGCCTATAGAGAAATCGTTCACCCACTTCGTAATGGTAAAGACATCACTTCAACGCCGCGCGATCTATTTGTTGCTGATACACACGGGTTAGGTGAGATCGAGCTTCGCACTCGCTATCCGAGCCTTTACCAACGGCTTCGTGACAGAGTGTACCCAGAGCGACAGCAGAACCGGGACAAACGGCTTCGAAGGCAATGGTGGTTGCTTCGGCGTAGCAATGAACAAGTCCGCGGGGCGATTTCCGTTCTTTCACGATTCATAGTCACGCCGGAGACATCGCGACACAGGCTCTTCGTATTCGTCGAGCAATCCATACGACCAGAGCACAAACTAGTGGTCATTGGCTCCGATGACGCGTGGATTCTCGGGATGCTTTCTTCGAGAGCCCATGTCGCATGGGCAATAGCCGCGGGTGGCCGCCTTGGCGTCGGCAACGATCCGGTCTACAGCAAGAATATTTGCTTCGAAAGATTTCCGTTTCTCACTGCGGACGAAGACGTGCGGCAGCGGATTCGAGGCCTCGGTGAGCAATTGGATGCGCATCGAAAACGGCAACAGCAGTCAAATCCACATTTGACGATGACCGGCATGTACAACGTTCTCGAAAAACTCCGCACCGGCGAAGAACTGACGGCGAAAGAACGCGATATTCACGAGAAGGGGCTCGTTTCCGTCCTCAAGCAAATCCACGACGACTTGGACGCAGCGGTTTTCGACGCGTACGGCTGGCCGCATGATCTGGAAGACGAACAAATTCTTCAACGATTGGTCGATCTAAACCACGAACGGGTCACAGAAGAAGCCTGCGGTATGATTCGATGGTTGCGGCCGGAATTCCAAAAGTCGGACGGCGAAAAGAAAACGCAGACTCGATTCGACGGCGGCAAGCCTGACGACGACGTGGCCAAGTTGGCTGACCCCAAGATCAAGAAACTGAAGTGGCCGGCGACCTTGCCCAAGCGAGTCAGCGCCGTGCGCGCCGCCCTCTCGCAACACACCATCCCGGCCACACCCGCCCAGGTGGCCAAGTACTACACCAACGCCCGCAAAGAAGTCGTCGAGGAAATCCTCGATACTCTGGTCGCAGTCGGCCAAGCTCGCCAGACCGAGACGGGGCGGTACGCGCAATAGCGTGGACGCTGTGGTTGGCTCGCCGTTTGGTTTCCACCATGCATGCTCGGCTATAACGCGGAGCCAGCAGCTTGCCGATTTTGATGGTATTCCAAGAGGCATGCAATGCTTTGGTTGGTTGACAGGTGCCGATGGCTCGCCGATGCCTTCGGGCACTGATGGCTGACGTCTCGAATGCCAGTTGGTTGCCACCGGCGTTTACCTATTGGCGACAATATTATATGGAGACTTTGCTGGACGAGCCCGCCTCGAATCGAATCCATTGCTCGGGGCTGAGCTCGACGAGCAAAGTCGCGGCAGCTTAATTCCGGCGGATTTCCTGGCATATCTGTAGAGCGGGCCCGTTAGTTACTGACAGGCCCATTTTGCAACCATTCATGCCTGAGGTGGCTGCCGTCACCCGATCGCAGTTTTTAGAAACTGCCCGCTTGTGGATCCCCCAGATTCCGCCGAAAAACCGGCGCCAGCCAATACCGTCCCCGCTGCGCTAACGGCCAATTCGGCCTGAGCGATCACCCTATTATGGAGGACTACGCTTGTCTCATATTGTTCAAATCCAGACTCAAATTCGCGATCCGGTCGCCATCCAAGCCGCCTGCCGGCGGCTGGGGCTCGCACAACCGGTTCAGCAGACTGTCAGGCTGTTTTCCGGCAAAGTCACCGGACTGGCTGTGCAACTGCCCGATTGGCGCTACCCGGTCGTCTGTGACATCGCCAACGGTCAGATCCAGTACGACAACTACGGCGGATCCTGGGGCGATCGGGCCAAGCTCGACCAGTTCTTGCAGGCTTACGCCGCAGAGAAGGCCAAGCTCGAAGCCCGCAAGCGTGGCCACAGTGTTTCGGAGCAAACGCTGACCGACGGCTCGATCAAGCTGACCATTCAGGTCAGTGGAGGTGCCGCATGACCCAGATCATCGAAATTGTCATCTCGCCCGATGGTCAAACGAAGATCGAAACCAAAGGTTTTGTCGGCGCCTCTTGCCGCGACGCCAGTCGCTTCATCGAGCAGGCTCTTGGTCGGCAAGTCGGCGAGCAGCTCACTGCCGAATTCCACCAGGCCCAGCCAATACAGCAAATCGCCCGAGGAGAGAACTAGCATGACTACAGTGCGCCGACGTGTTTTGCGACCCCCGCGGGCCAATACTTCCTTCGATCCGCGCAGGCAGCTACTTATCGAGAAGCGGCGCGGGCAATTGGAACGCGAACGCTCTTCGCTCAACCGCTGGATGTCTCGCTTGCGCCGAGCCTGCCGCGCCCTGGAAAAACAACAGCTCCGGATCGCTCGCCTCGAAAGGCGTCTTGCTCAGCTTGAAGATCGCTCGAACTGACCCGCTCACGGCCAAATCTTGACCGTCTCTCGACAATCGTCCCGGGATCACCCCAAGCGACCACCTGGTCGCTATCACCATTCCAAAAAGGAGCCAACCTATGTCGCTCGCGGAGCGATTTTCTGAATACGTGCGCGCGTGTTTTACCGGCATCTGGATCGAGTCCCACGAGCATGACGATGCTCTGGCCGAATTGGCTGCCCTGTGCCGCCAGGAGAACTGGAGACTGGCAATCTGGGACGTCGACCGTGGCCTGCAGCTTGCCGGCCAGGAGGCTGCTGACGCCGCTGGGAGTGACCCGCTGGCGGCCATTCGCTCGTTGAGCGAACTGGCGACAGCGGACGGCTCGGCCGTCCTTGTATTGGTCAATTTCCACCGGTTTCTCGGTTCACCCGAGATCGTCCAGGCACTGGCACGCCAGATCAGCGTCGGCAAACAGCAGCGGACGTTCGTCGTTGTTCTTTCGCCCTTGGTTCAGATTCCCGTAGAACTGGAAAAACTCTTTGTTGTGATCGAGCACGAGCTGCCCAGCCGCGAACAACTCGAAGCAATCGCCCGCGGCATTGCGACCGAAGAGGGAGAACTACCTCCGGATATCGTAGGAGCAGTGCTCGATTCGGCGGCCGGCCTGACGCGCTACGAAGCCGAAGGGGCTTTTAGCCTGAGCCTGGTGCGCCACGGCCGCCTGCTGCCCCCAGCGATTTTTGAGCAAAAGAGCCAGACGCTCAAGAAGAGCGGCCTCTTGTCACTCCACCAGGGGCACGAGACGTTCGCCGATTTGGGTGGCCTGGACGCGCTAAAGTCCTTTTGCACGCGTGCCGTGCGGCGGCAGGCTAATCCCGATCCACTACGCCGGCCGCGTGGCGTGCTGCTGCTCTCGCCGCCGGGCTGCGGAAAATCGCAATTTGCCAAAGCGCTCGGCAATGAGGTAGGACGACCGACTCTCACGCTCGATGTGGGCGCCCTGCTCGGTTCGCTGGTGGGCCAGTCAGAACAAAACATCCGTCAGGCCCTGCGGATCGCCGATGCGATGGCCCCGGCGGTCCTCTATTGTGACGAACTGGAAAAGGCGCTCTCCGGCGTCAACGGCACAGGCGACTCGGGGGTCTCTGCACGCTTGTTCGGAACGCTGCTCACCTGGCTCAACGACCACGAATCCGACGTGTTCTTTGTCGGGACTTGTAACGACATTAGCCGACTGCCGCCAGAGTTTGCGCGGGCGGAGCGGTTCGACGGCCTTTTCATGATCGACTTGCCGGGGCCGAAAGAGAAGCAGGCGATCTGGCGCATGTATCTGGACAAATACGGCTTGGATGCCCAGCAAACGAAACCAGCCCATGACTTGTGGACGGGCGCGGAGATCAAATCGTGCTGCCGGTTGGCGGCGCTGCTCGACCTGCCGCTGGTCGAGGCGGCAACGAACGTCGTCCCCGTGGCCAAGACCGCCAGCGAGGCAGTGGAAAAGCTGCGCTCTTGGGCCAGCGGACGCTGCCTGTCGGCCGATCGACCGGGCATCTACACCAGCCCCAGCCAATCGACGATCAAGCCGGGCCGCAAAGTGAGCCGAGACCCGTCCAACAACTAAACAATTCATCGCTGGCACGCAGTCGGACGCGGACCATCCCGATCGATTTGTTTTGTTCCAACTTACTGACAGAAAGGAGGATCCCCAATTGGCCGACTATTATATGGAGTTTTCGCAGGTGCTTCCGAACTTGACCGATGACGAGCTTGATTGGCTCGGAAAGCAGCTCGAAGTTGTGCATGTGTTTGACGGCCGGGAGGTCGCGGCGGACAGTATGCCCGCCGATCTTGATCCCGAGCAAGTCGAGTGGTCAGGCTACCGCTTCTATCGGGATTATGAGGACGATCTGCCCGACGCCGAAGATGCAGGTTTCTGTTTTGAGTTGATCGAACGGGAAGATTCTGATTTTGGCCGGCATCTCTGGGTCCATGTCGAGGACCACGGCGAGCTGGGACCACTGGCCCATCTAGTGCAGAAATTTCTGCGCCGCTTTCGCCCCGACACGTCCTGGTCGACAACTTATGCCTCGACCTGCTCGAAGCCTCGCGTGGATTCCTTTGGCGGCGGGGCCGTATTTGTGACGGCCGACGAGATCAAGTTCGATAGCGCTTGGGACTTCATCGAGCGCGAAGCGGCTGCATTTGCCGTCCGCGGCGCGTCCGCACTCCCCTCGACCAAGTCCGCTTGAACGGGCCTTACTCGACTCTCTATTAATCCAGGCCGTACAGAACCTGGCGCCGGTGGCGGTAACAGCGGTCGAACGGCTGCGGCGATGGGTTTTGGGCCGCTGTCTTGACGCCACTGGCGCCGGCATCTATCAATGGACATCAGACCTATCTGGCAAGGCGGCGCGCCGCATCCGCCGTGATCCCTCGAACAACTGAGGCTCTTCATGCGTCAAGCCAAACAACTCACCCGCGCTGAACTAACTGGTTTGGTCGAGCAGCTGCAATCGCTCTTGTATCTTGACCGGGACGATCGCGGCCGACCCATCTGGAATCCCGACAAAAACTGGGAGGGCGCCGAGATCTGCGACCAACTCGGCCAGGCGATGGTTGACTTGGGGCTAGCGCCAGAATCTCAGGTCGAACTGCGGGAGGCTTCTGCTAAGAAGTAACTCCGTCGATTTGTGGAGTCGCCGGCCTCCTGAGACGATTCCTGTCCCGTTCGGCGCAGTTTGCCCTCGCCGAGCATCTCTTTGCTCCTCGTGATTTCGTCACGGCTGCGCCACGGTTGCGCGCCCAACCCCTCGTTGGAAAGGTAGTTTATGCCCGATCTACAAGATGGCCAGTCGGCCGAAATCCAAGGCTCGGCCCGATTGCCCTACATTTTGAAAAACGTTGGCGGCGTCTATTCGTGTTCCTGCCCAGCCTGGCGGAACCAGTCGCTCTCCATCGAGCGGCGGACTTGCAAGCACCTGCGGCAATTTCGTGGCGAGCAAGCCGAACAAGCACGTGTCGGGAGTGCGCCAGTCGCCGCCAAGCCTTCAAGCATAACTCGCGAGGCCCCAAAATTACTGCTGGCCGAAACCTGGGACGCCAAGTCCGACGTTGCCGGCTGGTGGCTCAGTGAAAAACTTGACGGTGTCCGTGCGTTGTGGGACGGCCGACAGTTTTTATCGAGGCAAGGCAATGTTTTCCATGCTCCGGCCTGGTTCACCGCGTCGCTGCCGAAGACATCGCTCGACGGTGAACTGTGGCTCGCTCGCAAGGCGTTTCAGCGCACCGTCAGCATCGTCCGCCGCCACGACGAGCCGGATCTGTGGCGTGAAATCCGTTTCCTGGCGTTCGATGCTCCGGCCATCACCGAGCCTTTTGAAGGTCGGCTGCAATTCTTGCGCGATTGTTTCGCCGACAATCGACCCGAACATGCCGAGCTACTCGCTCAGCAACCTTGCCACGGCGCAAGCCATGTGCAGGCTGAACTCGATCGCATTGCCGCTCTGGGGGGCGAAGGGCTGATGCTGCGACAGCCAAGTTCGCGATATGAGGCGGGCCGCTCCGCGACGCTTTTGAAGGTAAAACGCTTCCATGATGCGGAAGCTCGTGTGGTCGCCCACTTGCCAGGAACCGGCCGTCATCGTGGCCGGCTAGGGGCGCTGCTCGTGGAACTGGCGAACGGCACGACGTTTTCGGTAGGCACCGGTTTTACCGACGCCCAACGGGAGCGTCCGCCGGCCATCGGCAGCCTGATCACGTTCCGCTACCAAGAACTGACTGACCGGGGTGTGCCACGCTTTCCGTCGTTTGTGCGCGTCAGGGTTGATGTCGCGGTGGCGTCCTAAGCAGTCAACAACGCGTCAATCCGCGTTTGACTCCCACCTTTTTGCAAGGAGATATTTCAAATGACCCGTCGTTTTGAATTCGTTGGCGGCACTTCGGCCAAGTTTTGGGAAGTCACGCTTGCCGGCACGTCCGTTACGGTGCGATACGGTCGCATCGGGACCGAGGGCCAGATGCAGGGCAAGACGTTCCCGACCGGCGAGGATGCTGCCAAGCACGCCGAAAAACTGGTTTCCCAGAAGACTCGCAAAGGCTACGTCGAATGCGTGGTCCGCTGAACGGCTTCGCCTAACAAGTTGTTTTGGTCGTTCCGCCGCAACTGATTTGTGCATTTAACGAGATTTGGTTCCAACCCCGCTTAGCTATCGGAGAAATCTATGAGTACCTTGTTGGACGAGCCTCCTACGCAGCAATTCGCGGCTCCTGCTGACCGCCTCCGCGCCACCATGGCTGCCGTACGGCTCGCCTTTGTGTGGTTTGGCGTGCGGAAGAGCTTGTCGGCCGAACAGAAAAACCAGGCTGCCGACACGTTCGGCGCCGAAGGCAATTACCTGTCGGCCGGCAAGAAGCTCTTCGACACCGGCCACCCGGCCTTCCGTGCCGTTACGGCCGTGCGCAATCGAGCTACATCTTTGTGGCGTGGCCTGAGCTTGCCCTACCCGGAGCCGGGCATCCGGCTGATTCGGCAGGATGACATTTCGACGTTCGACGTTCAGCTGACCAGTCTGCGGGCCGAGTTGGAAGAGGCCGTCGGCCAGCTCGACGACCATTTTAGCGAGCTCAAAGCTGCTGCCCGCGAGCGGCTGGGCCGGCTGTTCAATCCGGCGGATTACCCGGCAACTCTCCGGGGACTCTTTGAGATCAGCTGGGATTATCCATCGGTCGAACCGCCCGATTACTTGCGTCAGCTCAGTCCGGCCTTGTACGCGCAGGAAAAAGCCCGTGTGGCAGCCCGCTTTGACGAGGCGGTCCGGTTGGCCGAAGAAGCGTTTACCAGCGAGCTGGCCAAGCTGGTCTCGCATCTGGCTGAGCGGATTTCCGGCCAAGAAGATGGCAAACCCAAGATCTTTCGCGATTCGGCCATCGCCAACCTGACCGAGTTCTTCCAGCGCTTTGGGCAGCTCAATGTACGATCCAATGAGCAACTCGACGAACTGGTCGACCAGGCCCAACGGATCGTGCGTGGCGTTGAACCGCAAGAACTGCGCGACAGCGCGAGTTTGCGGCAACACG
>JBGQKM010000202.1:0-11274 GCA_041499515.1 Planctomycetia bacterium | reverse complement strand
TCCTCGTGGCCGTGAGCGCCGCGGCCGCTTATGGAGCCTGGCGTGGCCTGGCGATCGTGGCACCGCGCTTGCACGGTTCGTCGGAGTTGGCCGGATTTGCGCAAAACTATCTGCGGCTGTTTTCCGGAACGACCGTCTACGAATTCATCTCCGGAACCCAGGCCGGCGCGCCGCACGCCGCATGGTTCGTCGACTTGCCGCGCATGGGCGACGCGCTTTTTGGACTGCTGGCCATCGGGTGCCTGTGGGGAATGGTGCTGCGATTGAAACACGATCCGGCCGATTCGGATCAGAGTCTGGTACTGGGTTGGTTTTCGATGCTGGTGATGTTTTTCATCGTGGCCGGGCCGGGGGCCATCGCTCCGCACGTCGAGCGCTATGGAATTTGTCTGATCGCGCCGGGCGCCTTGCTGTTGTCTCGCGGCCTGGCGTGGTGGATCGAACAGCGTCGGCCGCGGCATGCGAGCGTGGCGATGGGTCTGGCGCTGGTCGCATGGCTGTGGCCGTTGAGTTTCTACTGGGGCTATTTCGAGTTCATCCAACAGACGGGCGGCCGCTCGCATTTCACATTTCGCACGGCCGCGGTCGAACCGAAGCTGGAGGCCTTTCGCTACGTTCTTCATCAGCGTGAGCCAGATGAATCGGCGCGTATCGTTTGCCACGAGTGGTGGAACTATTGGCCGCTGGCATATCTGGCTCAGGGAGAAGACAACGTGCGGGTGCTCACGTGGGACCAGTGGCGGGAAGCGGACCGGGTGATGGCGCCGAGCCCGGCCGGAAAAACGTGGTTTATCGAATATGCCGGCACAACCTGGGAGCACGAAGTCGTGCAGCGTTGGGAACAAGACGGCCTAACCATTCCGCGACAAACGATTTGCGACTATGGGCACCACGAATTGTTGTCGATACTCGGGCCGGCGGAAAATAATTCTGAGAATTATTAAAGATCGCGATTTGACTTGAGGCGAAGCTGAACTAGTTTTTCAGTACGGAGGACGACGTGAACAACGTTATCCTTTTGGGTGCCCCTCGGGGCATCGCACGCAAGTGCCCCTTCGGATGGCCGGTTCTCGGCGCAATTTACATTTCGCCTAACCACCATTCGAAGACCTTGCGTGGAGAGCCTGCAGCCTCTACGTCCTCGAAAGAGCAAACCGATCGCAAGGTCGGGACGCAAAGCCGTGGGCCGCGACGGGCAACCGCCGCGGAAGCCTGGCTGTCGAAGGGATGGCTGGTCGTCAACGGTGTCGCGAGACACGCGAGGCGGCCACGAAGTCACTTCGAGCCACGCGTCCGTGCGTGAGCACGGCCGGGTGGCTTTCGGAGAAGTCCGAAACGGCTTCTCCGAACGCAAACTTGTCAGGGGGAGGCGATTGTTTTTTTTGATTTTGAGGCTTTGAAGATTGCAATGCAGGCAAGCGCTTGTCTTCGGACAGACGTGGCAGTCAACAAAGCCCCGTTAACACCCTACGACCGTCAGTGCGAAAGAGCCCACGGGCCGCTCGTCGGTCGCAACCGGAGGATCCTATGATTAACTTTGCCAAGAAGATGCAACGTTTCCTCGCGTCGGAAGATGGGCCCACCGCAGTGGAATATGCCGTGATGCTCGCCTTGATTATCATCGTGTGCTTGACCGCCATTAATTCGTTGGGCACGAACGCCAAGACGACGTTCACCAACGTGGCCGCCTCGATTGGCGCCAGCTAATACGGCAAGGCACAAGCCTGCTGCACTGTCGGCAGGTTTGTTTAGGAAGAACATCGCCCCCCGGCGTGCGTGAGACGCATGCCGGGGGGTCTTTTTTTGTTGGATTGTTCCGGCAGCGGCCGGAAAAACCAGCGGTTTATCGCGTTATTTCACCGCAAACGACAGCGTCAACCCAAACGACATGCTAGGGTTTTTGAGGCAGGTCGTCGCGGGGACGGCCGACGCGCGGTGTGGATTCGTAAGGTGAGAGATTGACCATGTATCCGGTACTACCCATCGAATCGATGGTCGGCGCGATTCAGTTCATGTGTTATTTCTTCACAGTGCTGGCCGCACTCTGCGGAGTGATGCTGGCCCGACAGTAGTGAATCGACGACCGCGAAAAATATACTCCCTCGAGACGCCAAAGGAAGTGCGCGATGATTGACTCGGCAGTATTCGGCGACGCTCTGAACCAGCACTGGCCGATTTGGCTGGTGACCTTCACGCTGATCGTGGCGGCGGTGATCGACGGCTATCAATTGAAAGTGCCGAACTGGATCACCTTCCCAATGATTCTCAGCGGCTGGCTCGTCAGCACGATGTCGTACTCCTGGGAAGGGCTCGGTTGGAGCCTGGCGGGCACGGCGGTCGGCCTGGCCCTGTTGCTGCCGGCTTATGCCATCGGCGGCATGGGCGCCGGCGACGTGAAGCTGCTGGCCGGCGTCGGCGCGTGGGTCGGTGGCACGACCACCTTTTACGCCTTTTGCGTGTCGGCGATCATCGGCGGGCTGATTGCGGTCTTGATGATTCTGTACCGCGGGGCCTGGCACAAACATTATTCCCAGTTTTGGGCGATCTGGAACGAAGTGGTCACGATTCAAGATGCGGAGAAGCTCTCGGCGATTGCGGCGCAGCGGAAAAGCTCGATGCTGCTGCTTCCCTACGGAATTCCGATCGCGATCGGCACGATTGCTTATTTTTCCTATACGGGCATGTTGCTGTAGATCGGCTGAAATACCCAATTTCCGCGTCGGGATCGAAGCGGCACGTCCGGCCGGTTGGAAGTTGGACGGCTGGAGTCATCCTGCCGGGCGCGTGGAAGGTGGGTTGGGCGCTGCAAGAAGTTGCAACACGATTCTTGATCTGGGCTTGCTTTCGCACGTCTCAACGGAAGAGGCACCGCTGGCAAGCTGACAGGCGACGTAACTCCGTGCAGTTGACCGTGTCGAAATCATTCTCCCCGGGCACCGCTTGCGTGTAGACGGTTATTTCTATTCCTTTTTTGTCAAGTTTGCTGCCTACGGACGCCAATGTTCCTAGATGAAACGACGAGGACGGTCGTCTCTGCGTAGCGCGCGGAGGCGCCGCGTGCTTGCCACGGAGCTTGAGACGACGCCGGCCGGACTTCCTGGAGAAGTGCATGCGTTCCAAATCGATAATTTTACTGGTGCTAGCCTTGGGCTGCGGCCTGGTAGCCTCGATTGGCATTAGCCAGGTCATGGATGCTCGCAATCGGGCTCCAGCCGATACGGGCGACAAGCAGCCCGTCTTCGTGGCCATGGCCGACATCAACGCCAGGGATGAATTGACCGCCCAGAACATCAAGCTGGAAGAATGGCCCAAGGCGATTATTCCGCATGGGGCCCTGACCAAGCTGGAAGAAGTGGAGGGCAAGCGCTGCCGGATGAAGCTCTATGCCGGCGAGCCTATCCTGTCTTCCAAACTGTTGGGCGCGAACGACAACGTGGGCGCCGCCAAAGACATTCCGGCCGGCTATCGCGTGGCCCACGTCAAAGTGGATCCTATCACCGGCAGCAGCAACTTGATTCTGCCCGGCGACCGCGTCGACGTGCTGGTCTTCAAGCAACCCGGGGCCGACATGAACGCGACGGCTGCCAAAATCGTGCTGCAGGACATCAAGGTATTTGCCGTCGATACGCATACGGAAACCGAATACGCGCGCGAAAAGAGCGAACAGTCGGAGCCGATGTCGGCCAAGACCATTGCCTTGTTGGTTACGCCGGAGCAGTCGGTGATTTTGCACGCGGCCGCGGGGATTGGCGGGGAAGTGCGGTTGGTGCTGCGCAACCCCGAAGATAACGCGCACGGTACGGCTTTTTCCGCCACCGTGGGTGATATCTTCGGCTCCGATCATGCGTCCAATCGCAAGGCCGAACAGACCGACGACAAAAAAGATCTTGCGGCCTGGTTGACTCAACAGAAGGAAAAATTCACGCCGCCGCCGGCCCCGCAATCGAGCGGCCCGCAACGGAAAATGGTCGTGATGCTTGGAGCCGAGTTGCTGCAAATCGAACTTCCAGGCGGTGGCGAGTTGCCCAAGAATCCGCTTAAAAAAGATTCTCCGAACTCGGCCGCTGGCACGCCCTCGCACTTGACACGCTCCATCGGTGGCGACGATTCGAAGGGGCAGAGCGATGAACAACCCAAGGACGAACCGACGGGCGTAAAATCGGATGAATGACCCCTGTTAGCCGGCGGCGCGCCGGTGCGATTGGGGTTCAATGGGATCGAAAAGTAGCGTGGAACGCTACGGCGACAAACGCGAAGCGCATCAGTCACGCAACGTGTTGTGGAAATACAAGGATGTCAAGGATGTTTTTCAATCGATTCAGGCAGTTCTCCGGCCTATCCCTGAGCGCGGCAATTTTCGCGGCCTCCGTCGACCTTCCGGCGATGGCTCAGGAGTCGCCGGGCCGGCGAGCGGCCGGCCCGCGGCTCTCGGTCGCGGAGCAGAGCGTCCCTGGTCCGGCACCGGTCGTGCAAAAGATCGAAGCGACCAACACCCGGGTCGAGATGACGGTTAACGGCAGCCGCATCTTGAGCATGGACAAACCGATCCCCACGGCGCAGGTCGCCAACCCCGAACTGCTGGACTTCACCGTGATTTCGGAGAACAAGGTTCAAATCCACGCCAAGAAAGCGGGCATCACTTCGGTCAATTTGTGGGACGAAGACGACAAAATACATACCGTTGATGTGATGATCTCCGGCGACGTGCGCGAGCTGGACCGGCTGCTGCGACTGCAGTATCCGACGGCCTCGATCAAGCTGATTCCGACCGCGGCCGGCACGTTGCTGATCTTCGGCTACGTGGACCGGCCCGACTACGTGGATCGCATCATGCGAATCGCCGAGGATTACTATCCCAAAGTGCTCAACAACATGACCGTCGGAGGCTCGCAGCAGGTGCTGCTGCGCGTCAAGGTGATGCAGGTTTCGCGCACGAAACTGAGAAACCTCGGTATGGACCTCATGGACTTCGCGGGAGCCAGCTACGGCGGGACCACCGCGGCCGGGTTGATCACCAAAGCCACGGCGACCGCCGGTCTGGCCCGAACCACTACTTCGTTCACCAGCAACGGCGCCGAAACGCTGCAGGGCGGCATTCTCAGCGGCGGCAACCAGTTCATCACGATGATCGAAGCGCTCAAGCAAGACGACATTCTGAAGGTGCTCGCCGAACCGACGCTGGTCACGGTCAGCGGCCGGCCGGCCAGTTGCAACGTGGGCGGTGAAGTGGCTTACCCGCAACCGACCGGATTCGGAAACATCTCCGTCGCTTTTCGCCCGTTCGGCACGCAGATCGACTTCGTGCCGATCGTACTGGGCAACGGCAGCGTGCGCCTGGAAGTCAGGCCCCGCGTGAGCGAAGTCGACCCGACCCTGGGCACGACGATCAACGGCACTTCCGTGCCGGGTTTTCGAGTGCGCGAAGCGGACACCGGAGTCGAAATGAAATTCGGCCAGACTTTGGCCATCGCGGGTTTGCTATCGCAGGAGACCGAGCATTCGGACCGGGGTGTCCCCTATCTGATGGATGTTCCGTACCTGGGTGCATTGTTTCGCCGCTCGCACGATAAGGTCAACGAAATCGAACTGCTGATTCTCGTTTCGCCCGAGCTGGTCGAGGCGCTCGATCCCGATCAGGTGCCGCCATGCGCTCCGGGCATGAGCTCGTTGAGCCCTGACGACTGCGGAGAATACTTCAAGGGCTATCGCGAGGTGCCCGTCAAACCACCCGGCATGATGGGCCCGTCAGGCTCCAACATGATGCAGGAGCAAGTCCCGGTGCCGCCGCCGTCTCCGGCGGGGGACGAAGTGCCCAGCGCCCGCTGGCCGAGCCGATCCCGAGGGACGGTCGTGGTCACGGATGCCCCCGCGAAGCCGCGGGTTGCGGCCGACAGCGCACGGCGTCCGACATCGAACCGGCTGCCGGCTACCGCTAGTGCCCGCGTCGAGCGCTACAACCCCTCCAATCCCCAAATTGGAAAAGCGGGGACCCCGATAAACCCCAATTCGGCGCCCCCGGGGTTCATCGGACCGATTGGCTATGACGTAAAGAATTAAGTGTAGCCAGACGGTACCGGTGCAAACGACAAAAGCGACGGTTTCAGACCGCCGTCTGGGTCGGTAGTCAAGATTAGTTCGGGCGCACGAGAAACTCATGAGCAACGTTCTTCGATTGGCAATCGTCGACCCGGTCGATACCTCCCGTGATGCGCTGAAGTCGACGCTGCTCGGCATGGAAATGGTGTGGCTCGAAGCCGAGTGTTCGCGCTACGAGTTCTTTGCCGACGTGGTTGCACAAACGCATCCTGACATCGGGATCGTGTCGCTCAATCAGAGTCCCGAAAAAGCCCTGCAACTGGTCGCCCAACTGCACGAGCAATCGCCCGAGTGCAGCATTGTCGTGATCAGCTCGTCGACGGATGGAAACTTGATCCTGCGCGCGATGCGCGCGGGCGTGAAAGAGTTTCTGCCGCAGCCGGTGCGGATCGAGGATTTGGTCGCGGCCCTGGATCGCATCGGCAACCAGCGTTTTGGGCGCGGAGACAACAAATCTCGGGGCAGCACGATCATTGCGGTCGCCGGCGCCACGGGGGGCGTGGGCGCGACGAGCCTGGCGGTCAATCTGGGGTGCATCCTGGCGGCGGATCCGAAGAACACCGCAGCTTTGTTGGACATTGACCTGTGTTTGGGCGATGCCGACGTGTTCTTGGACACGATCCCCGATTACACGTTGGTCGACGTCGCGCAAAATGTCACCCGGCTTGACTTCACGCTGCTCAAGCGCTCGTTGACCAAGCATGCGTCGGGTCTCTATCTGTTGCCGCGGCCGGTCCAATTGGAAGATACGGCCCTGATCACGCCCGACGACATGCGGCGCGTGATCGGGTTGCTGAAGGCCACGTTTACGCACTTGATCATCGACCTGTCCAAGAGCTATAGCGCGATTGACATGGTGGCCTTGGAAACGGCCGACCACATTCTGTTGGTCACGCAATTGGATCTGCCATGTTTGCGCAACATCGTTCGTCTGATGATGTCCTTCAGCCGAATGGATGCAATCAAGGACAAAATCAAAATCGTGGTCAATCGAGTCGGCTTGGATAACCACATCGGTCTCAAGAAGGCCCAGGAGACGATGGGTCGCGAGATTTTCTGGCAATTGCCCAACGATTATCGAGTGATGGTCGAGGTGCGCAACAACGGCGTGCCGCTGGTCGAACAAGCACCCAAGGCGGCCATCACGCAATCCATCGTCGCGTTGGCCGACGCTCTGTGCGGCAAAGAAGACGTGAACGCCAAGGAAGGCGGAGCCGGGGCCAGGTCCAGCGCGGTCGGCAAGCTCCTCAACCTCTGGCCAGGCCGCGCACGCGTCCGCGGGGGCAAATAGCCCAGCGGTCGATTCGGCCCCGTTCGACCAGCACGCGACTGGCACGGTCATCGCCCTGCCCTATGCAGCCGGAACCGTTGGACGGTGGAGTCCGGTTTGCCTCGGCCAGAAATGCGGCCAAGCCCTCTCAACGTTCGCATAACCCGCACGATCGTTATTCTCGTCAGCCGCGTATCGCGGGGTGGCGGTTCATGACGGCTTGCCGCGGTGGCTCGGGCAGGCCGGGAAATCCGCAAGCTATATTTCGTTCGGGCAGGATTCCTGGGAGTTGCTGCCTCACGCCGACGCAAAGACGACGTCCCCGATGGCAGCGGCCGCGGTCGTTGCGACCCGCGGATCATGCTTCGACCTATCTCGCCGACTTCGCGTCCCTTGCAACCTTGTGACCGCTAACGTCAGGATCGACCATGAAGCCGCCGACATTACGAACGACCGAAGAGTCGAAATCGGCTGAATTCGACATCCTAAAACGGCGCATTCACGGCAAGCTTGTCGATAAGCTTGACCTGGCGCGCGTGGGCGAGCTGGAAGGCGACGTTCTGCGCCGTGAGATTCGACTGGTCGTCGAGCATCTCTGCGATACCGAAGACACGCTGCTCAATCGCACGGAACGCGAGCGGCTGGTCGAAGAGGTGCTGGATGAGACGTTCGGGCTCGGTCCGCTCGAGTTCCTGCTGAAGGACCCTTCGATCAGCGATATTCTCATCAACGGTCCGAAGAATATCTACGTCGAACGTCGCGGTAAGATGGAAAAGACGAATGTGGCTTTTCGCGACAACAATCACCTGATGCAGATCATCGACCGCATCGTTTCGAAAGTGGGTCGGCGCGTCGACGAAGTGTGTCCGATGGTCGATGCTCGACTGCAGGACGGATCGCGCGTCAACGCGATCATTCCGCCTCTGGCCTTGGATGGCGCCTGCGTTTCGATTCGCCGCTTTGGGGCCAATCCGCTGAGGCTCGAAGATCTCTTGAACTACAAGGCCTTCACGCCCGAAATGGTGATGCTGCTCGAAGGGGCCATCAAGGCGCGGCTCAATATCGTGATCTCCGTCGGCACGGGTTCCGGAAAAACGACGTTGCTCA
Organism: Planctomycetia bacterium; assembly: GCA_041499515.1. Lineage (GTDB taxonomy): Bacteria > Planctomycetota > Planctomycetia > Pirellulales > PALSA-1355 > PALSA-1355. The sequence continues at coordinate 2,801 of JBGQKM010000202.1, read as the reverse complement.
ATACGCTGTCGAGTTTTATTTCCAATGCCGACCGCATCGTGACGATTGAAGACGCGGCCGAATTGCAATTGCAGCAGGAACACGTGGTTCGTTTGGAAACGCGGCCGCCCAACATCGAAGGCAAGGGCGCGATCACGGCCACCGATCTCGTGCGCAACGCGCTGCGCATGCGGCCCGAACGCATCATCATCGGCGAATGCCGCGGCGCGGAAACGTTGGATATGTTGCAGGCCATGAACACCGGTCACGAAGGTTCGCTGACGACGATCCATGCCAACACGCCGCGCGACGCCATCGCCCGCGTTGAGACCATGATCACGATGGCCGGCTTCGAGTTGCCGCTCAAAGCATTGCGTCAACAAATCGCCAGCGCCGTGGATCTGATCGTGCAGACCAACCGTTTGCAGGGCGGCCCCCGCAAGATCACGCACATCACTGAAATCCTGGGAATGGAACAAGACACGATTGTAATGCAGGACATCTATCACTACGTCAAGGAAGGCATCGATGAAAATGGTCGGGCCTTCGGCCGATTCGAGGCGACCGGAGTACGCCCCAATTTCATGGATCGCCTGGAAGCGGCCGGCGTGCGTTTGCCCTCCAGCGCCTTCCGACAACGCGTGATGTTAGAGGATTGATTTCCAACCTGAACGGGGTCGGTAACCAAGTTTTGTGAGCGGGATCATCCCATGGAACCGTTGATTATCTCCATCGCAGTGTTTGTCGCCGTCGCCGCGTTCGTCGGCTGGGTCGCGACGCTCCTGACGAGATCGATCGAGTCCGGCGCCGAAAACCGCCTGGCCATGCTCACCAATTCCGTGGGCACCAAGAAAGCCCAGGAAGCTCTGCTCAAGGGCAGCGTGCTGGCGCATCCGCTTGAAAACACCCAGCACGTGATCTGGGGGTATTTGTCCCGCCTGGGGAATCTTAACCTGTTGTTCGAACAAGCGGACACTTCGCTCAGCGCGCCACAGTTTTATGGCATTTCGGGGATCATGGCCATCGTGGGAATGTTTGTCCCGGTATTCGCGGGATTGCATCCGAGCATCATCCTGCCCATGGGCCTGATGTTGGCCGTCTTGCCGCTGATGTGGCTGTTCATGCGCCGCAAGCGTCGGTATCGCCAATTCGCCAAGCAACTGCCCGACGCGTTGGAGTTGATCTCGCGGGCCTTGCGGGCCGGGCACAGTCTGGCGTCGGGGTTCTGCCTGGTGTCCGAAGAAATGCGCGCTCCGATCGCCAAGGAGTTTCAACGCGTCTTCGAAGAACAAAACCTCGGCATCGCGTTGGAGACCGCTCTGGACAATATGACCGATCGAATCCCCAACATGGATTTGCGGTTTTTCGCCACCGCCATCGTCTTGCAACGTCAGACGGGCGGCGACTTGGCCGAGATTCTCGATAAGATTGGCTACATTGTCCGCGAGCGCTTCAAGATTTGGGGACAAGTACAAGCACTTACGGGTGAAGGACGGCTGTCGGGGATCGTGCTCTTGGCGTTGCCGCCGGCGCTGTTCTTGGCCGTGTACCACCTGAATCCCGAGTATGTAACGCCCTTGTTTACCGATCCGATGGGAAGAAAAATGTTGGCCGGCGGCATCGTGATGCAGTTGCTCGGCGCCATCGTGATCAAGAAAATCATCAACATCAAGGTGTAGCGCGATGATGCTTCTAGCAGCCCTTCCCTTGGAAAAACTGATTCCGTTCGCGATCTTTGGCCTGTTCGCCTTGGGCGCATGGATGATTTTGGAGATGCTCGGCGGTCGCAAGCAGCGCGCCGACGAACGTTTGGACGAAATCCGCAATCCCCAGATCCGGCGCCGCAACGAAGACGGCCCATCGCCCGTCAAAAAGTCGGCCGCCATGACCCGGATGCTGTCCAAGGCGTCGCCCATGGCCAAGCCGCTGCAACCAAAATCCGTCGAAGAGGCCGGGAAATTGAAGAGCCGGCTGTCTCAGGCCGGGTTTCGTTCGGAGGCGGTGGTCGGGATCTTCCTGGGTCTGAAATTCATCCTGCTGGTCGTGGGACTGACGGTCAGCGGGGCCAGCACGCTCTTGACATCGAGCTACACCCAATCGGCGTTGATTTACTCGGTGTTGGTCACCGCCGCCATGTTTTATCTTCCCGACGTCGTCGTGTGGTTCATCGCCCGACGTCGCAAGGAATCCATCTTCCTGGGATTGCCGGACGTGCTGGACCTGTTGGTGGTCTGCGTCGAGGCCGGCTTGGGCTTGGACCAGGCGATGCGCAAAGTCAGCGAAGAAATGAAGAAGTCCTGCCGGACGGTGGCCGAGGAGTTTGCGTTATGCAACTTCCAGCTCCAGATGGGCCGCGCGCGCAACGAAGTGTTGCAAGACCTGGGAGGTCGGACCGGGGTGGACGATCTGCGAAGCCTGGCGGCGATTTTGATCCAGGCTGATAAGTTTGGTTCCAGCATCGCCCAGGCTCTGCGAGTGCAGAGCGACTCGATGCGTACCCGGCGGCGGCAATTGGCCGAGGAAAAAGCCGCCAAGACCGCCGTTAAACTCATCTTCCCCCTGGTCATCTTCATTTTCCCCGCCATTTTCGTGGTGCTGGTCGGACCGGCTGCTATCACCATCGTCAACGAGATGTTCCCGATGATGAACGGCACGAAATGACGTAATTTCGCCCTATTCGGACGGACCCGCACGCTCGGGCCACAGTTTGCCATGCGTCTCGTCGATAGAAGCAGATGAGGCGTCGCAGCCGGGTATGTGCCAGCACGCCAGCAAGTCCAGACATCGGAGGGAGCTGATGTTTCGCTACGGTCCCGCCCTGT
>JBGQKM010000201.1:0-11346 GCA_041499515.1 Planctomycetia bacterium | reverse complement strand
GGTTGCCGGCGGGCAACCCGAACCTATCCCTGGGAGTGGTATCGGCCGCGCTAACCGTTAGAATCGAGAAAATCGACGAATCCGTTGAGCTTTGGGCTGCACGCGCAGACTTCCCAGATTTCCTAGAATCCAAACGGACGTTTGTCGCGGCGTATGCAGATTGGCTATATTGCGGACGGCTTCACAGGCAGCCCTGTTGCAAGTTTCGGCGTCCTTTGTCGCTTTCGAGGTGTCGCACCGTGCCAAAACCGCTCCCGATCCAATCGGTCAACCATCTGGGCCGCGTGACGAAACGCGTCGAGGCGAGCCGGGCCTTCTATCGCGACGTGTTGGGCTTTCGCGAGGTGGCGCGGCCAAACTTCGATTTTCCAGGCGCGTGGCTCTACAACTACGGGATCATGATCCACCTGATCTATAACGAAGCGGCCGGCAACCCCGAGGGAGAAATCCAAACCCGCTACGATCATCTGGCGCTGCACTGCGACGACCTGGAGCGGGCCGAGCGCTTGCTGCAAGAGCACGGCGTGCCGTATCGCAAGAACGTGATCGCGGAGCGCAACATCACGCAGATTTTTTGCCGCGACCCCGACGGCCACCACGTCGAGCTCGGCACCTATCCGCCCACCCCGGCGTTTCTTTGATCGCAAGAGGCGACCGACCGATTTGACTGACTCCCCGCCCCAGACCGCATTGCCCCAGCCCGCCCCGTCTGATTCGTTGCGCGACGCGCTTGCGCGTCACCACGTTGAGTTGCCGGAGGATCAGATCGAACTATTGGATCGCTACTGCCACGCGCTGTGGAGTTGGAACGAAAAACTGAATTTGACGCGGCACACCGATTATGAAAAGTTCGTGGCCCGCGACATGGTTGATAGTCTGGCGCTGGAGCCGTTCATCGAGCCGGGAGACCGCGTGCTCGACGTCGGCAGCGGCGGCGGCGTGCCGGGAATCGTGTTGGCGATCGTGCGACCCGACCTGCACGTGGCCCTGTGCGACTCGGTGGCCAAGAAGGCCAGGGCCGCAGAGGCCATCGTCGCTGAGCTCGGCCTGAAGACGACCGTCTATCATGCCCCGGTAACGGCGCTGCTGGAAACCGAACATTTTCAGACGCTGGTGGCCCGGGCTGTCGCTCCGCTGATCAAGTTGCTCGGGTGGCTGGCTCCGCGTTGGGACTCCTTCGACCGCGTGCTGGTGATCAAAGGCCCAGCCTGGGTGGAGGAACGCAAACAGGCCCGCGAGGCAGGCGCGTTAAAACACCTTGAACTGCGCAAGCTGGCCGCCTATCCCCTGCCCGGCACCGAGAGCGAAAGCGTCGTCCTGTCGATCCGCCCGAAAGAAGATTATTAGTCGGCGAGCGGCCGCGCAAGCCCCGTCAGCGGCCTCACGGGCCGTTCGCCCTGGGAAAAACCGGGTCAGAACTGTTTACGGCGCTGGACGCAAATCGTCGCGACCCGTTTGCTCCGTCAAAATCATCGCGTGCTTCGCCGCGTCCGAGCGCGGCCGAGTCATATTTTTGCCACCCGACAAGGATAGCCGCGACCGCGGAAAGCGGCGCTGCACGGACTTTTTTACGCCGGCCCTTTTTTAGACGAGTCTGGCTCGGCAGGCCGGGGACACCCTCAGGAGTCTCGGTCGCGCCGCGCGAATCGTTACTGAATCCGTTCGAAAACAAATCCCTCATCGTCCAGGTCGACGAGTTTGAAATGGCAAGAAGAAAGAACGTCAAACATGGCCACATAGGGCGAAACGACGTTCTTGGGGGTTGAGCCAAAGTGTAGTTCCATGATGATCACATCAAAACACTCGACGACCTCCTTTACAATCAAGAGTGTCGTCTCATAGCCCTCCACGTCGCACAACAAGATCTTTCGTCCGGGGCAATGGGAAGGCACTAAGTCGGGCGGAAACACGGTCGGTACGCGAATGGGTTGTCCTTCGCCGCCGGAGTGCAATAAGTTGGAGCCATAGTAGTTTTTCTTGCGATAAAAAACGACCTCGCGGATACCACGCTCGGCAACAGCCGCAGCGGCCTGGGACTGAATGTCGTCCATGCTGTTGAGGTGAAAGTTTCGTCGCGACAGGTCATGCACCAGCGGATCTGCTTCGATCGCGATCACGATGCCTCCGGGACGGACTTGTCGAAAAGCCGCCATCGCCGATAATCCACAACCGCTTCCTAGATTCAATACGAAATCGCCTGGTCGCGCATATCGCGGCAGCAGCCGACGGTCCTCGCCATCGATCCCTCCATGAACCAAACGGTACCGCATATCCGTGCTAAGCACGTTCACAGGAATCAGCAGCCGAAGCCCATCAACGGTGGCTGTCTGACCGTGAAAAGCCAACTCCGCGCGACGAAGGACAAGCTCGCACGCTCGATAAACTTTTCGCAATAGGTTCAGTAATAAATTGAACATGCGCTTCCAACAGCCAAAGCGGTTGATAGCTCTAGGGAGGGAATGAGGGGTCGGGAGTCAATACGACGGGGGCCGTAGGTTGCGGAGGGAATGAGGGGTCGGGAGTCAATACGACGGGGGCCGTAGGTTGCGGTTCGTCGGTCGGCGCTGCCAAGAGCAACCACCCTGAAAAGATAGACCCATCGGGGCAGGCTCAAGCCTGACGAGCCTCACCGCCAAGAGCATTCTATCAGGCATGAGCCCGACTACTACAAAAATACACTCGGGAAATACTTCCCAATTGGCTCAAAACTTCCCCTAGAAGCTGAGCCATACGTTTTGGGATAATGTCCTCTGGCTGATCGGCCTGAGGGGTGGCCGAAGTGTCAACGGTCGCGCCACAACGTGGGTTGGTTCTTGGCCCTTGTCGCCCGGCCCCAAGTTAGCGCCGCGGCCCGCGTCATAGAACTCTTGATTCTCTGCGAGACAATTTGCTGTAGTGGACCTTCCAAGTGCCGCTGGAAAACGCGTTGTGGTCATTGGCGGTGGCATCACCGGCCTGGCGGCGGCGCACCGGCTGGTGGAGGCCGATCCCACACTCGACGTGGTGCTGCTGGAAGCCGGCAGCCGGCTGGGAGGCGTGCTGGAAACGGTCCGCCGCGACGGGTTTCTGATCGAACGCAGCGCCGACAGCTTCATCACCAACATTCCCTGGGCTGTCGACCTGTGCCGGCGAATCGGGTTTGCCGAACAATTGATCCCCACGTCGAGCCAACAACGTAATGCGCTAGTCGTACATCGTGGGCGGTTGCGACCGGTGCCGCCGGGTTTCATGCTCATGGCTCCCTCTCGGATCTGGCCGCTGGTGACGACGCCAATTTTGAGCCCCTGGGGCAAACTGCGGCTGCTCGGCGAATATTTCGTGCCGCCGCGCGCCGGCGACGCCGACGAAAGTCTGGCATCGTTTGCCCGGCGCCGCTTGGGACGCGAGACGTTCGAGCGAATCGTGCAACCGCTGGTCGGCGGCATCTATTCGGCCGATCCCGAAAAGCTCAGTCTGCAGGCCGCGCTGCCTCGGTTTCTCGAAATGGAACACCGCTGGGGGAGCTTGATTCGCGGGGCGCGACGTGAGCCCAACGCTGGCGACGCGGAAACATCGAGCTGCGACGGCGGCGCCCGCTATGGATTGTTCGTCGCGCCGCGCGATGGCTTGACCAGTCTGGTGCAGGCTATCGCTGCGCGGTTACCCCCCGGAAGCGTGCGACTCGACAGCCCTGTGGAAAAAATCTCGCGGCAGCCGTCCGGCGGTTGGACCGTTTGCTTCGCGGCGCACGGCGCGGCGGTAGAGCTGGCATGCGACGCGCTGATCGTGGCTGTCGGCGCGCCTGTCGCGGCGCGCCTGCTGGCGCCGCTGGATCGCGAGTTGGCTGACGAACTGCATGCAATAGCGTATGCGGGCACGGCGATTGTCACGCTCGGGTTGCGGCGCGACCAGATTGTCCGGCGGCTGGACGGGTTTGGGTTCGTGGTGCCGGCGGTGGAGCAGCGGCGAATTCTGGCCGGCAGTTTTTCGAGCATGAAGTTCGCCGGCCGTGCGCCGGACGGTGCGGTCCTCGTGCGCGTTTTTATTGGCGGCGCTTGCCAAAGCGAATTGCTGGAGCTGCCCGATTCCTCGCTGCAGCAGATCGCCGCCGACGAGTTGCAATCGCTGTTGGGCACGCGTGGCACGCCGATCTTTTCGGAAGTCACGCGCTGGCCGCAGGCAATGCCCCAATATCACGTGGGACACTGCGGGCGGGTGGCCGAAATCGAACGCAAGGTCGCCCGGTGGCCGCGGTTGGCGCTGGCCGGCAATGCCTATCACGGAGTTGGCATTCCCCATTGCATCCACAGCGGCCAGCAGGCGGCCGAGCGCGTCAGATTGGCGCTAGAATAGCGAGTGCGGTATTCGTTCCCCGACGGCGCGCAGAGTAAGCGGCCAAAAAAGACGACGCCGGAGCCGGGTGTCGCAATTGCGGTCGACGTTGTGTACGATAGGCGTCTTCGGTGTCCCACCCAGGCTTGTCCGCGCCCCGCTGAGGCTCGTCAGGCCGGCGCCGAAGATTCTGTTTTCGCCCGCCATCCGAGGTATTCCGCGCCATGAATGCGAAGCCCGCGCCTTGGTATCACGAGTTGACCCGCTACCATTGGTTCGTGTTGATGGTGGCCGCGTTGGGATGGCTGTTCGACACGATGGATCAACAGCTTTTCACGCTGGCGCGCCGTCCGGCGATGATCGAACTTGTGGTGCCGAAATCAAGTCTGGGAGAAGAGCTGACGCCGGAACAGAAGGCGGAAAACCTCAAGCTCGTCAATGAATATGGCACAATTGCCACTTCGATTTTTTTGGTCGGTTGGGCGACCGGCGGATTAGGGTTCGGCGTGCTCGGCGATCGGATCGGCCGGGCCAAGACCATGCTCTGGACGATCCTGATCTATTCCTTTTGCACTGGGCTCAGCGCGTTATCGGTGGGTTTTTGGGACTTCGCCTTCTATCGTTTTCTGACCGGCTTGGGCGTGGGGGGCGAGTTTGCCGTCGGCGTGTCGCTGGTGGCCGAAGTTATGCCCGATCGGGCCCGCCCGTACGCCCTGGGATTGTTGCAAGCCCTTTCGGCTGTCGGCAACGTCTCGGCCGCCGGAATCAATATGGGTCTGGGCGCCTTGGCCCAGGCCGGCTGGATCGACAGTGCTTGGCGCGTGATGTTTCTGGTGGGCACCGTACCGGCCCTATTGGCGGTGTTCATCCGTCGGCGGCTCAAGGAGCCGGAGCGGTGGCAGGCCGTGGCCAAGAGCGGCAGCTCGCAATTAGGATCGTATGCTCAGTTGTTTGGCGATCCGCGTTGGCGTAAAAACGCGATTGTTGGCGTGCTGCTTGCGTTTGCGGGCATTGTGGGCTTGTGGGGAATCGGGTTTTTCAGCTACGACCTGATCTCCTCGGTATTGAGCAAGCGCTTCGAAGCCGAGGGGATGACCAAACCGGATATCGACGCGAATCTGGCGTATTGGACCGGTATCACCTCGATTGTCCAAAACATCGGCGGCTTTTTTGGCATTTGGGCCTATAGCCGCATCACGCCGCACATCGGCCGCAAACCGGCGTTCGGGGTGGCCTTCGTGCTGGCCATGCTCAGCACGGGCATGGTCTTCTGGTACCTGGAAAGCTTTGCCCAGATTTTCTGGATGGTGCCCATCATGGGCTTTTGTCAGTTGGCGCTTTTCGGCGGCTACGCGATTTATTTCCCCGAGTTGTTCCCCACCCGCCTGCGCAGCACCGGAACGTCGTTCTGCTACAACGTGGGGCGTTTCGTCGCGGCGGCGGGACCATACGCGCTGGGCTTGCTCACGGCGAGAGTCTACAGCGGATATCCCGAACCGATGCGCTATGCCGGCGTGACGATGTGCGGCATCTTTTTGCTCGGCCTGGCCGTGCTCCCCTTTGCGCCGGAAACCAAAGGCAAGCCGTTGCCCGAATAGGACCGCCCAGGCGGCGTCGGCCTAGCGTTTGGCGGTTTGACGGCGAGCGGCTTGGATGCCGGCGTCGAGCACCGCGTCTGCGGAGGCGTCGAGCGCGACAACCTGATTGCCGGACGACGCCTTGGCGGTTTGCTGCACGACGATGTTGGGCTGCACGCCGACGTGGTTAATGGGATGTCCGTTGGGGGAGAAGAACCTGGCGGTTGTCAATCGCACGCCAGATCCGGCCACGGTCAGCGGGAAGATGCCCTGCACGGATCCTTTGCCATAGCTGCGCTGGCCGACCAGATCGCCGCGGCGATGATCACGAATGGCCCCGGAAAAAATCTCGCTGGCGCTGGCGCTCTCGCCGTCGATCAGCACGACCAGCGGCATGCGCCACGTGCCGGCCTTGTGAGCGGTGTAGTTATAGTCCTCCAGCGCGCTGCGACCGCGGGTCGAGACGATGACCCCTTCTTCCACGAACTTATCGGCCACTTCGACCGAGGAAGTCAGCAGGCCGCCGGGGTTGCCCCGCAAGTCGATGATCAGGCTCTTCATGCCTTCGCGGTGCAATTTCCACAAGGCGGCGTCGAGATCGCGGCTGGTCGTCTTCTGAAAACAAGTCAGTTTCAAGTAGCCCACGCCGTAATCCGAATCGACGATCTTCACGTCATCGACGCTAGGGACTTCCACGTGTTCGCGACGCACGCTGATCCGCCGTACGACGTCGTGAGCATTGACGACGACGATGTTCGCCTGACTGCCTTCTTGTCCTTGCAGCAAGTCGGCCGCCTGGTCGGTCGACATATTGGCGGTGGCCTTGCCGTCGACCTCGGTAATGCGGTCGCCGGCGCGCATCCCGGCGCGCTCCGCGGGGCTGCCGGGGATCACTTTGACGATTTGCAGCGTGGCGGCGTTGGCCTTCAGTTCGATGCCCAACCCCACGAAGTTGCCTTCGATTTGGGCATAGACATCGTTGAGTTGGTCGCCGGTCAGAAACGAAGAATACGTATCCAAGCCTCCGATGGCTCCACAGGCGTATTCCAGCGCGACCGAAGCGGCCGAAAGCTGCAAATGCTGCTGGGCTAGTAGCATTGCGGCCGAGACCGCGTCGACGGCCTGCTGCCGGGTTCGCACGTTGCGATCTTGCGCGGAGCGGCGTAATTGGGCGACGAAGGCCTCGAGCTGCTCGTTGGACTTGCCGTTGAGATGCCGCTGCCGAAACGACGTTTCGCCCAGCGCGATTTCCAGATCCTGCGCCCCGCGAGACACCAGCGCCGTCCAGTTCGGGGCGATCACGTAATGAGTTTCGATTTTCACCAGGACTTCGGAGTACAAGCTGATCGCCTGCCGGTCGGGCAGGGTGGTCAGTGCTCGCAGAAAGCTCGAATCGTTGTAGCGGCGGCCCAAGTCATAGTGGATTTTCGCCAGGTTGTGGTGATCGCCGAGCGTCGGCTCATCGGGATAGTCGCGCAGAGCCTCTTCATACACCGACAGCGCTTCGCCCCACCGCTGATCGGCCTCGAACTTCTGCGCGCGGCGCAATACGCCGTCGACTTGGTCGGCCGTGTATTCGCTGTTGGCCGGAATGATCTTGATCTGCGCGACGGCCGGAACCGTCAGCCAGATCAACGAGAACGCAAGAAATAGCCAAAGTCCGCGCGGAGTGAACTTGCGTTCCATCGTGCTCTTTCCGTTCTCCAGAGCGTCCCGACGCGGTGGCTCACCGCAAAGCTGTCACCGGCGAACGAGCGGATGCTTGCCGATCAGTGCAGGAGACAGCCGCAGACGCTGTAATCGTGATGTCGTTCCCTTGGCGGCCGGAAAGGCGGGTCTAGAGCTTCGGCCAGATTCAATATAAGCCACGATTCGCCAGTGGTCAAAAAGGCCGCGGAAACTTTTTTTCGCGCCCCTGGCCGCGCATCCCCTATAGCCGTCGCCAGGGGGTGCACTGCGAAAGGACTGGACGGGCGGTACGCAAGAAATCATTCGCGCAAGTTGCGCCCGACAAACGGAAAACGCATGTCCCGCGCACTATGCATGCCCGCCACAAGCCCAGCGTCAAGCGCGCCGGGCGAATATCCGGCATAAACCGACCTAGACATTTACCAGCCGGCCCTTGCGAATCGAGTCGGTCTGCTTGCGGCACAGGATGATAGCGTCGCGCGCCAGCTCGCCGTCCAGCAGGGCCGACGGCTTGCCGCTGTTGACGGTGCGCAGCGCTTCGCTCAATTCGTCGGCGAACGCGTCCACTGGATCGGCCGACTTCATTTTCGGGCGGTGGACTTTGCCGTTCTGCGCCAGTACGGTCAGCGGCATGTTCATTTCCGGCCTGCCGTCGATCACGGCAAAATCGTAGAGCAGCGTGGCGCGTTCCAGGTGGATTTCGAATCCGGCTGAAAAAGCGCGCCCCTGCTGCTGGATGACGCCGCTAGTGACGCTGACGACCAGCCGCGGGTCGTCGAACAAGAATTGCGACGTGAAGTACTCGGCGACTTCGCCCCGCATCCGGCCGCTGCTGAAGACGGCCTTCGGCATGCCGCACAACAAGCGGATGAAATGCGCGTCGTGGACATGCAAGTCGAGCATCGGTCCGCCCACCTTTGTGGGATCGTAAAAATGTTGCAGCCACTGGGGATCGGAGATGATGCGTTTGAAATGGCCGCCCAGCAGCCGGCCGTACTTGCCGCCGCGAACCGCATCGTAAGCGAAGGCATACTCGGGAAAGAACGGCAGCACCTGGCCGATCATCAGTTGCTTGCCGGCCTTCTTGGCCGTCTGGACCATTCGCTGGGCATCGGCCGGCACCAGCGCGATCGGTTTTTCGCAAAACACGTGCTTGCCCGCCTTGAGCGCGGCGATCGCCACCGGGGCATGCGCCGCCGGCGGCAGACAGATGTCGATCAGGTCGAGTTTCGCATCGGCCAGCATTTCCTCCAGGACCTCAAACTTATCGATGCTCGACAGATCCATTTTCTTGCCCGCCGGTCCAAAGTTGCCCTTGATCGTCCGCCAATCGCCTGCCAGCCGCGTGCGATCCTGCTCGCACATGGCCGCCACTTTCACCCCCTTGAGTTTCCGGTAGGCCAGGAAGTGAGTCATGCCCATAAAACCGATGCCCGCGATGCCAACGTTAATCATGGGAGCGTCTTTCTCTAAAAAATTGCCTGCGCGAAATCATTCCAGGTAACCAAACCGGCCGGTCGATCAAACCGCGGGCTTGCGCAACTTCAACCAACTCCACAACCCGAACGCCGCGGCAAGACCCTCGATGGGAACCAACAGCACCGCCGTCGCGACGAACAGCCCGCGCCCCTCCGCGTCGGGCAAATGCGAGACGTGGTCCGGCGTGGACGCGACGAAGTGAAAATACACGCCAAACAACAGGCCGGCCAACATCGAGGAAGACAGGGTCACAGCGGCGGCCTGCTTGAAAGGAGTCCAATAGAGAATCAGCGAAACGATCGGCAGGATGATGATTACAACCCACACGAAAACTTGCTGCCACGGATCCAGGCCGACGTCCAACTGCTGGTGTGCGGCGCCGTGTACGAAGGCCACCAGGTGGTGAACGATCACGAATAACGTAGCGACTGCGACCATGCGGTTCATATTCTCACCAACGACAAAAACTTTTCAAACGCGGTATCCCAGCAGGCGGCGTTTTGCGGCTCGTAGCGATCCACCGTGAAACTGCGGCACACGACCTCGCGGGCCTGGCGGATCGAGCCGATATCGCCCGCGGCGATCGCCTGCACCAGCAGGTTGCCGATGGCCGTGGCCTCGACCGGTCCGGCCAGCACCGTGCGCTGGCAGGCATCGGCCGTGGCCTGGCAGAGCTGACGATTCTGGGCCCCGCCTCCGACAACATGAATCGTCTCGATCCGCCCGCCGACGAGTTGTTCCAGCCCGCTGAATACCAGCCGATAGCGCATCGCGAGGCTCTCCAGCGCGCAGCGAATCACCGCCCCTTCGTCGGCCGGAACCGTTTGGCCGGTGCGACGGCAGAAAGCGCGCATCGCCTCGGGCATGTCGGTCGGCGCCAGAAAACTCGGATCGTCGGGATCGACCAGCGAGACCAGTGGTCGGGCCGCGCTGGCCAGGCGATTCAAGTCGTCCCAGGTATATTGATTGCCGGCCTGAGTCCAAACGCGCCGGCATTCTTGCATCAACCACAGCCCGGCAATGTTTTTCAATAGCCGGGTCGTGCCTCCTACGCCGCCTTCGTTGGTGAAGTTGAGCGCCAGGCATTGGTCGTTGATGACCGGATGAAGCACCTCGGCCCCCATGAGCGACCAGGTGCCCGAGCTGATGTAGCACCAGTTGGGGCGATCGAGCGTCACGCCGTTGGCCGGCACTGCCATCACGGCACTGGCCGTGTCGTGCGTGCCAGGCAGCACCACGTCGACGTCGGCCAGGCCCGATTCCGCGGCCAATTGAGTGCGCAAACGGCCCAAGGTTGTTCCCGGCGGCACGAGCTTGCCCAGCATGCGGTCGGGAATGTCGAACCGCGCCAACAGCCCGCGCGCCCAGGAATTCTGCCGCGGATCATAGAACTGGGTCGTCGTGGCGTTGGTCAGCTCGTTGGCCTTTTCGCCGGTCAGTAGCCAATGAAACAGATCGGGCATCATCAACAATGACTCGGCGCAATCCAACTGCGGAGAATGCGCCAGGCGCATGGCCCACAGTTGATACAGCGTGTTGAACTGCATGAATTGCAGGCCGGTTTGGGCAAAGATTTCTTCGCGCGGGACGACCGCGAACGCGCGTTCGAGCAGCCCATCGGTGCGCGGATCACGATAATGGACCGGATGGCCCAAGAGTTCGTCGCCCCGGCCCAGCAGTCCGAAATCGACGCCCCAGGTGTCGACGCCCACGCTGGCAATTTGGCTCGGGTAGGCGACGCTAGCGGCGCGCAGCCCATGACGCACGTGATTCCACTGGCCAAGCAGATCCCAATACAGATGCCCGGCCGCCGGCACGGGCCCGTTCTCGAAGCGATAGACTTCGGCCAGTTTCAGCGATTGGCCGTCGAAGAGCCCGGCCACGTGCCGACCGCTCGAGGCTCCCATGTCGATTGCCAGGTACGCGCGTTGTGCCATCGAGTTCGCCATCCACACGGTCGGGCCAGAGAAATTCTCCGGAAATCCGAGCGGCCCCCAACATGACGCGCCTGTTGCGGTTCGTCAAGTGTTAGGCGAGATAAGGACTTGCGCCGAAATTGTCGGCCCGCTCGGCGTGCATGGAAAAACCATTACAAGCTGAAGAATCATGCCGAACGAGGACGATATCATGGAATGCCCTGTATAGTTGACTTATATTAGTAACATAAGTATCATTCTAGCACTTGGCATGTTCGGCTTATGGCTACTGGATTTTGTGTTCCCATGACCGCGTCCATCGATTTGTCTCCCACGCAGTTGCCGGTGGTGACTCAAAAGCGACCTGTCTTCGC
>JBGQKM010000200.1:0-11363 GCA_041499515.1 Planctomycetia bacterium | reverse complement strand
ATCGCTGACTATCTCAAAGCGATAGGCGTGCATGTCTTCCACATTTTGGGCACGAAGAAAGCTCAAGCGCATCCGTACACTTCGGCGGCGCAGCTGGTCGATGGACGACTCTCGTATGAAGGCATTATCAGGAGTTGAACCACGACCACGAGCCAGTGCACCTTTTTCGCTACTGCCGGCGCGACCCACCGGCTGGATTTGATGGTCTGGACGCTACGCCGCCGCCCGGACAAGGCGACGGATTGCTGGGATGGACAAACGTATCGTTGGGCGTTCGCGTGCCGGGTGGCCGCATGCTGGACCGGCTTGCGGAAGCCGAATTCCTGCAGCGAGGATCAACGCAGCCGCAAACAAATGGCGGTAACCCTACCGATTTTCAGAACGCAGTATTCACGGGTGATCGCACCGATGGCACATGACTTTAAAGTAGGGGACCATGTTGAGTGGAACTCGGAAGCAGGCCGAATCCGAGGGACGATGAAGAAGAGAATTACCGCGGAAATCACGTTCAAGGGGTACAAGGTCCACGCCTCGAAGGAGAGCCGCAGTATTTGATCAAGTGCGATAAGACCGACCACATTGCCATGCACAAAGGCTCGGCTCTGAAAAAGCTCAATTGAAGCACAAGCTAACTCCGTGGCACCGCGGCCCACGACGCCCGCTTGCTACCAAGGCTCATGAAACAGGCCGCGGCGACCGATGAGCTGGGACAGGTGAGAACCGCTTCCACGGCTTAGAAATTCGGCCTGGCGTAGCCGACTGGCACAGCGCGCCCGGTGCGCCGCTTAGGACAACGCACCGGGCGCTGCTGATCTTACCAGGCTTTAGTTCGTGCAGCCGGCCACCGAGATGAGCTGTTCGTCGGTGAGTTGACGACCGGCGGGGGCCTTCGCGGCCAACTGAGCGCGGGCGGCCTCTTCATACTGTTGTGTCGTGAAAGTGAATCCCGCCGCCGTGGCAATTCGCACGATCTCGGCCAGCCGCTTCGGGCCGGTCATCTTGATCTGTTGCAGCTGCTCGCGAAGCTGCGTGTCCTTTTGAGCCTGCTTCAAGAACGCATCGGCGCCGCGAATTTGCTTGGTATCCATGGTACTTTTATCTCCGACTAGGAAGATCCGTTGAAAAACCTCCACGTCGCAATTGGCGGCGTGAAGAACTATCGCAACGCTAGGTTAGAGGTGGCCGTAGTCAAACGATGCCGCGGTCTAGCGCGCATGGCGCGATTATTCCGAGAAAAGTGGCCGGCGCACTCTGCCGCAAGGGTGGCGGAGGGCAATCGTGGCAATTGTGAAATCGGCAACTTGAATGCAGTCGCTGGTGTTGCTCGAAATAAATTGACGTGGTCCAGGCAGCACATCGGCGCCAACGTGGCTGCGAAGATCTCCAGTTCGCGCAAGCGCATCAGCGTCGGGTTGGCGGCGAACGGCTTGGCCGTGTTGGCTAGATAGAATTCGATCGCGGCGCAGGATCGAACCGTCAAAAACCCGACACGCGGTCGAGCGGCCAAGCCCGCGCTTCGAGTCGTCGACTGAAGTGCAGTAGAGGCTCGACAGAGGCCACTTCGAGTCCCAGGCCTTTGGTCATCGTGTTGGTTACGAGAGTGGCCTCGGCAGCTTCGAGCGGCCAGGGCGCATGATCGATCTCTCCTCGCCAGAGCCCTCCCCGACGATCGGCCGAGTAGAGGCAGTATCGGGCCGTGAGCCAGTTGGCCAGCGGATCGGCAGCGATCGCCTCGGCATCCCCCGTCGGCCGGTACCGGGCGCAAAACTCGGCCGGAGAATGCTGCCGGTCATGGCGGCGGCTTTGGTAGTGGATCCATCCGTCAGCCAAGGCAGAACAAGTGATCCGGGCGTCACAGTAGGGTAAGTGATAGAACGTGCGGGCGCAGCGCACCGCCACGCGGCTCGGTGCATCGAGCGTCAAGAACCACACGCCCGGCTTCTCCTCTGCAACCACATAGGTTCGCACGTTTAACTCGGGAAAAGCCGTCAAGCCAGGAATTGGGGGCAGGCAATGCGGCCGGATGCCGGACATACGGAACGGGACGACGCCTAGCCAGGCCCGACCGTCGAAAGTGTCGAGTGCGAGCCCCGTCGGCAGCAGCGGCTGCAACGCCTCGGGCGCACACGGCCAATGGGCAAAGAGCAGGTCGTGCCAAACCATTCGCAACAACCAGGGCTTCCGCGGAGCAGCCCAGGGACGTGTGCGTGGTGTAATTGCAGTTATGTTGTCGTTCATCGGCTCCATCTTATCAGATCAGATTACCTCGCGAATGCCGATGAACCAGGCGAAATCGCAAGGTCGATTGCATGCGGAAAAATTCTTTATGGGCATTGTTAAGTCCTCCAATTCCTTGCGGTTTATGTGGTGGGCCGCCAAGGCCGGAACGGAAGTGCAACATCCGGCCGCAAGGCAGGCCTCATCGTAGGAGTGACAAATTATCATGCCCGAAACGTCGCAGAAACTTGTTCTTGCTGGTGGCTCGGGGTTTCTTGGACGACTGCTTGTCGACTGGTTTCACCGGTCAAATTGGGAGGTCGTCGTGCTGACGCGGCAACGTTCTGGGAAGGCAGGACCAGCCCGTGCTGTCGCGTGGGACGGGAGGACACTGGGTGATTGGGCGCGCGAGCTGGACGGTAGCTCGACGCTCGTGAACCTTGCAGGACAGAGTGTGAACTGCCGCTACCATGCACGCAACCGGGAGGCGATTCTGGCGTCGCGCGTCGATTCGACGCACGCCCTTGGCCAGGCCGTTCAGGCATGTGTGCGTCCCCCTAAGGTTTGGCTCAACTCCAGCACCGCAACGATCTACAAGCATTCCTACGATCGTCCCATGGACGAGGCTTCCGGCCTGGTTGCCGGTTCGCCGGAGGCAAAGGACGTCTTTTCAGTGGATGTTGCCAAAGCCTGGGAGCAAGCTTTCGAGGAAGCCGTTGCGCCCGAGACGCGCAAGGTCGTTCTGCGGACTGCGATGGTGTTCAGTACCCATCGAGGGACCGTGTACCGGGTCTTGCGGCGATTGGTTCGCTGCGGGCTCGGTGGGGCCATGGGCAGCGGGTCGCAATACGTTTCCTGGCTTCATCAAACCGATTTGTGCCGCGCGATCGAGTGGTTGATGGATCGAGACGACTTTGTCGGAGCTGTGAATCTCGCCGCGCCGCAACCGCTCTCAAATCGCGAGATGATGCGAATCATTCGGGCTGTCTGCCATATGCCGATCGGCCTGCCGGCCAAGCGTTGGATGTTGGAAATCGGTGCGCTCGTGCTGCGAACTGAGACCGAACTGATCATCAAGAGTCGCCGAGTCGTGCCGGCTCGATTGGCCGATGCAGGTTTTCAGTTTCGCTTTCCCGACTTAGCCTCGGCCGTCGAAGATCTGGAGCGGCGACTCGCTCTGGCGGTGTGTTAGCAATCTGCGTCAGCGAAACGGCGCAATCAGACGTCCCGAGGTCATGGTCAAAACAAACAGGTTAATTTCAGGCTGGCTTGACGGTTGTTCATTTCAGAGCAACTTACTCCTTCGTGGCCCTGATATGGGAGGAAAAAACAATGCTCAGAGAATCATTGCGCACCAGCCTGGCCCACGTGGGCATGGCGCTCCGCGAGCCTGAGGAATTTGCACTACGGTGGGATCGTGGAGCGGGTTATCAAACCTTCGTCTGGCTGGCGTTGGGGCTGACGGCGGCGTTGGGCACCACCCTGTATGGCATGACGATGGGCGTCGGCTTCGGCCCTACCGCCGTTGTCCTGAAGGCGACATTGCTGACTTTGGGCGCCGGCCTTGCTTGGGCCGTCCCGCTTCCGGCACTCTATGTGCTCAACAGCCTGGCCGGGTCCAAGCTCAGGGCGAGCACGACCTTGCTGGCTGCACTCGTAACCACGAGCTGGGGAGGCTTAGCGCTGGTGGCCTCGGTGCCAATTAACTGGTTTTTCAGCGTGGCAATCCCTGCGCAAGCTCCCAACCTGATCAGCGCAGAGACGGCACGGCACATTGTGCTCGGCGTCAATTTGTTGGTATTCGCCGGAGTTGGCGTGTCGATGGTCGATGTGTTCCGGCGAGTGATGGATGCACTCGAACCCGACAGTGATCGCGATCCGATTTGGTTTCTCGGCCTCGTCGGTGTGATTGGCAGCCAGTTGTTTTACCTATTCAACTTGTTCACATGGTAAACGGCAGAGCGCGCTTGAACCACCCAGCGAATTCAGAAAGGGACCAGACCATGACCGACCTTCTCATAGCCGAGTTGGCACCGAAAACGCAAGACGCGCAGTCGCCGGACTATCCGCCGTGTGTCTGTGCAGAGACTACCGAAATCTCCACGGCCAGCGTCGTGGAGATGCTGCTCAAGGATCACGGTCGATTGAACAACTTTTTGCGTAATGAAGCGTACGAGCGTGAGCTCGTGCCGCGGCTGCTGGCGGTGGCACTTGCCGGTTTTGCTGTTTATGGCGTCGCAGTGACGGCGATTATCAATGCCCTATGGGTGAAGAATGGCTTCTGGCTACCGTATCTGCCGCCCGCTTATTGGAACGATTTGTCGGTCGCGAACCTGACCTTGGGCTACACACTCGGCCTCATCGCCGCGAATGGTATCTGCCTGCCCAGCTTTTATTTCTATGGCCTGTTGGCTGGAATCAAGACGACGATGCTGGGCGTGACCGCGCACGCAATCAAGGGCATGGCGGCAGGTGCCGTGGCATTGGTGGGACTGCTGCCGATCTACGTGGCGCTGTCGCTCACATCGATCGTCTTTCCGCTGGGCAAAGGCTGGGATTTGACTTGCGTCGTATGGGGCCTAGCGCTGCCATTTGCCGCCGGTATCTTCGGTGCAGTCAACTTGTATGAAGGCTTTGTGGGATTGGCCGACACGATGACCTGTTCAAACCGCAGCACACGCCAATGCTTTTTGCGACGGTTGATTTTGGCTTGGGTAGGCTGCTCGACGTTCGTTATACCGGTGGTGGTCTACTCGCTGTGGGACTTTCTTAGCGATCTGACGCAACAATTCGGCAGCCTTGTGTGATTGTTCAAGGACCCATCGTTCTCGTTTGTGTCGAGAGTGTGAGTAATCACGGGGCCGGAAATGCGATCCAGCCCGCAAACATGGGAGCGAACTGCCATGGGACTCAACGAAACCTTGATTTTCTATCTGTTGGTCGGAGTCGCGATCGCAGTCGCCGTTTTTCTGGTCGACGGCCGCCAAAATGTGTCGCGGACCGGATTCCTGTTGTTGACTTCTGTTTTGTTCTGGCCACTTTATCTCCCGCTGCTCTTGTCGGCGCGCACGGCTCGGGATGTCGCACCTGAACCGGCGTCGAAGCCTCAGCCGGATGAGATGGCCTCTGCCATCGCACAGGTCGAACTGGAGCTCGACTTGGCGCTATCGAGTCTGGGCGGCTGGGCAGAGAATGCCTTGGCCTGCGAGAAGGTCCGCATTGGGGAGCTGCGCCATGCACTTGCGGCCCAGGCGGCGCGGATTCGCGAGATGGACGACCTACTGAGCCGAACCACAACAACGCAGATCGACCCGTCCGCCAAACCTCAGACCGACGGCCCACCCGTGCATGATGCGCTCGACCGCTGGCAAAAAAGCCAACACGCGCGGGCCCAAAACCTCTCTCGCCTGGCGCAGGTGCGGCGGCAAACGCATGCCGATCTCATGGCAACGTTGGCCTGGATCAGAGAACTCGTGTCGATGATCCACTTGGCTAAGTTTACCGGAGCGCCGGCCTCGCGAGCGGAGGAACTAGTGGCCCAGATTGCCGCCGCCGTCGAAGGCGTCTCCGCGGTGGCCTGGCAAGAACCTGAACCGTTGACTCACAACCCGACCCAGTCGCAACCGGTACTTCGGCCCTGGCTCCCAACAGAAACACGCACTGTGATTCACCACTAAATTGCTCAACAGGAGTATGACCATGGGTATCTTTCAACGGACAACCGACATTTTGGCGGCCAATGTAAACGACTTGATTGATCGATTCGAGGAGCCGGAACGGATGCTGCGACACGCATTGCGCGAGATTGAGGCGCTCGTGGCGACGACCTCGTCGGCAGTGGCTCGATCTATTGCCACCGAGAAGCTGCTTGCAAAGACGCGCGACGAGCATTCGGCCCGGGCGGACGAGTGGCAGCGGAGAGCGGCTACGGCCGTCGATGCAAGTGACGAGGCACTTGCCCGTCGAGCCATCGCGCGAACGCTGGATCACCAGCAGGCCATGTTAGCCGCCGAGGGGCAACTTGCGGCCGCGCGAGAGACCAACCGTGTACTGCGACGGCAGCTCGATCTGCTGCGAGACAAGCATGCCTCAGCACGCAGCAGGTTAATGATGCTGACCGCCCGACAGATGGCCGCCGAAGCGCAACGCCAGATGTTTTCTACATTCCTGGCGCCGAGCGGACCGGGACGGGCGTTAGCCCGATTCGAGCGGTTCTACCAGCAGGTTGAATTTGCTCAGGCCGAGGCTGCGGCCTTGGTTGAGTTGGAGACGCACGGCGAGGAGGATCTTGAGTCGGAATTCGATCGCCGTGCAGTCGAGGGGGCGGTTGAAGACGAGCTGGCGCGGTTGAAGAAAAGTCGGGGCGTGGCGAATAACCAGGTTTGATCCGGTACGCTTCTCACGCTTCGCCCTTGGTGGCACGCTGCCGATAGTACTTCAATCCGGGAAAGAAAAAGCATCCGGCCGAATTGACGCCAAATAGAGTGATCCCGAACGGTATTTGTAGCCGCTGGAGCACGGCCATACCAATGGCGGTGGCAAACAACGCGGCCGCTTGAAAATAGAACTGCCCGGTGAGTGTGCCCGCCTTTACCAGAAAGATCATGCCACTGGTCAGCGCCAACACTGGCGAGAGCGTCAGCACGGGCATGCCGAGAACGATTTCGACCACGAACAACAGTGCAATGGATATCATGCTCGACGCCCATAAATGAGCGATTTGCCGTTCGACGAAGGTTACTGGTCCAGAGCGACGGCGCAGCGTCCAGAAAATCATGGCCCAGGTCCCTAGCCCGGCTGTCCACAGTCCCAGATACGGCAGGGGTGACGTCGTGCCACGCCACTGGAGCAGGTTCGTGAGCAAACAGGTGACCAGCAAGGCCAGACTGTGCCACATCCACAACAGGCCCCAATTCTCCAACACAATCGCGTGATGTGTTTCGCGGAAGGCGCGAGCCAGCACTTGGCTGAACATGCCGGAGCGGGCTGCAGTTGGCTCGTCGGCCAAGTAGGCGTCGAGATCGTCGGCCAAAGCCTTGGCCGTGCCGTAGCGAAGCGCGGGCGGCTTTTGCAGGCACTTGAGCGCAATCATCTCAAGTTCTCGATCGGCCCGCGGATTCAACAGCCGGGGGGGCAGTGGTTCCTGTTCCAACACCAGCAGCACCGTCTCGACCGGCGTGGCTGCTTGGAAAGGCGGATGTCCGGTAAGCATCTGATAGAGGATCGTGCCCAGGCTGTAGACATCGCTGGCCGGGCCAATATTGCCGCGCTTTCCCGCCGCTTGCTCGGGAGCCATGTACGAGGGCGTCCCCAGCACGGCGCCTGACAGCGTCAAATGTTCCTCGGCCTCCACGCGCTTTGCCAGTCCGAAATCCGATACATGGGGCCGGCCCTCCTCATCGATCAAGATGTTCGACGGCTTCAAGTCGCGATGCAGCACGCCTCGTTCGTGAGCGTAGTGAATCGCCCGACAAATCGGCGCCAAAATCGACGCGGCTTCACGCGGCGCCATGGGCCCTTCCGCGAGGCGTCGCGTCAGCGTAGTCCCGGCCACGTACTTCATGGTGAAAAAGGGTTGTCCCTGCTGTTCTCCGACTTCGTAAATCGGGACGATCGCCGGATGATCGAGCCGCGCGGCAGATTCGGCCTCCGTTCGGAAACGGGCCAGGTCCGCCGACGAGGGCGTCGCGCCGCGCAGAATCATCTTGAGCGCCACCGTTCGGCCGAGGCTTATTTGGTGGGCCTTATAAACCACGCCCATCCCCCCTCGGCCGAGCTCTTCGAGCGGTTCGTAATCTCCGAACAACGCGCGCGATGAGGCCGACGGGACGTGAGCGGGTGACTCGGCGTGTTGGCCGAATGGGGTCGTTATGGGGTCGTGATTTGCCCTGTGCGCGGGTCGTGGTGCCATGACCAATGCGGATTGCCCACCGACTTGGGGGCCGCCTGGCGCGGCGGCCCTCACAATTGCGTCGTTCGACGCGCTGACACCCGCGGCTACACAATCGGCAACTAACATAGTTGCCCACAGCCCGCGGAGTTCGGCGGCCAAGTCCGTATGTTCGCGCAATAGCGTTTCGATGTCCGGCTGAATTCCCTCGCGCAGCTGGTCAGCCAATTGGTTGGCCAGCTCGGCCAACCGCTGATCGCGCTCACTGGCTGGTTCGATTACCTCTTCGCTTTGGAAATTAGTCGGATGCGAATTCACAACGACCTCGCTTGCGATGGAGGCTCCTGCAATAGAGTCCTCAACCGACGCATGGCGCGAAGATATCGCATTCCAGCGGCCGGTTCACTCAATTCGAGCGACTGGGCCGTCTCTTGATTGGAAAGTTGCTCGAAATGCCGCATCAGGACTACTTCGCGGTCGATTTCGTCTAGTGTCTCAATTGCCGCCTGGAATCGCAGTTCTAATTCGTGATGCACGGCGGCTGCGGCCGGCGTCAATTGCCGATCGTGGGCCAATGCCGCCAGATCCAACGCCGACTGGTCTTCGCAATGTGCCTTCGTCAACGGCTGCTCGCGATCGACACTCCGCCGCGCGGCGATGCGGTGGCGGCGGTGTGCGTCGATCAAGCGATCGCGGGCCAAGTGCCGCAACCATAGATGGAACGGCATGCCAGCAGCCTGCAAATACTCCGCCAATCGACGATGGGCGTCGACCAGCACGTCCTGCACAATGTCGCTGGCGTCCAGACGCCGTTGCAGAATCGGATCCATCCTCAGGCCAATCATTCGTCGTAATGCCTCGCGATGGCGCTCGAGCAGTTGGTTGCGAGCAGTCGCGTCGCCCGCGCGCGCTGACTTGAGCAATTCTTGCGTCTCGGAAGAATTGGGCCACATGGCGACCAGTATAGCAGCGCCGACCTGGGCCCGTTCGGCAACGGTTGGGTCATCGGCCATGCCGGTTAATAGCAGTTCGACTTTGCGGTTCAATGTGTAGCGGTGGCATTCACAGTGATGGACTGACGCCGAGGTGTTCACGTGAGCGGTTCACTCGATAGTTTCGCGATCCCCCGTTGGGGGGTCATGTGGGGGCTTGCAATCTTCGTCTATGTAGCATTGAAAGGGATTAGCTGGATCCAGCGTACACCGTCCGACGCGCCAATCTGGAAGCACGCCGCCTACCTCGTCGGATGGCCAGGCATGGACGTGGACGCATTCCTCAACGTCCGCTCTGCCAGCCGGCCGACGGTCATCGATTGGGGGTTCGCGTTCTTTAAATTCGGATGCGGTATTGGTGTGTTGCTATTCATCGTTCCTGCACTCGGCGGTGCGAATGAGTACCTAGTTGGATGGCTCGGAATGCTCGGGATTGCATTCACACTGCACTTCGGTCTATTTCATATACTCTCGTGTGCATGCAGGCAGCTTGGCCTGACTGCGGTTCCTATTATGAATTGGCCGATTGCATCGCAAAGCCTATCGGAGTTTTGGGGCAAACGGTGGAATCTGGCGTTCCGCGATCTGACGTACCACCTTCTGTTTCGGCCACTGGTCCGCTATTTTGGGCCAGCGGCCACGGTGATGGCGGGATTCATTTTGAGCGGTCTGGTGCACGACGTTGTAATCTCCATTCCGTCCGGCGGCGGGTATGGTCTGCCGACGTGCTACTTTTCGATCCAGGGATCCGCGATCCTCGCAGAACGCAGCCGATGGGGTCGCGCTATTGGATTAGGGCGCGGCCTACGTGGTTGGCTCTTCTGCCTGGTCGTGTTAGTGGCTCCTTGTGCGCTGCTGTTTCACGAACCGTTTGTGTGCGGGGTGATTATTCCATTCCTTCAAGCGACGAGAATTGTCAGATGAAATTCGACCTCACTCAGGCAATCTTTTTTGTGGGCTGGGGCCAACTATGTGTGCTGGCCGCGTCCGCAATGGTTCCGATTCGGCTCAACTGGCGCAATGTCCTATCCACGCTCCCTACCTTGCTTCGCCAACTATTCTGGGTGTACGGTGGTTACGTGGTCATTTCGATCATTAGCTTTGGCGTCATCTGCATTTTCAACGCGGAAGAATTGGCTTCCGGTACTAAGCTCGCGCGCTCATTCTGCGCCTACGCAACGTTGTTTTGGGGGATTCGACTCTTGTTGCAGCGGTTTCTCTCGGCGAAGCCCTTTCTGACAACCTGGTGGCTCCGTCTCGGATATCATCTGCTTACGGTCCTATTCGCCAGCTTCACGCTCGTCTTGGGCTGGGGCGTCATCCACTGAGCACATCGTAGCAAGCGCGGCGAGCGTGCGCTCTCGTCCCCGAGAGATCGCGACAGTGTGCGCGAATGTTTAAGCAAAAGGTGACGAAACTCATGCACTGTGGAATACCCAGACTCTCTATCGCATCGCTTCGTTGGCGATGCGGTCGAAGATCGCCGCGAACAGGTTCCGCGTGACCGACTCCTGGGCCAGTTGGAATGTCATCGACCCATTCCGCTACTTGGCGGATTTTCTTCGGCGGCTTCCAACCACTCCGCCCGACCGGCTGACGGAGTCGCTGCCCGAGGTCTGGTTCGTGGCCAATTCCTGGTAGGCCAGAAAAGGGGGCGCGTAGTTGGACACGGCTCCTTCGCCATGTCAAGCCACCGGTCGGTAGCAGCGTACGAATCGCGGGAAGGTTACGGTGGAGCGTCCTAGCGGTGAATGCTGCGGGCTGGAAACGGCGCGCGTTTTGCCGGCGAAGCGAGCGGCGGCGGTTGGCGGAATCGCTCGTAAGACTCCGTGACAACCGCCGAGCGGCGGGATCCCAGGGCTTCGAGTGTGCTGGGCTCACCCCTGGAGCATACGACGAAACATGCCGCCCGATTTTTTCGAGCGGCATGCTTTTTTGTCGCGGAGTGAATTGCACGACTCGCGTCGCACCATGCAGCCGGCTTACCAGCCGCGATAATACCGTGGCCCAAACAATCTCGGCCGCACGTAATAAGTCGGAGCATAGTATGCGGCCGTCACGGCGGGCGCGTAGTAGCTGGTCGCCGGAGCGTAGTACGCCGTTGTCACGGCCGGCGCGTAAAAGGCGGTCGTCGGGGCGTAGTACGCCGTCGAGGGAGCGTAATAGGCGGTCGTCGGGGCATAGTACGCCGTCGTGGATGCGTAATAGGCGGTCGTCGGGGCATAGTACGCCGTTGTCGCGGCCGGCGCGTAATAGGCGGTCGT
>JBGQKM010000199.1:0-11448 GCA_041499515.1 Planctomycetia bacterium | reverse complement strand
TGGGGATATTTTCGATTTCGGTCTGAATGGCGAAGCCAAAGATCAGCGTTTGAAATACCGGGATCACGAACATGAAAAACAGCGTGGCCGGCTCGCGGCGAATATGCGAAAACTCCTTGAGAAATATGGCCCAAAAACCGTGGGTGGACCGGCTTCGCTCGGCGGGCTTTTCCGCCACGATGGCCGGGGCGGGTTTCGGCGGCTCCGCCAGGATCGCCTTGGCCGTTGCGCTTGGACCGGCTGCCGCTTGTTCCTGATCCGGGCGCCCTGCACCCGACGGTTGCCGGGCCCGCGTGAGCGTAACGAAGACATCCTCCAGCGTCGGCCCAATCGGCCGCAGCGAGGCGCCGTCGGCCGTCAGATTCAACGACGCCAGCAGGACCGATTCGCTCAGGGTTTCGTCGGCTAACAAGTGGATCGTCTGGCCGAAGAGCGTCGCGTCGCGCACTCCGGCGACCTGCCGCACGCGAGCCAGAATCTCCGTGGGCGAGGCCACTTCCAACTCCCAGCGGCGAGTGCCCGCGGGCGTCACCTCGCGCAAGTGCTTCAACTCGTCGGGCCGGCCGCAAACAATCAGGTGTCCATTGTAGATATAGCCGATGTCGCTGCAGCGCTCCGCTTCGTCCATGTAGTGCGTGGTGACAAACAGCGTCACGCCGCGTCCCGAAAGCGCAAAGAGCAAATCCCACAGGTCGCGCCGCGCCACCGGGTCGATGCCCGCGGTCGGCTCGTCCAAAAAAAGCACTTCCGGGTCGTGGATCATGGCGCAGGCCAGCGCCAGCCGCTGCTTCCACCCGCCGGAGAGCGTGCCGGCCAGTTGGTCCAACAGGCCGTGGAGCGACGTCAACTCCTGCACCGCCTCCATCCGTTCGGCCAGCCGCTTCGGGTCGAGGCCATACACGCGGCCGTAAAACTCCAGGTTCTCACGGACCGTCAAGTCGGAATACAGGCTGAACTTTTGCGACATGTAGCCGATGCGGCGCTTGATCGATTCACTTTCGCGGGCCACGTCGTATCCCAGCACCGTGGCCTGGCCCGCCGTGGGTTCGAGCACGCCGCACAGCATGCGGATCATGGTCGACTTGCCGCTGCCGTTGGGTCCCAGAAAGCCGAAAATCGCGCCGCGCTCGACCTGAAAGCTGACGTCGTCGACCGCGACCAGATCGCCAAAGCGGCGCGAGATGCCGCGGACGTCCATGACCACCGGCTTCATGGCCCACTCCCCTGGTCCTCGAGCCACACGTCGGCCGACATGCCCGGCCGCAATTGGTCGAGTCCCTCGTCGAGCACGACCTTGATGCGAAACACCTGCTTGGAGCGTTCCTCCGGCGTCTGGATGTTGCTGGGCGTGAATTCGGCCTGTCTGGCGACGAACGAAATGTGCCCGGCAAACCGCTGCGCCGGAAAACTGTCGACCGAGACCCGCACTTTCTGGCCGACCTGGTACCGCAGCCGATTCTCGGGCACGAAGGCCCGGACCCACAAGTTGCGCGTGTCCATCATCGAAATCACCGGGGCATTGGCCGCGACCAGATCGCCCGGTTGCAATTCGACCGCCTCGATCACCCCCTCGCCGGGCGCCTTGACGGTCAGCTCGTCGATCTGCCGGTCGATCGTGCTTAAGGCAGCTTGCGCCGATTCCATCGAAGCCTTGGCCTGGGCAATGTCTTCGACGCGCGAGCCATCAACCTGCAATTTCCAAGCCTGATCGGCTTCCGCGAGCTGCGCGCGGGCTTCGGCAATGTCTTCCTTGCGCGAGCCTTCTTTCAATTGCGACAATTCCTCGCGCCGCACGTACAGTTGCGCCCGGTCCTTTTTTAGCACGCTGCTGACCCGATCCATTTCGTCGCGCGTGGTGGCGTTGCGGTCCAGCAAGGCCTTGGTGCGATCGTATTGCAACTGGGCCAACTGGATTTCGGCCTCCGCCAGGTCGACCTGCCCTTGGCCGACGGCGATTTCCTGCGCCCGCGGGCCGTTGACGAGTTTCTCCAGCCGCGCCGCCAGTTGATCGCGATGGGCCTTGGCCTGCGCCACGTCTTCGGCGCGAAACCCGGCGGCGATGCGCTGGTACTCGGCCCGCCGCGCCTCGAGCGTCTTTTCGACCTCGGTCCGCTTTTCCAAAAGATCGAACGGCTCCAGCACCAGCAGCACGTCGCCCGTCTTGGCCAGGCTGCCCTCGACCGCCGACACCGTGTGCACGCGCCCGCCGACGCGCGAACCGATGCGAATCTCGTAGGCCTCGATCAGACCGGAGACCTTCAGCGGCTCGCTGACTCTCTGGCTATAGAACAAAGCCGCGCCCAGCACCGCGAAAACACATAGCAGCCCAACGACACGAATGAACATAAGCGGCCTGCGAGAACGGTCACAATCCGGACAATGTTGGCTCTCAGCCCGTCCAGCATAGCCGTGGTCGGGCGATTCGGACAATCCTCGGGCGTTCAATTGACTTGCTTCCGGGCAAGCGGGCCGAGTATATTGGTCGTGCACGGCCCGGCTGGCGTAGCGCGGCGCTGAGGCAGGAATTGCCAACCGAAGACCTTTGGGGAGAAAACCGATGAAACGCGTGTGCAGTCTCTCGATCGCGGTGGCGCTGGTCGTGTCCGTTGCTACTCTTCCGGCGGCCGAACCGGAAACCAAGGGCCCGGCCGAAGTGAAAACCGGCCTGAAAGTCGGCCAACCGGCGCCAGACTTCAAAATCCAGGACGCAAACGGCAAACTGATCGACCTGGCCGAGCTGACCGCCAAGGGGCC
This sequence comes from Planctomycetia bacterium, assembly GCA_041499515.1. Taxonomy (GTDB): domain Bacteria; phylum Planctomycetota; class Planctomycetia; order Pirellulales; family PALSA-1355; genus PALSA-1355. The sequence continues at coordinate 8,694 of JBGQKM010000199.1, read as the reverse complement.
GGTGCTGGTTCGGCTCACCTGCGGATGCTCGGGTTGCGATAAAGAGCTCGGCTATTTTCAGGCCCTGCACGAAGCCTACAAGGGCAAGGGACTGACCAGCCTGGCGGTGTTCAAAGAGCCGGACGCCAAAGTGGAGAGCTACGTCAAAGAGAAGAAACTCCAAATGCTCTACGCCGTGGATACCGACGGCAAGAGCTGGAACGTCTTTCAGACCAAGAGCATGCCCACCAATTTCCTGATCGAAAAAGGGGGCACGATCCGGGCGATTGCCGCCGGCTGCGATCCCAGCGGCCTGATCGCGCAGAACCTCTCGGAAAAAGTCGCCAAACTACTCGGCGCTTCGGCCAGCGACGTCCAAAAAGTCGCCCAGCCGAACGAGAAATAGAGGGTTCACGTAGAGTCCACGCGGCGGACTACGCCCTCAACCCATCGACCCGCGGTCGGTCGTCAGGGGCTGGCAGCGCCGGGGACGGTGAGCCACAGATCGTTCGTGCGCGCCGTGTTGTCGGGAATGGCCGCACCGGCGACGTGCATCCGTCGGCTCGCGCCGGTGGCTTGCGCGACGACGCGAATCGGGCCTGAGAACGTTGCCGGTCCGGCGCTGAGCGTGAGCTTGACCGTTTTGGCGCTATCGCCTTGGGCGGCCGATACAACCGGCGCGGCCGTGACGAACCCGGGCAGCCCGGTGACGCCGAAGGTGATCTCTTCGGCAAAGCCCCCCGGCCGTGCGATCGACAGCGTGACGTCGGTCGGCTTGCCGGCCAGCAGCGTGTAGGCGTGGGCATCGGCAGTGACGTCAAAATCGGCTTGAGCCTTGGTGGCTCGCAGTCGGTAGCAGTGCCGCGGGCTTCCTTGATGGTTCAGATCGCCGAGCGCGACACAATAGGCCCCATCGGCCGGCGGCGAAAACGCCAGTTCCGGGTCGCGCGAGGCGCCGACGTCGTCGACGCTTGCGAGCACCTTGCCCGCGGTGTCGCTGATCGTGAGCACGGCGTCCAGTGGAAAGCCCAGGGACCGGCTTTGGACCTGGAACAAGAGCGACGCGCCTTGCTTCGCGTCGAAACTAAAGACATCGACGTCGCCCCGTTTTTCGATGCGTCCCGAAACGGTCGCCGGCAATTCGATTTTCTGCGGCATCGCCGCGTCGTTCGGCTCGGCCTCCACTAGCGTCGGGTGGGGCTCGACGGCCAGCGTCACGACGTTGCCCAATTGCGGATCGAAGATCTCAACCGTTTCGCTCTCCGGCCGGACGACCGTCGACGCCAGCGCCGTCGGAATGTTCCAGCCCACGAACTCCACCCGCGATTCACGCCCGAGAGTCACCGCCAGCGGCCAGGGATAATCGACAAACGGGCGGGTCGTGAGCGTCAGGCGATAGACATACGAATCGCCGCCGGAAAAACCGATCGTGCTGTTGGGCTTTGCCGGAAAAGCAAACACGCGCGCCAGATAGCTGCCGTCGGACGGGGCCACGAAGGCGATCTGCGGGTCCAGGCCATGAAAGTCGTGGTTGTAGTCGAGCACGTTGCCGCCGGGCGCGACGATTTGCAGCACGCTGTCCATCGGCGAGCTCAGCGTTTCGTTGCCCACGAGCGATGCGACCAGCGTTTGCCCTTTTTTGAGCGGGACCGAGAACAGGTCGGCGTCGCCGTTGAGCCGGCCGTTGACCACAACCGCCGGCAGGCTGATACTCTGGGCTTTTTGCGGAGTGTTGTTCGGCTCTTGTTCGACGATCTCCGGCAGCGTGCCGACGACAAACGGCTGTGGCGGGGCCGCGCCGTTGGCATCATGAAAGCGGATCCAATACAGCCCGGGCCTGGCCTCCGCGGCGATCACGGCCGTGAGCTTACCCCGGTCGCCGGCCGCGGTGATCGTCACGCCGGGCCGATCGACCCACGCCTGCAAGGGCCAGGTCGGAAAATTGCCGCCCGCGGTCACTTCCACCGAAGTGCCGCGCTGGCCGCCCGAGGGCATCAAGCTGGTGACATCCGGGCCGGCCGCCAGCGCCCATGGTGAAATGGCCGCGGCCAGCATCAGTGCCGCCAGCGGACAACGAACGAGAGGTCGAAAAAAACTCATGACGTCAACACGATGCCTGTCCCAATTTTCCAATACGCGGTCAGCCCATCAATTCCGAAATCGGGGTGGGGTTGCTCACCAGGTGCGTGGGACGACCTTGGGGGGTGTAGTAAATCGTGTTGGGATCGATGCCCAGCTTGCGGTATATGGTGGAGGCAAAGTTCTCAGGGGCCAAAATGCGTTCGCAGGCCGCGTAGCCGTTGCGGTCCGTCGCGCCGACCACCTGCCCACCCGGTGTGCCGCCGCCGGCAAACAAAATCGACATGGCATTGGCCCAATGATCGCGCCCCGGCGTTTTGCGATCGGGCAATTGAGAGATCTTCGGCGTGCGGCCAAATTCGCCCAGGGCCACGACCAGCGTGGTCTCCAGCATTCCGCGGGCATCGAGATCTTCGATCAGGGTCGCGATCGCGTTTTCGAACGGCGGCAGCTTGTGAGGCAATCCGGTGAAAATACTGTCGTGATGGTCCCAGCCGCCGTCGTAGAGCGTGACGAACGGAACCCCGGCCTCGACCAGGCGCCGCGCCAGCAGGGCCCGCTGGCCGAACGGGTTGCGGCCGTACGCGTCGCGCGTCTTGTCAGGTTCGCTGTGGATGTCGAACGCCTTCTGCGCCGCGGGGCTGGTCATCAGGTTGTAGCCCTGGCGGTAATACTCGTCCAAGGCATTCACCGGATCGGCGGCCGCCTTGTCGGTGATCCGCTGAAAGCGGTCGACCAGTTGCCGCAAATCGCGACGGGTGTGAAAACGGTCGTCGGTCAGGCCCTCGGGCAAGGCCACGTCGCGGACGCGAAATTCCTTGCGGTTCGGATCGTCGGAGACGACAAACGGCGCGTACTTCGCGCCCAGAAAGTTCGGCCCGCCCGAGCGCGACATGCTAGGCATCGAAAAATAGGCCGGCAGGCCCTCGGGCGCTTTGCGTTCGTAGGCCGCCACCGAGCCCAGGCTGGGATGAAAGCTCACGAACGCGCCGCAGCCGACCGGCATCCGCGGCGGTGCGCCGGTCATCATATAGTGGTTTCCCGCGCCGTGGTTGCCCTGGTTGTGGCACACCGAGCGGACCACCGCCAGCTTGTCGGCGATGCCCGCCAGCCGCGTCATGTACTGCGAAAAATAGACACCCGGAATTTTGGTGGCGATCGGATGGAATTCGCCGCGGATTTCGGCCGGGGCGTCGGGCTTGGGATCGAAAGTTTCAAAGTGCGTCGGCCCGCCGTCCATCCAGATCAAGATGCAACTGGCCGGCCGCCGCTTCGCCGCGCCGGGGGCCTCGGCCGCCTCGGCACTCAGCCGCAACAGATCGACAAAACTGCCGCCGGCGAAAACACCCAGCCCCAGTTGCAGGCAGTCGCGACGCGTCATTCCCTGGCAGTTCTTGGTGATGGCCATGTGCAATGGTCCTTCGTGCGATCGGGTGCGGATTTCAGTCTTTGAAAACAAACTCGGGCGTATTCATCAGTGCCCACATCAGGTCTTCGGTCGCCTGCCGGCGCTGGGCCTGATCCTCGAATATCCTGACCAGGGCCTGCTGCTCGTCGACCGTGGGAAACCGGCCGTAGACGAGCAGGTACAGCTCCTCGACGATTTCCGGCGGCTTCTTGTCGCTCGCCGCGATCTTGGCCGCCTGGCCTTCGTCGTGCGTGACTTTGCGGTGCAGGTTCGGCGAGTTCATCAGGTGCAAGGCCTGCACCACCGTGGCGTCCGAAACGCGCTCGTACGGCGGATCCTGATTGGCGTCGGGCCGGCCAAACGCGTCCAAGAACAACGAGCCGACGCGGTGCGTCCAAATCTCGATCGAGCGCGAGTCGCCGGGCATGCCGCCAAATTCCTCGGCCACGCCCGTGATGTCGCACACCGCGTCCAGCAACACTTCGGCCCGCAACCGCTGCCGATAATGGCGCGAGTAGTTGCGCGTGTCCGCGACGTTTTGCTCGCGCGGGATCGACGACAGCGCGTACACGGTCGAAGTCATGATCCGGCGGATCAGCTTTTTCAGGTCATAGCCCTGCTGGCGAAAATCGTCGGCCAAGGCGGCCAGCAGCGCGGGATTGCTACTCGGGTTCGTGGCCCGCAAATCGTCGACCGCTTCGACCAGCCCCCGCCCCATCAAATCGGCCCAGACGCGATTCACGGCTACTTGCGTGAAGTAGGGGTTGTCACCCGAAGTGATCCAATCGGCCAGGGCCTCGCGCGGGTCTTCGCCGGGCTCAATCTTGCGGGCTTTGCCGAACAGCGGCCGCGGCTCGAGCACTTTCCCGCTGATCGGGTGCGTCACCGAACCGCTCTCGGCGACGTACACGATCTCCTCGCCCCCCGAGATCGGCGCCGAAATCCCCTCGCCCTTGTGCGCCACGCGAGCAAAGTAGGCGGCCAGACTATAAAAATCTTCCTGCCCCCAGACTTCGAACGGATGGTGATGGCACTTGGCGCATTCCAGCCGGATGCCCAGGAACAACTGGCTGACGATCGGCGTGATCTCGTCCGGCGTGCGGCGATCGCGAAACAGCGTGGCCGCGCCGTTGCGCCACGTGCTGCCTTGGGCCGTGATCAGTTCGCGCACGAACCGATCGTAGGGCATGTTCTGCCGAAAGGCCGCGCGAATCCAGGCGTCAAAGCTCATCGTTGGCTTGATGCCCACGCGATACGGATTCGGCCGCAGCAGATCGGCCCAGCGGTTGGCCCAATAATCCGCGTACTCCGGCCGATCGAGTAAGGAGTCGATCATTTCTTCGCGCTTCGATGGCGCCGTGCTGCTCAAATACGCGCGGGCTTCCTCGGGCGTGGGAATGCGGCCGATCACGTCCAGATAGGCCCGCCGCAAAAATGTGGCCTCCCCGGCCGGTTCGCTCGGCAGGATGCCCAACTTTTGCAGCTTGTCCCACACGTGGCCGTCGATAAAGTTTTTCCGCGGCAGCCGCGCGTAGACCTCGCCGTCGACCGTGCCGGCCTGCGGAATGGCCGTGTTCCAGGTCGCGATCTTGCTCATGTAGCGCACCATGAGCGTCGACTCGCCAGGCAACGTCCCCGCCTTGACCAGCCCTTGCCGGACCGAAACGACCCCCGCCTCGTTCGATTGAAAATCGCTCAGCCGCGTCACGTCGCGAATCGAGCCGTCGGAATAGTGGGCCGACACGCGCAATTGCTCGCTGGCCTGCTGGGCCAACACGTGCTCCGGCGGCTGGAGCGTGATGTGGCTCAGGGTCACCGCACCGGCCGCCTTGCGGGGCATGCCCGCGGCGATCCAACGGCGGACCGTTTCGTAGTCGTCGCTGTCATGTTTCAGCCGCTGGCCCCCGCCGTGCGGCAACTGCAACGAAGCCTTGCGCAATATCAGGCTATTGTCGGGCGCCGCCGGAAACACCCGCCGGCCATGCGCCTCTTCGGTGATCGTGGCAAAGTCGAAATCGGGATCGAAACCCAACAGCGACAGTTGAAAGCCGTTCTGCCCGCGCGCCTTGCCATGGCAGGCCCCCGCGTTGCAGCCAGCCGCGGTGAGCACGGGCATCACGTCCAGCTCGAAGTTGACCTCGCCGGCCAGCACCGCCGGCGCATTACTCGCCGCTGGCTGCGGGACCAGGGGCGCTTCGGCCCGCGCAATGCCGCCCAACAAGGCGACCGCCGAGAGCCACGCGAACGCACGATCGTGGTGGGCGCAGAGCATAGGCGGGCTGGGGTGGGAAGGATCGGGCGGGGCTCGCTACGGTCCCCTTAATGTAAGTGATATCGGGCCAAAGATCAACGTTTCTTGATGCGTGGTATTGCGTCAGCCTAATCCGAGATTTCCGAAGATGGGCCGCGATCGATGGCCGAAAGCGCTTCGGCTAGCTTGACCATTTTTCTGGACGCTTCCAGCAAGCGCGGATCATCGCTGCCGGGCTCGGCCTGCCGGATCAAGTTCCCAAGAAGTTTGATCTGCTCTGAGAGTCGCCGGAAGGCCGTCATCCAAGGATCGTCTTCGCTCATGCGTGGCGCCCGGCTCACGATTACTTGACTACCACTACTTGACCACCATCACGCCGGGCAGGGCCTCTTTGAGCTTTGCGATGCCGGCGTCCGTGACTGGCGTCTGCCAGACGTAAAGTTTCTTCAGGTTCTTCAGACCCTTGAGGTGCTCCAGCCCGGCGTCGGTCACGGCCGTGCCGTAGAGGTTCAGATATTCCAGATTGGCCAGGTCCTTCAAATTCGCCAGGCCGGCGTCGGTGATCTTGGTCTTTTCCAGGTGCAACTTATTGAGCGTCGTCAGGCCGGCCAAATTCGCCAGGCCCGCGTCGGTGATTTGCGTGTCCTTCAAATCCAACTGCACGATCTTGGGCAGCAATTTGACGTTGGCCAGCCCCTCGTCGTTCAGGGCCGTGCCGCCCAGATGAAAGTCCACGACCAGCGAATCGTCGTTCATCGCCAATGCCCTCACGGTGCCGCCGATTTTTTGTACTTTGCCGATCGCCTCGAGCACGGCCGGCGAGGGCGGGGCCGAGGGCACGGGCGTGGGAGCCGCGGGCGCTGGCGCCGGCGAGTCGGGCTTGGCGGCTTCCGGCGCGTCGCCGCCGGGCAGCTTGCCCTGGGCAATCAGTTCGCCAAAGGTCGGCGATTTGTCGTCCCCCGATTTCATGGCCGCCACCGCATCCATCGCGGCATCGATCTCGGCCTTGCACTTGTCGGCCTCGTCCTTCAGTCGCGGAGCTTTGAAATTTTCTTTCTTCAGCAACATGCTCAACTGCTTGCCATAGGCGTTGCGCATCTTCTTATCGGTGCCCAGGTGACACACGTTGCACTTGACCTGCCCGGTGACCAGCGTCGCAAAAGCCTTCTCCTTTTCGTCGGCCGAGTCGGGCTTGAGATACTTGGCCTGAAACTCCTTGGAAAACGGAGGCAGCGCCCGGGCCGAGGGAAGGTGGCCGCAAAGCGCGATCGCGGCGGCACACGTGGCAATCGAGAATGTTCGCAGTTGACACATCAGTGACTTCTCCCGCAGCAAGAACTGAAACCCGGACCTTTGCAATTTAAGTGCCTATTATGGTTCGGCCCGCCCCGCCCCGTCAAATCGCCCGCCGGCGGTGTCGCGATCCGGTTGGAAACCGGGTTTTGGCGGTTTTTCCTCGCGCATTGATGGACTGTACGAACATCCGCTGAGCTCCTTCGCGAAGCATGCCCGTCAACACCTCTGGGAAATTTCGGGGCTGGCACAACCCAACGGTCTTGACAAAAACGTTAAACGCTGAGATAAACGTGCCCAGACGATCCGATGCCCTCTACGCACTGGGTTCGTCCCCGTTGCCCCTAAGACACCAACACGGTGTTGACCGGGCCTGAAACGGCGTCACAAGCGCCGCGGCTTCTCCCCGCATCGTGCATCGCATCATGTATGGGAGCGTGCCACTAGGCACACGGTTGAGAGTCGCCACCCGCTCGTTGCGCGTGGGTCTACGGCTCTCATGTTCAAGACCGTAGGGGGTTTGACGATGAAAAGTCGTTATGACGGATCGTCGCCAGAATCGGACCACGCGGACCGGCCCAGAATTGCAGCAATTGTTGCGTTTTGGAACCAATGGCGAGTGTGTGAAGAAACTGGCCGGACATCGTGGGAAGCCTTGGAACTATTGGAGCGCGAAGTAACGGAGTGCTTGAACCGCGACCCGCCCAATATTGATCGTGCGGAGTCATTGACGGCAAGAGCGAAGTTCCTGATCGTCGGGCAATACAACCTTTAAACTTCCCAAAACCGAAATCATAGGCTGACGCCTTGGACATATACCTTGGACAAACCGCACGAAACCTACGCGAGTCGCTGGGGCTGACGCAACGTGCAGCAGCCACAGCGCTCGGCATTTCGTTCGTGCATCTATGCAACATTGAAAAAAACCGTGCCGTGCCGTCCCAAACTCTGATTGATAAGTTCCGCGAACTTTGGGGCGTTGATCTTTACGTGCTGGCGTGGTGTACGCTGGGCGATTCGTCTAAGTTGCCGAAGCCATTGCGAAAGGCGGCTTCGGAGTTGGAAAAGGGATGGAAGGAACACGTAAAGACTCTGATCGAGAAGCACCGCCAATCGGCAGACCGTTGATGATCGGCATCCGTCAAGTCAAGCACTTGCTGAAAACTCTTGACACGACGCCGGAACAAATCAAACAAATTCTTGAATCGCCCGAGTTGTTCTACGAAGAACTGGTTCTGCACGACCCTCAGAAGCCAGACAAGCGCCGCATTGTCGTTGACGTGCAAGGGGCGATGCGTGCCTTTCAGTTGCGGCTTTACAAGCGCGTTTTGCTCCCAAAGTTGGCACCCTCGATGCACAGCCACGGGGGCGTAAAGAAGCGCAGCATCAAGACAAATGCCGAGCCACACTTGGAATCGTCGTTTGTTTTCAAGACTGACATCTCAAACTACTACCCGAGCATCCATCACACGCGGGTCTATCGCTTGTTCGTTGACTCGTTTCGGTGCTCGCCAGATGTCGCGCGCATTTGCACCCGGATTTGCACCTATCACCATCACTTAGCCCTTGGCTTGATAACCAGTCCGATCCTGGCCGATCAAATCCTTCAGCGAGTAGATCGAAGAATTGCCGGCTTGTGTTCAAAGAACCGGCTGGCCTACACACGCTACGTTGACGATATCAC
>JBGQKM010000198.1:0-11469 GCA_041499515.1 Planctomycetia bacterium | reverse complement strand
TCGACGTCGACCAAAAGGCGCTGACCTTGCTTGCCGGCAAACGACGTCGACAACACCGTGCTGCCGTTGAGCGCGCCGGTCATGGCGACGTTGGGCGACGGAATCTGCGGCCCAAACGGAATCTGCGGCAACGGGTCGACCCCCAGGGCCACCGCTTCTGAAATGCCGCTGGCCGAAGCCACGCGCAACGGATAAATGCCGCTGGGCACCTGGGCATCCAACGTGAATTCGACTTCCACTCGCGCCGCCGTGGCTCCCTCTTTGATCGATTGTTTAGCCACCGGCGCGGAAAAAATGATTTTCGCATCCGGCAACAACTCGCTGCCATCGATCACTAGCGTGGTCACGCCCCCAGCCTGCAAACCGCGCAGCGACAGGTTGTTGATTCGCGGAGCGGCGTTGGCCGAATGCGCCGCCAACGAACCCAGGGCCAAGACAAATCCCCAGGCACAGCCGTGGTGAAGCACGCGACGTATCATTACGATACCTTCCGGAATTCGGACCGAGGAATTTCGAAAAACGGTCTGCGGCGGGGAAGCATGCCAGGCGGGAAAAACTCCACGGCGGCTCGAACCTGGGCTGGGTGGTTAGGACCGAAGCCGCCCGTCGGCTGTCATGCAACAGAAGCCAGGCAACCCGGTCCCGATCGTTGAGTTATTTGTCTTTGTTGTCCTTCTGATCGTCGGCAAAAGGATCGTCGTCGCCACTCTTGGCATCGGAATCCTTGGCGTCGGGTTTGTCAGCATCCGCGTCCAGATCGTCGGCGGCGGCCGGCGCCGCGTCATCGGCCGGCATTTCCTCGGCCCCGTCCGGATCGGCCGCGGGCTTGTCTTCGTCGCCAGCGGCCTTGTCGTCAAACGGATCCTCGTCGGCCGGCTGGGCAACGGGCTTTGACGGCTTGGGGGGCGGCGGCGCGAGGCTTGGGCTTCGCAACACCTTCTCTTCGGCATGGCGGCGTTGCTCATAGCGAACGGCGTCGCGCTGTTGTTGTCGCTGGTGAGTTTCGACGCGGGCCACGGCACGATAACGCTCGATCGCCAGGCGGGCCGGACCTTGCACGCGCTCGAGCGATTTTCCTACCGGATAATATTGATTGATATCAGCGCTTTCCAGCGCGGCCCCTTTTTTCATGTCGGCGGCGGCCACGTCCTGCCGGCCCAGTTTCATCTCGGCCAACGCGCGAAAGTAGTAAGCCCGCGGGTCTTTCGTGCCACCGTCGATGGCGGCAGTCAAATCGCCGGCCGCTTGGGCCGGATTGCCGGCGAAATAATGGTGGACTCCCGTGCCATAAAACTCGACCAGCGCGGCATCCTGCGCCGCGACCGAACCGGTCGACAATCCGGCAAGCGCCAGGGTGAATCCGCACGCGGCGCGAACAAAAAGGCTCATCATGGCAACGACTCTCTCTCTGGTCTGAATGGATAACCGCGGATTCACCGCACGAGGCGCGCAAGCGGGGCCAAACCGCATCATGGCCGACCGCCTTGCCCCAGCGGTCCCATTATAGCAATAAGCCCATCCTACTTGCCTAAATTGCCCTTTTCAAGCAACAGGAATCCCCGGGATTCAGGCGGCCCAGGCCGGCACGCTCGGCGCGAACGGAATAATCCGCACCGGCGCGGCCCCAACTCCAGCGGAACGTACCGCCGAGCGCTCAACTACTTCGCCGGCAGTCGCTTGACCAGGATGTTCTTGTAGTAGGTCGTGCTCTTGGGATCGTGGGCCTGAAAAGCAAACGTGCCCTTGTCGACCTTTTCCATCGGGCCTTTCACGCCTTCGGGCTCGGTGTAGTCGCAAATCACTTTGCCGTTGACTTTGGTCACGATGTTCTTGCCGCGGACGATGATTTCTTCGGTGAACCACTCGTTGTCTTTGGCCGGGGCGACGTAGTTCTTCACGATGTGATAGATGCTGCCGGTCTTCACCGGGTCGCCGTGCGTGTTGTTGACTTGCGCCTCAAAGCCGATTTGCGGAAAGCCCACGGCCTGAAAGCGCGTATGGAAGTAGATGCCCGAATTGCTGCCGGGCGTGGTCATCACGTCGGCCTTGAAATCGAAGTTCTGGAACTCCGCCGGTTTGCTTTCGTCGTCGCCGACATAGAACAGATGGCTGCGCGGACCGCCGGCCACGATCCTGCCGTCGTCGACCTTCCACTGCTCGGGATGTTCGCTGGCCTTCCAGCCCTTGAGCGTCTTTCCGTCGAAGAGGCTGGTCCAGCCATCCTCGCCCGGCGTGTCGGCCGCCGACGCTGCAGCGGCCGCAAACATCACGGTCGCCGCCACCATCCACACGATTGCAACTCGCGAGCACACCTTGTTCATGTTCGGACTCCCCAATAAATCGCCCTGGAAAACTCCCAGTTGAAAATGCCCATGCACGGCCGGGGCGCAAGCGGCCGCTTGAGCCTGATAGTTTGGCCGCCGGCGCGGCGGCTGTAAATAATGCACGGCGGCTTATTTGATGAAAAATCGGGGAGGACAGGGCCCGGCGAGCCGCCGCTGGCGCTTTCCAGCCGGTTCGAGTAGAATGCGCGTCGGGAGTCGCGTTCGGGGGGCCGTACTGGAAAAACTCATGCCCAGATTTACCAGCCATATTTTCGTCTGCTGCAACCGCCGCGAGCCGGGAAACAGCCGCGGCTGTTGCAATCCCGACGGCAGCGACGCGCTGCGAAATTGTTTCAAAGCGGAACTGAAACGCCGTAACCTCGGCCCGCTGGTGCGCGCGAACGTGTCGGGCTGTCTGGACCAATGCGAATTAGGACCGACCGTAGTGATCTATCCGCAAGAGATCTGGTACGGCCACGTCCAGATGGCCGACGTGCCGCGGATCATTGAAGAGACCATCCTGGGCGGCCGCGTGCTTGAGGATCTGCTGATCTCCGACGAGCAGCTCAACGCCGGCAAGCTCGGGGGCGAAAAGCCGGCCGATTGAGCGCAATGGCACTCGAGGTGCCGGCTTTGCGTTGCCGGCCACGAGGCCCGCCCCCCTTGAGGAGTGGTTTTTCCTTGCTATCCGCTATCGTGGGCGTGTATATTCAGGTCTAGGCGGCCAGGCACACCAGGCAATGGGTGTTGTCAGGCCGCCGCTTGATCCACTCGCCCCGATATTGGACCGCGGTTCCTGCTGGACGCAAGTTTCGGCCGGATGCCGTCGGTCGCCCCGCCCCTGAAGTTCCAACCTCGCAACAGCTTGAATCGACCGAGAGCATTACACGAACCGCCATCGTATTTTAGGGTGAGTTTCATGATCGGCGCGCGAAGCATTGCGATCCTCGCAACAACCCTTTTCCTGATACTCGCGCCGCGGCTCAGCGCGGTTGAAACTGGCGCCGCCAAACCCGCCGGCACGATCAGTTACTTTCGCGACATCCGTCCCATCCTTCAGGTCCACTGCCAGGGCTGCCATCAACCGGCCAAAGCGATGGGCGAGTTCGTCATGACGAACATGGAGGGGCTGCTGAAAGGGGGCGAAAGCGAACAGGCCGCGGTCGTGCCCGGCAAACCGGAGGAGAGCGGCCTCGTGGCCCAAATCACTCCCAAGGACGGCAAGGCGGAAATGCCCAAGGACAAGGAACCCTTGGCCGAGGATCAAATCAAACGCATCCGCCAGTGGATTGTCGAAGGGGCTCAGGACGACACGCCGATGTCGGTCCGCGCCGTGATCGACATGGAACATCCGCCGGTGTACGAAGCCGCCCCGGTGCTGACCGCGCTGGACTTCTCGCCCGACGACACGCTGCTGGCCATTTCGGGCTATCACGAGACTCTGCTGTACCAGGCTGACGGTTCGGCGCTAGTGGCCCGCCTGGTCGGGCAGTCGGAGCGCGTCGAATCGCTGGCTTTCTCGCCGGACGGCAAATCGCTGGCCGTCAGCGGCGGCTCGCCAGGCCGCCTGGGTGAAGTGCAAGTCTGGGATATCCCGACGCGCAAACTCAGATACTCGGTGCCGGTGACGTATGACACGGTGTATGGCGTGAGCTGGTCGGGCGACGGGACGAAAATCGCCTTCGGTTGCGCCGATAACACTCTGCGGGCTATCGACGCCGCCAGCGGAAAGCAACTGCTCTATCAGGGGGCGCACAGCGATTGGGTGCTCGACACCGTGTTTTCGAAAGATAGCACGTACGTGATTTCGGTGAGCCGGGACCGCTCGATGAAATTGGTCGAAGTGGCCACGCAACGTTTTATCGACAACATCACGAGCATCACGCCCGGCGCGCTCAAGGGGGGCCTGGCCGCGGTGGATCGTCATCCGGCCAAGGACGAATTGTTGATCGGCGGGGCCGACGGCGTGCCGAAGATTTATCAAATGTTGCGAACCAAGGCCCGCGTGATCGGCGACGATTTTAATCTGATCAAGGCCTACGAGCCGGTGCCGGGGCGGATTTACGACGCCCACTTCAACCACGACGGCAGCCGGTTTGCGATCGCTAGCAGCCTGGACGGCACGGGCGAAGTGCGAATTTACGAAACGGATAGCGGCAAGCTGCTGCACAAGCTCGAAGGCCAGCATGGCGGCGTGTACGCGGTCACCTTCAGCGCCAGTGGCAAGGTGGTGGCTTCGGCCGGCTTCGACGGCCTGGTTCGCTTGAACGACGCCGAGACCGGCAAGTTGATCAAAGAGTTTTCTCCAGTTCCCGTGGGCGCGACCAAAGTCGCGTCGGCGGGCCAATAGAAATAGTGACTTTCCACGGATGCCAAAGGGTTTTCACGTTTGCATCAATGTGCGATAGGACATTTGCCATGAAATGGAACTTGTTGACCATCGGCTGCCTCGGCGGGGCCGTGGCGCTTTTCGGGGCCGGCCTCGCGACGGCCGCGCCCAAGGAGCACCTGCCCGAGGGCGCGAAAGTCGTGTCATTGCAGGCTGAGCCGGCTGAAATCACGCTGGGCAACCGCTACGCCTACGTCGAGGTGCTGCTCACGGCCCAACTGGAAAACGGCGATCACCTGGACGTGACGCGGGCGGTCGAGCCGGTGGTTTCTGGCGAGCTGGCAAGCGTCTCGCCGACCGGCGTCGTGCGGCCTCTGGCCGATGGCGACGGTCAAATCACGTTTGCCGTCGGCGGCCAAACGATCGCGGTGCCGTTGAAAGTCTCCGGACAAAAAGTGAACTACAACACGAGTTTCGTGCGCGACGTGATGCCGGCCCTTTCGAAACTGGGCTGCAACGCCGGCACCTGCCACGGTTCGCTCAACGGCAAAAACGGATTCAAGTTATCACTGCGCGGCTACGACCCGCTGTACGATCATCGAGCGCTGACCGACGACATCGCCGGCCGGCGGATCAATCGCGCGGCGCCCGAACAGAGCCTGATGCTGCTCAAGCCGGCCGGCGTGATTCCGCACGTGGGCGGCGTCGTCACGCAGCCCGGCCAGCCGTACTACGAATTGATCCGCTCGTGGATCGGCGGCGGCGTGAAGCTCGATCTCGACGGCCCCCGCGTGGCCAAGATCGAAATCTTCCCCAAGAATCCGATCGTGCCGCTGCCGGGCATGACCCAGCAGATGCGGGTTTTGGCCACCTATGGCGACGGCGCCGTGCGCGACGTCACGCTGGAGGCGTTCATCGACAGCGGCAATACGGACGTGGCCGAGCCCGACAAGCTGGGATTGGTTTCGGTCGTCCGTCGTGGTGAGGCCCCGATTCTGGCCCGCTTCGAGGGCTCGTACACCGCCACCACGATCACGGTGATGGGCGACCGCGCCGGATATGAGTGGAAGGAAGTGCCGGCCAACAACTTTATCGATGACCTGGTCTACAACAAGCTGAAACGCGTCAAGTCGCTGCCGAGTGAATTGTGTACCGACGCCGAGTTTTTGCGTCGCGTGTTGCTCGACTTGACCGGCCTGCCGCCCACGAGCGAGCAGGTTCGCGCGTTTGTCGCCGACCAGCGCGACACCAAGCTCAAGCGCGACGAACTGGTCGATCGCCTGGTTGGCGGCGGCGACTACATCGAACTGTGGACGAACAAGTGGGGCGACCTGTTGCAGGTCAATCGCAAGTTTCTGGGCGAACAAGGCTCGTTTGCCATGCGGGGCTGGATCAAGCAGGCGGTCTCCAGCAACATGCCCTACGACAAGTTCGTCTACACGATTCTGACGGCCAGCGGCTCGACGCTGGAAAATCCGCCGGCCGCCTACTTCAAAATCCTGCGCACGCCGGAAGAGACGATGGAAAACACGACCCAGTTGTTCCTGGGCGTGCGGTTCAATTGCAATCACTGCCACGACCATCCGTTCGAACGCTGGACGCAGGGCCAGTATTTTCACCTGGCCGCGTACTTCGCCCAGGTCGGCCGCAAAGAAGACTCGGCCAGCGACGGCCGAAAGATCGGGCAAACCGACGTCGAGGGGGGCAAACCGCTGGTCGAAGACATTTTCGACACCGGCTCGGGCGAAGTGCTCGAGGGCGGCAGCGGCAAACCGGCCGCGCCCAGCTTCCCCTATCAGTACGCCGACCCGGCCTCCGGCGCCGCCTCGCGCCGCGAACAATTGGCCCGTTGGGTGACCTCGAAGGACAACCAGTATTTTTCCAAGAGTTATGTGAACCGCTTGTGGGGCTACCTGTTCGGCCGCGGCATCATCGACCCAATCGACGATATTCGCGCCGGCAACCCGCCCACCAATCCCGAGCTGCTGGAAAAACTCACCAGCGAATTCGTCAACGGCGGTTTCGACATGCAACACGTTCTGCGGACGATTTGCAAATCGCGCACCTACCAGGCGTCGATCCGCACGAACCAATGGAACCAGGATGACGACATCAATTTTTCGCACGCGATCGCGCGCCGCTTGCCGGCCGAAGTGCTCTACGACACGATCCAGCGCACTACCGGTTCTCTCAGCCGCCTGCCCGGCGTGCCGGCCGGCTTTCGCGCGGCGCAGTTGCCCGACGTGGGCCTGACGCTGCCCAGCGGATTTTTCGAAGTCTTCGGACGCCCAGCCCGCGAAAGCTCGTGCGAATGCGAACGCGGCAGCGGCATGATGTTGGGCCCCGTGATGACCCTAGTCAACGGCCCGACGATCGCCGAGGCGATTGCCGATGGCAACAACGAAATCACGAAACTGGTGAGCGCGCAGCCCGACGACGCCAAGGTGGTCGACGAAATGTTCGTCCGCATCCTCGCGCGTCCGGCCACGCAGCCCGAGATCGAGGCGGGCGTCAAGGCTCTGCACGCCAGCGGAGAGGAGCACTCCAAACTCGTGGCCGAGTTGGCCGCCGAGCAGACCAAACTCGACGCCCAACAAGCCGCCTGGGAGGCCAGCCAGGCCGGGCCGGCCTGGACCGTTCTCGATCCGACCGAAATGAAGGCCGACACGGGCGCGACGTTCGCCCGACAGCCCGACCAATCCGTGCTGGTCGAGGGCGCCAACGGCCGCGGCGTCTATGCGATCACGCTGCCCACCGATCTGGAGAGAGTGACGGCGATTCGACTGGAATTGCTGGCCGACAGCAAACTGCCGGCCGGCGGACCCGGCCGAGCCCAAAACGGCAACCTGGTGCTCTCCGAGCTGCGCGCGACGGCGGCCTCGAAGGCCGATCCAGCGAAGTCGACGCCCCTGACGTTCTCGCGGGCCACGGCCGATTTTAGCCAAGAGGGCTTCCCCGTGGCCAACGCCGTTGACGGCAATCCACAATCCGGCTGGGCGATCGCGCCGCAGTTCGGCAAGAACCATGCCGGCATTTTCGAAATCAAGGAAGACCTGAATTTCGCCGGCGGCATGACGATCTCGCTTTCGCTCGATCACCAGTACGATGATCAGCACTCGGTCGGAAAATTCCGCGTGGCGGTCACCTCGGCCCAGCGCCCGGTGAATCCATCGTCCCTGCCGGCCAACGTCGCCGAGATCTTGGCCATCGCGCCCGACAAGCGCAGCGACGCGCAGAAAGCCGAAGTGGTCGGCTACTATCGCGGGCTCGATCCGCAGTGGGTCCGCTTGAATCAGACGATGGCGACCAGCGCCGAGCAGCAGAAAAACGAGCGGCTCACCGGCGCGCAAGATTTGGCCTGGGCCCTGATCAACAGCCCGGCCTTCTTATTCAATCGCTGATCGAAAATCCTGGACGTGAACCAACGATGGGTTCCTGGCGGCCGTTCGCTCGGCCAGATACCCATTTTTTGGCCCTCGGTCGTCCCACCAGCCTCTCACACTTTGCATGGGTCGCACGACGTGTTTTTCCGTCGTAAGGCATCAGCTACCCAAATAAAAGGCCAAGTAAAACGTCAGTTCGAGGCGCATCGTTTGAATGCATGGCCCGCCGACCAGTCCTTCCTCTACTGGTGCCACGCGCCGTGCGAAAAGAAAAACTGTATTCTGACTTTTTTCGGTTTTCGTTCAAACCCGCAATACAATTGAACTTAAAATGGGATTTGACGAGGCAAAACCGCCGGTTTGCATGTCACTTTCATTGACAGCTCTCGCTTTTTTCGTACAAACTCTTCCCTTGTCTTGTCGCGAACGGAACCTGAGAAGCTGACGAAGGGTTGGAATGGAAATCCTGGTTTTGCTGAGGCAGAGTGGCATGTTGCCGGCAATCACGCGTTCGATTGACACTTTGAGCGGGTGATAACTTCGAAATCAGCGTCAGCTGGGACTGCTGAGCGAGCGTTCGGTCTGCAAGGTTCCATGGGCCAGGGATGCCCTTCGTTCGCAGCGGTCGTGCCACGCACTGGCAATCGCTTGAAGAATAGCCGGCGGCCAAAGCTCAGAACACCACGGACGATCCTTCGATCGGAGTACACAAACGGCACGCAATTTGAAATACCGGCCACCGTCCAATTCAACATGACCGGATCCTGAAGGATCCGGCGCTTCAAGGAATTTCATCAGACGGGAGACACCCAATGATTCACCCATTCACCGAGACATCGCATTGGCAAGATCGCGGCCGGAAACCGCGGCGGCAAAAACCGAACGCTCTCTCGTTCCGAGGCACGGCGCCATTCCGGCTCCAGCTCGAACTGCTGGAAGACCGCAGGCTGTTGACCGTCTCGATCATCAACGGCGGCGGGTTAGGCTACGTCGGGAATGGTGGCGGTGGCCCGCCTGATGTTACCGGCGCCGCCGGGCCAAACAGTTACCTCGAAGTCACCAACAGTACGGTCACGCTTTTCAGCCCCAAACCGGGCGGAGCCATCTTGGCCCAGGACGGGATTAGCGACTTCTTTTACAATCCCGCGATTGGAAGCCAGACGCAAATCGACCTCCCCGGCTCCGTGGCCGTCGCCATTGCCGCCAGCCCGACCGGCGCCACTGAGGCAGGCAATACCGTAACGATCACGACCGCCGTAGCTCACGGTTTCAGCGTCAATCAAACGGTGACGGTCTCGGGCGTGGGCGTGGCTGGCTACGACGGCGTGTTCCCGATCACGGCCGTGACCGCGACGACCTTCAGCTACACGGACGCCACGTCCGGGCTGGCAGATTCGGGCGGCGGCACGGCGACCGTAGACCCTGGCTCCTGCGGCGTTTGCGACTCCACCGGGCTCTTTGACAATTTGATGGGGGCGAATGGGCGGTTTATTATCGCAGATATTGACGTCGACCAAACCACGAACGTCAGCCAGTACCTCGTTGCGGTCTCCACGACGAGCAACCCAACCACCTTCACGACGGCGGATTGGAATTTCTACCACATCACCACGACGGAAGGCCCAGTTGGAAATTCCGCCTGGACTGATTATCCCGGCAACCCGGGCTTCAACAAGGATGCGCTTGTCGACACGTTTAACATGTTCGGCAACGGTCCTTTCGGCGGTAATTCGCAAATTGTTTCCATCAACGCCACCGACCTGGCCAATGGGGTTCCGCAGGCTTCGCTGCACGTCTTTCACAACGACCTGCCCGGCTTCAGCTATCGAGCCACCGCCATGCAAGATTCGGTGACCGGCGACCCGATGTGGCTGATCCGGAACCCTAACGACGGCGCCAACATCGATGTCACCAAAATGACCAATGTCCTGTCGAACTCCGCCACCTTCTCCCCCCCCACCTCCCTGCCCCTGCCGGCGTCTAAGAACTTCGTCCCCTCTGGCATTAATAACCCCCTCGACGATGCCGACCCTGTGGTGACTTACGGTGACGTCGACAACCCTGGCAACAGTCCGGCGAGTGACATCGACAACCGAATTTTGAACGCCGGGGAATACAATAACACCGTTGTTGCCGCGCACAAGGTTGCGGTCGGCACGGCCAGCGTCGTCTCGGCTTCGGTCCAAATCAGCAATGGAACCCCCGTCGGGGGCTCCGGTTACACGGTCGGAGATACGTTGACTGTTAACGGCGGCACGTTTACGACAGCGGCCACCTTGACGGTCGCCACGCTCGGCGCTGGCGGCAGCGTCAGCACGGTCACCGTTGCCGACCCAGGCAACTATTCGAGCCTTGCGGGAATTAACGGCACGGTGACCGGGGGCAGCGGTAGTGGGGCGAAGTTCAGCATCAACTTCAGGGGCGAACTGGACGTCCAATGGTACGCTATTGACGTGAGCGGCGGCACGCCCGCTTTTCAGTTAGTGGGCGGCAGCGCGAACGTTGGCCGCATCGGCTTCGGCCCCAATACCTACACCGTCGAGCCGGCGATCAACATCAACTCCACAGGGGAAATCGGCCTGGGCTTCATGGAATCCGACACGGTCGGAGGCGCTGCCAACGGCGCCACCGGGGGCTTTCTCTCGACGTTCGTGACGGCACGAAAACCGACCGACGCAGCCGGAACGATGCAACCGATCGTCCTGGTTCCTGCCGGAACTGGCTCCGGCATCATCACTGGCAGGATCGGCGACTTTAGCGGCATGAACGTGGACCCAGTGAACGGTACTTTCTGGCACGTCAACGAGTTTGGTGGCGGTGGGCCGACCGTCATTGCCAATTTTACACCCGAGGACCGACCGGTGGTCACTGCACCGAGCGACCAAACCGCTCTCGAAGGTGCGGCGAAGTCGTTCAATCTCGGCAGCTTCGCCGACGCGGACGGCGGCCCGTGGACCGTCACCGTCAACTGGGGCGACGGTTCGCCCAACACGACGTTCAACGTGGCTTCCGCCGGGTCGCTGGGCACTCAAACCCATACCTACGCGGAAGAGAGCGCCGCTGATCATCCAGGATCGAATCCCTACCAGGTCACGGTGACCGTCACCGACAGCACGCTTTTGTCGGACTCCAAAACCTTCAACGTCACCGTGTCCGACCCCGACGTGATTGCCACCGGCGGCCAGAACATCACGCCGGTCGAGGGAGCCAGCAGCGGCTCGGTCCTAATTGCCACCTTCACGGATCCGGGCGGGCCCGAGGCTATCGCCGACTATTCGGCAGACATCGATTGGGGAGACGGCAGCGGGGTGCAACTCGCCGCCGCCACGATCGTTCAGAGCGGCACCACGTTCCAGGTTTTTGGCACGCACACCTATGCCGAAGAGAGCGCGGCGGAACACCCGGGATCGAATCTTTACCAGATTACCGTCAC